>CAZEGV010000042.1:0-24299 GCA_964511645.1 uncultured Cytophagales bacterium
AATCTACGTCAATTATCTTGTTTGTTTTTCACATTCTCTTCGTTAAAATAATCTATCGTAACTAGTTATGCTAAATTATTTTGCCTTAATAATGCAAAAAACAATTCAATCTAATCTAGACGCATATTACGATCAAAATGGTATAATACTTTGTTTTTGTATATTGCATAATAAACTATTATGTATATCAATATGAAAAAGTTATTATTATTAAGTCTACTGTTCCTTTCTCTTACGTCTATAGGGCAAGTTTTATGTGAAAGAGTTGCACCATTAGTAAAGACTGGTTACACTGTTACAGGAACTGCACATTTAGAACAACACGGAACTGATATTTTAAAGCTTCGGCTTTCGGACGATTTTGTCTTACAAGAATCTTCTCCACCAGATGTGAGAGTGTATTTGTCTAAAACTGAAAATTATAATGCTAGCGAAGTAATTCAGGTAGCCAACTTAACTACGATAAGCCATACAAGTGGTGGTATTACATTTGATGTGCCTAGCGGAGTGACGATGAATGAGTATAGTTATGTATTGTTTTATTGTCTTCAATACACATTTCCAGTAGCTAAAGGCGAGTTGTCTGCAGTAACAGGAGATTGCAATCCTAATGGTTTATATGGACAAAATACTCAGAACGCACTGCTAGTTTATCCAAATCCTACATCTGGTGAGCTATTCTTTGAGCAGAAACAACAAGAAGTAAAAGTGTATAAACTAGATGGTAGCTTATTGTTACTTAGTTCGTCTATTGATCAAATTGACATTGAAAGCTTCCCCGCTGGCAGTTATATAATTGTAGCAGATAAAAAAAGAGTAATTATTACCAAAAGATAATCAGGAACCCTCCCCTTCGGTGAGTTTCTAGTGAAATCGTGAAACCAACTTACGGGAGGCTGTACGCTATGTTTTTAGTATTTATACTATTGTATTTAATCTATTGATATATTTTTGGATGCCTTCTTCGACTTCTTTGAGGTAGATGAATTCATCAGCGGTATGAGATCGTTCAGATTTCCCAGGTCCCATCTTGAGAGAGGGTATGCTTAGCAATGCTTGATCGGACATTGTGGGAGAGCCATAAGTACTAGAACCATCATTAATACAAGCCTTTATAAGAGGGTGGTCTTTGTCTATACCAGACGAACTAAGCCTTGTAGAACGAGGTTGTACATCGCAAGAAACATGTCTTTTGATGATTTTTAAGACTTCGGTATTGCTGTAAGAATCTGTAACACGTACGTCCACTACAAATGTACAAGTGTCTGGTACTACATTGTGTTGAGTTCCCGATTGAATTACCGTTACCGACATCTTAATTTTACCTAATGATGCTGATGTTTTTGGGAATTGATATTCTTTGAACCATTGTATGTCTTTGATTGCTTTGTATAAAGCATTTTCTCCTTCTTCTCTTGCTGCGTGCCCAGATTTTCCTGTTACAGTGCAATCGAGAACCATTAAGCCTTTTTCTGAGATGGCTACGTTCATTTCGGTAGGTTCGCCTACAATAGCAAAGTTTAGCTTACCAAGTTCTGGAATGGTTTTTTCGATACCGTTTTTTCCAGATATTTCTTCTTCGGCGGTGGCAGCTAGTATGATGTTGTATTTGAGGTCTTCTTTATTATAAAAGTATAAAAAAGTAGCGATTAATGACACTAGGCATCCTCCCGCATCATTACTGCCAAGTCCGTATAATATCCCATCTTTAGTGATAGGTGTAAATGGGTCGTTGGTGTACCCTGCATTTGGTTTTACTGTGTCGTGGTGAGAGTTGAGTAATATTGTGAGTTTGCTAGCGTCGTAATGTTTGTTACTCGCCCATACATTATTGAGTATTCGATTGGTTTCTACTCCTCTTGATTGTAAGTGTTGCTGAATAATATCGGCAGTCTTATTTTCTTCTCTACTAATGGATGGCGTAGAGATGAGTTCTTTTAATAAGGATATTGCGTCTTTGCTGAGTGATTCCATTTAGCTGATAAATTTAAAGCTGTAAGGGTATTCTTCTGTTTTCCCAGTAAAGGTTTTGTAAGCAATTAGTACTGCGTAAACAATTACAAATATGTGAACTCCGTAGGCTACATTATTGGAAAACCAGCCTGCTATCATTGTTAGAATAATAAAGGTAAGCTGAAAATTAAGTGCTTTGATTCCTTCTTGGTTGATTTCGTGGGATTCATTTTTTTTGGTGAACCAGATAAGTGCTGTGGCAATTGTCCCTCCTACTGGTAGTGCTCCTAGTAGGTGTAGTAGTGAGCTGATTGTTTTTATTTCTTTCATTTTTTTGTGGTGTAATACTTTTGGCTATGGGGAGGCATAGGGATTGCAACGGCATCCTTTTCGATTTTTTATCGGAAAGATATAGTGGAAAGCCCGCCCCGAAGGAATGCTCCAAATGTTTTTTTTTATTTTTTTAAAATTGTACCAATATCTGTGTTTATATTTAATGCGTGACAAATTCTGACTTGCGTAACACCTTGTTGGATAGCGTCAAAACAATTGTCTAGCTTTGGTACCATACCATCAGAAATGATGCCAGTACTTTTAAGCTGACGATATGTCTCTTTATTGATGGTTGGGATAAGTGAGTTCTCCTGATTAATCTCTTTGAGGACTCCTGGTAACTCAAAACAATAATTAAGCTTTACGTCATGTTCTTGAGACATGGCTACAGCTATAGTTGAGGCAATTGTATCGGCATTGGTGTTGAGTAAATCACCCTTTTTGTTATGTGTGATGGGGGAGATTACTGGGTTGTAGTTGCCTTGTAGTAGCGTAGTTAAGAAGTTGGTATTGATTTTGTCTACGTCACCTACAAGGCCATAGTCTATGCTTGAGTGGATACGTTTATGAGATTGGATGAGGTTAGCATCAACTCCTGATAGACCAATGGCGTTTAGATTGATTGCTTGTAGTTTGGCTACGATAGTTTTGTTGACTAATCCTGCATAAACCATAGTTACAACCTTGATTGTCTCCGCATCAGTGACTCTACGTCCTTCTATCATTTGGGTTTTTATACCAAGTGCTGCACTAATTTTAGTAGCGATTTTGCCTCCACCGTGTACGAGTATTTTGGCACCAGATGTATTGGCGTAAAGTGATAAGAATTTGTCGAGGGTTTCTTCATTGTCTACAACGTCTCCACCAATTTTAAAGATGTTAATTTTCATGGGGTCATAGATTTTCTAGCATAGTTTTGAGTACTGCTTGTGCCGCCCACTCTCTGTTGCCCGCTTGTTGTATGCAAGCTGAGTAATGACTATCAAGTACATCGTCTGCAACGACCACGTTACGGCGTACTGGTAGGCAATGCATGAATTTCCCGTTATTGGTTAAGTCCATTTTCTTTTTGTCAATCATCCAAGAGCTGTCTTCTGATAGAATTTGACCGTAGGGTTCGTAGGTTGACCAGTTTTTGGCGTAGATAAAATCTACTCCTTCAAAGGCTTCTTTTTGGTTATTGGTTACTTGTGCGTTTCCTACAAACTCAGGGGCTAAGTTATAGCCTTTGGGATGGGTAATGGTGAGGTCTACATCTGCTTTATTCATCCACTCTGCAAAGGAATTGCTGACAGCTTGAGGTAGTCGGCGAGGGTGTGGTGCCCAAGTGAGTACTACTTTTGGTCGTTCTACTTTTTTGAGTTCGGTGATGGTGATGAGGTCTGCGAGTGACTGTAATGGGTGGCGAGTGGCAGATTCTAAACTAACGATAGGTCTACCCGAAAATTGAATAAAATCATTCAATATTTTTTCTTGATAGTCTTTTTCTCGATTATCGAAAGTAGGGAACGAGCGAATGCCGATAATGTCACAGTATTGTCCAATGACAGCGGCTGCTTCACGAATGTGCTCTTGTGTATTGCCGTTCATTATAGTACCATCAGTTATTTCTAATTGCCATCCTTCTTCTGAGAAGTTCATAACCATTGCATCCATCCCGAGGTTTCGTGCAGCTTTTTGAGTGCTGAGTCTTGTTCGTAGAGATGGGTTTAGGAAGATAATTCCCATGGTTTTATTGTTTCCCAAACTCTTGTGAGAGAAAGGGTCTTGCTTGAATTGAAGTCCTAAATTGGCTAATTTTTGCGGATTAGCAGTATCTATAACGGAAGTAAATTTGTTCATCAGATAAAATGTTATACTTTTAGAATAGTAAAAATGTAAAAAATAGCAGAGAAATCATATTTTATAATTGAGTAGAATGAAAATAGAGGATAAAAATATTATTCTTTTTGATGGAGTATGTAATATGTGTAGTGCTTTGGTGCAGTTTGTGATTAAAGAAGATACAGATAAAAAGTTCTTTTTTGTTACTCTCCAGTCTAATTTAGCTAAAAAATTAAGCCTTGAATATCAGTTCCCGTTAGAAAAAATGGATACTTTTGTTTTACTCAAAAAGGGGAAGGTATTCATAAAGTCTAGTGCTTCTTTAGAGTTGTTTTGGTTACTGGGGTCTTGGTGGAAGGTTTTATATGGGTTCAAAATAATTCCTCGACCCTTGAGAGATTATGTGTATGATTTTTTCGCTAAAAATAGATATTCTTGGTTTGGGAGAAAAGATAAATGTTTACTCCCGAAGAGTGAGGATAAAGCAAGATTTTTGAAATCATCCTAAAACACCGCTAATGTATCTTTCCTTATTGCTTAAGTCGGTGTGTATGGTTACGTTTGTGAATCCATTTAAATTTAGTATTTCTGCTGTTTCTTTTCCGAATTGTTCATTGATTTCCACATATAAATGACCACCATTTTTTAATTTTTGTTTAGCGAAAGCGGTAATGGCATCATAAAAGATTAAAGCTTTGTCGTTGTCTACAAATAATGCCAAGTGAGGTTCGTGAGCTAATACATTGTCTTCCATAAAATCTTTTTCACTTTCTGTGATATATGGCGGATTGCTCACGATGATATCAAATTGAGGTAGTTGATCAGCATCGTTAAGTTTTAGTATGTCATCGTGTACTAGCTGGATGTTTACACCGTTTTCTTTGGCGTTATCTTGTGTTACACTTAAAGCATCCATGCTGATGTCTAAGGCAAATACTTTACTGTTGTCGATATTCTTGGCAAGAGAAATAGCGATACAGCCAGAACCTGTGCCAATGTCTAGTATAGTGGGTGATTCATTTTTATGTTGTGATATAATATGATGTACAAGCTCTTCGGTTTCTGGGCGAGGGATTAGAACCTCTGGAGATACAAAAAATGGAAGTTCATAAAATTCAGTTTCACCTAAAACATATTGAATGGGCTCTTGGTTATTAAGCCTAGAAGTAATCTCTTCAATGTTCTCTTTTTGCTCTGTGGTAGGAGGTTTAATAGGATAATCGGCTACGATATCAACTTGTTGTATGTCAAATAAGTAATCCATTATCAATAAAGTTAATGCTCTTCGTTCACGAGAATCTTCTGTGCATTTTACTTTTCTTTTAATTTTTTTGTATAAAGCGTCTGTAGTAGTGAAGTCCATTTCTTATCTTGGAGAAGAATTCTTATTTTTGTGCTTCACAAAAGTACAAAAACTAAATTGATGAGCCAAGACGAAATATATATGAGCCAAGCTTTATTATTGGCAAAGCGAGGGAAAGGAAAAGTTAGTCCCAATCCGATGGTAGGTTGTGTGATTGTATATAATGGTAAAGTGATAGGAGAAGGTTGTCACAAAGAGTATGGAGGTTTGCACGCAGAGCCTAATGCTGTAAACAGTGTCGCAGATAAAAAACTAATAAGCGAAAGTACCGTTTATGTAACTTTAGAACCTTGTGCTCATTACGGAAAAACTCCTCCTTGTGCTATGCTATTGGCAGACTTGAAGCCCAAGAGGATAGTAATTGCTAATCAAGACCCTAACCCACTAGTAGCAGGGAAGGGTGTTCAGATACTTGAAGATGTAGGAATCGAAGTGGTTTTGGGAGTTTTGGAAGAAGAAGTTGCATTTATGAACCGTAGGTTTTTGACTTATATGCAAAAGAAACGCCCCTATGTGATTTTGAAGTGGGCAGAAACCCAAGATGGTTTTGTGGCACGAAAAAACTTTGATTCTAAATGGATATCTAATGCTTCGTCAAGAAAGCTGGTACATCAACTCAGGGCAGATGAAGATGCGATTATGGTGGGCTATAATACGGCTTTACATGATAATCCTAAATTGAATGTGAGAGATGTGGAAGGTAAGGATCCTTTGAGGATTGTAATTGATAAAAGATTAAATCTACCTTTGGATTATCATTTTTTTGATAAGACTCAGAAAACAATTGTTTACAACAAAGTCAAAAACACAATAGATGATAATATTATTTATGTAAAGCTGGAAGGAGATGATTTTATTGAAGCTGTTTTAATTGACTTGTATAAGCGTAATAAAACTTCATTGATTGTAGAGGGTGGAAGCACATTATTGAAATCTTTTATTGAAAAAGGTTTGTGGGATGAGGTGAGGGTTTTTATAGGTAATCAGAAGTTTGAGGAAGGAATTGTAGCCCCTCACTTAAATGTTGATTTTAAATCTGAAGAAGATATTGATGGGGATAAGCTGAAAACTTATTACGCTTAGAAAAGAGTCGTTAACTGTCTGTATAGATGAATTATAATTTAATAACAGTAAAAGTTACCCGTCTGTTTTGTTTTTGTAGTTTTGTGTCTTTCCCTGTATAGGCGGGTTTATTTGGTCCATAGCCTACGGTTTTGATACGAGATGTTTTGATGTTTTTTTGTATAAGGTAAAATCGTACTGAATTTACTCTTCTTAGACTAAGTTCTACCAATTGTTTATGAGAACCTTGAGTTTCGGTATGTCCCTCTAGCCTAATTACCATTGATGGGTTTAATTTCATTAAATCAGCAAGCCTGTTTAGTGAAAGGTGGGACGTAGGTAGTACTGCATCTTTGCCTTGTTCAAAGTAGATATTACTAAGTGTTACGACTTCTCCTTTTCTGAAAACATTTAACTTATATGTCTTCGTATATATATCCCCTGAAAAGTGTTCTTTTTGAAAATCTACGGTGTCTATTTGTGTGTGATATCCATGATGAGTAATGTGTAACTCTATCACAGATTTATTATTGATATTGAAATGAAATTTTCCTTCCGTATCGCATATTCCTTGTCCTCGTGCATTGGATTGAGCAATTGTAATGATTGATGCTTGTAGAGGAGTGTTGGTTTCTCCATCAACTATTTTAAGAGCAAGTAATACATCTTTGTAAGGAATTATTTCAGGTAGGGGTGATGTCTCAGTATTGGTGATTTTCGGATCGATATCAGTGTCGTGGTGGTGTACGGCAAAGGTTTCAGCGTGTTCTTTACTTATGCTATCGCTGAGCCCTTGGCTAAAAGAGGTGAGAGTGATTAGAGTTGCTGATATGTGTAAAATGATTTTAAGCATAGGCATATTACTAATATAGTATAATATGAGCTAATAATGAAATATTATCCATGCTTATTTTAACTCAATAAGTGTGCCACTAAAATTAGTACTTTCATTATGAAGCCTATCTACGGCAGTAATGATGTACACACAGTCTTGTAGAGGAAGGTTACAGGTGTAATTATTTCCTTTAATCACTGCATTAATATTTTTGCTATTATTGAGTGAAATGATTTCATTTAGGTTGAATTTATAAAGAATGTAATAACTAATGTCTCGGTCGCTTATGTCCCAATTAAAGGTCAGCTTGTTGGAGTTAATACTGTGGCGTAAAACATGAGGGGCGTGAGGTGGTATACTGTCAAGCCAAGGCATAGTAGGGGGGAGTGCTATGCTTGGGTATATTTTGTTTTGGATAATTGTCGTGATGTTTTTAGTATTGGCTTTGAGCGAGGAGGCTTTATAAAACCCTTGTCCAGAAATGTTTTTATTTGCCCTGTTAATTTTTATTTGTTCTACGATTTCCTTTGCAGAATCCCAACCTTTTCGTTCGTCATTGCCTACTTTATATATGGCCTGACCGATATAAATATGCCTATCAGTAGCGATGCTTCCCCACCAATCGCTTACTTTTTTGTAACCTATAAAGGAGTGTTGAATCCCCCAGTATCCTTGTGGTATAATATAGTCAAGCCAGCCATTTTTGTACCATTTGTAAGTATCGGCATATAGCTCTTCATAGCAAGAAGTGGCTGTTTTTGTGTCAGAACCTCTTGGGTCTTGGTGTTTGTGTCGCCATGTAGGGATTGGGCTTACTCCAAATTTTACATAGAACTTCACTCTTTTTACGTTACTGTAAATACTGTCAATAAGCAGATTGAGGTTATTGCGTCTCCAGTCTTTTATAGATGTCCACCCTTTTCCATATTGTTTAAATGTTTTTTGATCAGGGATTTTGTAATTGTTTGTTTCTTGTTTATAGAAGTAATCATCAAGATGAACCCCGTCTATATCATAGTTACACACAACTTCGTTAATGATTTTTACGGCGTAGCCTCTTGCTTCTGGTACACCTGGGTTTAGCATTTTCTTTTTTTTGGCGGTGTAGCACCAGTTTGGGTGCAATGTGGCAAAATGCGTAGGACCTGGTGGAGAAAATTTGTAATGAGAAACTGCCCTAAATAAGTTGAACCAAGCATGTAATTCTAAGCCACGTTTGTGGCATTCGTTGGTGATGAATGTGAGTGGGTCATATAAGGCTGATTTGCCTTGCCTGCCTGTAAGCCAGTGTGACCAAGGTTCTGTTTTACTTTGGTAAAAGGCATCTCCTGCGGCTCTTACTTGAAAGAATATTGTGTTGAGGTGTAAGGCTTGTGCTTGGTCAAGTATTTGGATGAGTTCTTGCTTTTGGGTAGTAGAGTCGAGATTGGCAGTAGAAGGCCAGTCGAGGTTGTAGGCAGTGCAAATCCATAATCCTCTCATCTCTCGTTTGGGTTGTGCTAGGCAGGTAGAGGCTAGGATGAGTAAAATGAATATTGGTAATTGTTTCATGGGAATAAAAGTACAAACTATGAGGTGATAAATAGGGTTTGTGTGTAAAGTTTTGACTTTATTTTCTGAATTAAGAATATTTAGGGTAGTTTTGTACGGCATAGGGATAGAAGCGTCATCCTTTTTTGTTTTTTATTTTAATAAAAATAACAAAAAAGATATAGCGGAAAGCCCGTAATGCTCCAAGGGTTAAAAATAAAATAAAAAAAATGGATTATTCTAAAGTAAATATTGATGAAATTGTAGAGATAGCAATACGTGCAGGTGAAAAAATTTTAGATATTTATGAGAATGAAGATTTTTCTAAAACGATAGATTTTAAATCGGATGATTCTCCGCTGACTATTGCTGATAAAGCTGCTCACGATATTATTGAAGCAGGGCTTAAAAAATTAGCTGTTCAATTCCCGATTTTGTCAGAAGAAGGTCATCATGATGATTATGAAGTGCGTAAGGGTTGGGATGCTTTTTGGTGTGTAGATCCATTAGATGGTACGAAGGAATTCATCAAAAAGAATGGTCAGTTTACTGTTAATATTGCTTTAATAGTGGATAGAGTGCCTGTGTTAGGTGTTGTTTACGCTCCTGTTTCTGACACTGTATATGTAGGAAGAGTAGGGAAAGAAGCATATAAAGTTGAGAAAGGAATTCGTTCTGTACTGAAAGTGAATAACTCTACTAAGGCTAGGGTTGCTGTACAGTCTCGGTCTCATGCAAGCGAAGACGAAGAGAAATTATTAAAAACTTTTGATGTCGTAGACACTATTTCGGTAGGGTCTAGTTTAAAGTTTTGTATGGTAGCAGAAGGCAAGGCAGATGTGTATTATCGCCATAATCCTACTATGGAGTGGGATACTGCGGCAGGTCAGGCAGTTGTAGAGGCTTCAGGAGGAAAGGTGTTGGATGGAGATAAACAATTTAAGTATAATAAAGAGGTATTAAGAAACGGTTCTTTTCTTTGTGTTGGATTCTAGGAAAAATATTGAATTAATTACCTCCAAAGATGGGTCGCATACTTTGTATGTGCCTGAATTGGATGAAACGTATCATTCGACTCATGGTGCAATTCAAGAGGCGGAACACGTATTTATCAAACATGGATTAGTAGATTTTATAGCTGAAGATAAGAGAGTTGTAAGAGTTTTGGAAGTGGGGTTTGGTACAGGATTAAATGCTTTGTTGACTGCCCAATATGCCGAAATGAATCCCGAAACTACAATTAACTACCATACGATAGAGGCTTATCCCTTGTCTTGGGATTTGTTGAAGCAATTAAATTACACCTCTTTAATAAAAGATTCTCAAGATGTTTTTGAAATTTTACATCAATCTCAATGGGGAGAGAAGAAGTCTATATTGGCTAATTTTAATTTTTTGAAAGAAGAAGTGTTTTTAGAACAATTTACTTCTGATAACAAATATGATATTGTGTTTTTTGATGCTTTTGCACCAAACCATCAAGAAGAAATGTGGGAAATTTCTCAATTAAAAATAGTGATAGATTTAATTGTAGAAGGCGGTTTTTTCATTACTTATTGTGCCAAAGGACAGCTTAAGAGAGATCTGAAATCTTTAGGCTTATCTGTAGAATCTTTACTTGGACCTCCAGGAAAACGAGAAATGGTAAGGGCTAGAAAATAACCTAACCATTCATTGCAACAACTTCTTTTACTTCATCTGGCATCATACGAGTGAGTAAATTCTCGATTCCAGCCTTAAGCGTAACCGTAGAAGAAGGACAGCCACTACACGACCCTTGTAAAATCACAGTTACAATCCCGTCATTATACGAGTGAAAAGTAATAGCACCTCCGTCAGACTCTACTGCTGGGCGAATATATTCATCTAATAAAGTTTTTATTTGATTTTCGATAACAGAATTTTTGTTGGTAGAAGGCTTTGTTTCCTTTTTAATCTCTACCTCAATCCCCGATAAAAAAATATCTTTTTCAGCTTTCAAATAGTCTATAATATGCTGTTTTACCGTAGGGATGACCTCTAGCCAGTCAGCCGTATTGTCTTTAGTGATGGTAATAAAATTAGAAGCGATAAAAATCCGTTGGATGAAAGGGAAGTTTTCAAACAGCTCTTTGGCAAGAGGCGAATTGTCTGTGCTTTCTATATTAGGGAAGTCTTTGCTAGCATTTTCTAACAAGAAAAAATTAGCAACAAACTTTAGTGAGTTTGGGTTAGGACTTGCCTCTGTGTATATGGTGACTACTTTTTCGAACATACTATATCAACACTTATTGTTTTATAAAGATTCCAAAGGTAAGGAAAACAAATGATTAACTCAACGTTAATTTACTATTTGGGCGTGCCATTATTTCGCCAAATAGGGCTCATAGTGTCGGGCTATTCGTTCCCAATCTTTGCTTCGTGCCTCAGCAAAGGATTTCCACTGCTATCCCTCACGCACATAACTCGCTTGTTTTTAAGTTAAACAGTTAAAATTTTAATCCAACAACTCTTTTCCATTGGGAAGGAGCCGACAGAGTGGAAGGGCTTTTGTTTAGTCATAGTGGAATCTGCATTTTATAATTCTGATTTCGTCTTCACGAACTTGATAAATTAATCGATGTTCTCCATCAATCCTTCTTGACCAAAATCCTCGATAATTATGTTTCAGAGGTTCTGGTTTTCCAACCCCTTCATGGGGCTGTCTTGATATATCTTTTATGAGTAAATTAATTCGTTTCAGCATTTTTTTGTCAATCTTCTGCCAGTATAAATAATCATCCCAAGATTCATCTACAAAAACATACTTCATTAGTCGATAAGTTTTTTACTGAATGAGTTATCGTCCTTGAATTTTTTAATTGCGGAATCCAGTCTTTTTTTATTTTTTTCTGAAGACATTTCATGTTGAGTAGTCATAAGAGCGTTGTATTCAGTTAATGAAATTACAACAACCCCAGAATTGTTGCCTCTGTTAATGATTAATGTTTCAAAATTTTCAGTAACCCTACTGAAATATTGCTTTATGTCTTTTCTGAAGTCAGATATTGTCGCTGTAATCATAATTCATTGTTTAATTATTTGTACAAATATACGTACAAAATTACGTACAAAAAATTAATTAATATTTTTTGTTTTAAGTTAAACAGTTAAAGCTTTAAGTCTCTCACTCGGGGCTAGTAACTTTAATATTGGCGTTGTAAGTTGGGGCGTGCTGGCTTAGGGATGGTAGCGATTGTTTGAATCACGCCATGTAGCGTAGCGAAGTGGTGGGATGAGTGCGGACAGCCCGACCCTGAGGAGTAGAAATGTAGTGCAACGGAATGAAATCCCGAGGGGGAAGCCCCAAATCATAATGTTACGGTTAATAAAAGTATCATTTCAAAAGATTGTGTAGGACGATAAAGAGATAAAAATTAACTTTGCGTTATGTCAGACAATAAAGGATTTAGCTTTTTTCTTTTGAGAAGATTGATTTCTTTTTTAAGCCCCTACAAGTGGAGATTTATATTCCTATTATGTTTGACTATTGTGTATGCAATAGTTTCTCCAGCCATCCCTATGTTAATTCATGCCTTGATTGACAAACACTTGCGTATAGGGGATTATACAGGAGTGCCAACACTCTTTTCTTGGATGGTAGCTATTTTGGTCTTTCAGTCATTATTACTTTTTGGTAACACTTATTTATCTGCTTGGATTGGGCAGCACGTAATTAAAGATGTACGGATAAAATTATTTACTCATATTTTAAAACTAAGGTTAAAGTTTTTTGATAACACACCTATTGGTCAGCTAGTAACACGTTGTGTATCAGATATTCAGACATTGGCAGAGTTGTTTGGACAAGGAATTACAGCATTACTTGCAGAATTTTTGAAACTTATTGCCATTATGGCTTATATGTTTTACCTGAACTGGGCATTAACCTTAATTACACTTTCGGTATTTCCTTTTTTGTTATTTGCTACTTACCTTTTTAAAGAGAGTATTAAAAAATCATACAATCAAGTGAGAAATGCAGTAGCCAAGCTCAATACTTTTGTACAAGAACGTATTACAGGGATGTCTATTGTGCAAATATTTAATGCCGAAGAGAGAGAGTACAGTAACTTTGACGAAATTAACAAGGAGCACAGAGATGCTAATTTAGCATCTGTTAAATATTACTCTATTTACTTCCCTGTAGCCGAGGTATTGGGAGCTGTAGGGATTGGTCTTATTATTTGGTACGGTGGCATGCACATAGGCGTGGGAGAAGCGGGTATTATAGAGGGACCAGGAGAATTAATTGCTTTTATTATGTACCTCAATATGTTTTTTAGACCAATAAGAATGATTGCAGACAGGTTCAACAGTTTGCAAATGGGGATTATTAGTGCAGAGCGTATTATGGACTTGTTAGACAATAAAGAATCTATAATTAACGAAGGGAAATTATCAGCAGATGGGGTAAATGGAAGTATTGAATTCAAGAATGTGTGGTTTGCATATAATGATGAAGATTATATCCTTAAAAATCTTTCACTAGAAGTAGGTAAAGGAAAAAGTGTAGCAATTGTAGGTGCTACGGGAGCAGGAAAATCTTCTACAATTAATCTCTTAAGCAGGCTTTATGAGTTAAATAAAGGTGAAGTTTTATTGGATGGGATGGATGTAAAAGAATATGATTTAGCTAGTCTACGAAAGAATATAGGAGTCGTTTTACAAGATGTATTTTTATTCTCAGGTTCAGTGAAAGATAATATTACACTTGGAGATGTTGAGATTACTACCCGAGAAGTTTGGGAAGCAATAGATATGGTTGGGGCAAGGGGGTTCATAGAGAAACTACCTGAACAACTTGATTATAATGTGAGGGAAAGAGGAGCTTCTTTGTCGGTAGGACAGCGTCAATTGATTTCTTTTATAAGAGTGTTGGTGCACAAGCCTAAGGTCTTAATTTTGGATGAAGCTACTTCTTCTATTGATTCAGAAACTGAATACTTGATACAAAATGCAATAGAGGTATTGATGAAAGGGCGTACGTCTATTATTATTGCTCATAGGCTTTCTACCATCCGCAAGGCAGATAAAATAATTGTACTCGAAAAAGGGGAGTTGGTAGAGCAAGGTCATCACGAGGAATTGATTCAAAAAGAGGGCGGTTATTACAAACAACTTAACGACATGCAATTGTCACATACATTATGAATAATAAAGCAACCAGAATAGGAGTAGCACTTTTGTTTATTATACTTTTTGTAACGATAGGTTGGCTTTGGTATGGAGGAGCTTTTAAAGCTGTACGAGTAGAAAAAAAAGATCAATATAATTTTACGATTTACGGAGAGGCATACCAAGGTTCTTTGAAAGAAAAAACATTAGCCAATTTGTTTACAAAGTATGAGGAGTTAAGTGACGATACTAGCTTGTATGTAATGGTTTGCTATGAAGGACTACCGACTAAAGAAAATAAATACACTACAAAATTATATATAGGGCTGAATAAATCTACCCTTGGTGCAAGGGCACAAGAGGTGAATTGGAAGAAAGTATATACCGCTCGTCATCACTCATCATACTTGATGAATAAAGCTCAAACAAGCATCTTTAACACTGCCGAAAAAGATGCTGTAAAGTTGGACTTATCCCAAATGCTTGAGGTTTATTATACCCAAGAGGATATAAGGGTAGTTGTGCCAGTTTTATAAAGAAAGTTATTACTTATTTTTTAAGGCTTCTTTATCGTCTAAAATTTTTTCTAATAGCTCTACATCAAACCGTTTAGCGATTATTTTTTTCTGAGCATCTAATAAATAAATAGTAGGTGTACTATACACGTTGTATTTAGCTCTGAAATGATTTTTGTTATTAGGGTCATTTACATCAAGCCACTCAAAATGATGTTTGTTAATGAACTCTTTCCATTTTTTTGTTTCTTTATCAATATGAATGGAGTAAACTTCTAAATCATACTTGTCTTTTAATTCTAAGTATTTTTCATGAAGTTGTGGTATTGTTTTTTTACAATGTCCACAAGTTGCTGACCAAAATACTACAACAGTATATTGTTTGTCTAAACCAGCTAATGAATGTTGTACCCCGATAGAGTCTGTCATTTTGAGTTCTTGAGCAGGAAACCCACAGTGATTGTAGCGCATCATATACTCAAATCGTTCTATTTTTTTGATGGATTCAGGTTTTAGCCAATCTACTCTAGGGTCGTTGAGATAATATCTATTGTACATATGCCATTTATATTTCTCCATACACATATACTTTGTTTTTTCAGCACGTTTGGTGAGGTGTATCACTAAGAATCTAAACATATCATAGTCATCTCCTGCCATCGCTATTACTTTATCCGTATGAGCAATAAGTGTATCATGAACTTGTATTAACTGGTCAAAGTATTTGTCTACCTGTTGTTTAAACACAGGAGACCGAAGTGTAGGAGAGTTTTCGTATACTCCAGCCCGTCTCAAAATCTCGTCACGATAGTGGTAGTATCTTGCATTTTTTCGATCGTTAGTGTCAGTAATTTCTAGGTATTCGGGGATGTCATACGCACCGTTGAGGTTAAGCATTTCAGTAATAAAGAAGTCAGGGTTTTCTTTAGAGAAATTAGCTTTTTTATCATTTAGCTGAGTGCCAAGCTTTTTAATGTCCTTGTTCCACTTTTTTACTTCAGTAATAGTCAAACTATCATCTTTATGAGCCGTGAGACTGTCGCTTAGTGGTTTTATTTTTTGTTGAATTGGAAGTGTAGACTTTAAATATTCATAATATTTTTCATTTTCAATATTGCCTTTTACAATCATATTATTAACAAAAGATTTTGTGTCAGTTTTCACACTGAAAAATTGGTCTTTATTGATGATGATTTCAAAAAAACCTTTTTCTGGAATCACTACTAAGTATAAGCCTTCTCGGATGGCAGTATCTCCTTCAAAAACAAATCTTCCTTTCCCGTTAGGGTCTGCGTAAGCTTTTGCTTCTAATCCGTATTGGTCATGAGTACCAATATAATAAGCTAGTTGAATAGTGTCACCAGCTTTTGTCCCTTTTACTTCAAATTCGATTTTGTATCCGTCTTCTTGAGCAGGGTTGTTAGCATTAGAAAAACCTAAAGTTCCTAGTAATAATGTAATGATTATGCTGAATTTATTCATGTTGTGTTTTTTGTTCTTTTGTAAAATTTACTTTTTTTTTGCTACAAAGCAAGTATTTCAAATATCAAGCCAATTTCATTTGTTTAACATATAATTTTAGTCTAATAATTCCCCAAATATACAAAAACATTAGAAAAAATGGTAGTTCAACTGCTTACCTCATAAGAGCTCATCTATACTGTGTGCGATGTTTTCACTCAAGATTACCAAAAAATGCTCTTTTATAGCATCAATTGGCGTAATACCTCCCATTTCTAATATACCTACTACCTTGCTGTTACTCATAAGGGGGATGAGTAGTAGGTATACTTCATTTGTGCCACCTAGTCCAGTTTCTATAACAGTGTGGGGAGCTTTAAAGTAAGTATTGATAATTTTCATACTAGACACACATTCACCTACCAAACCTTCTCCTATGCTGTACTCTAAAGGGTGCTTGCCATTATCGGCATAAGTCGCTTTTAGTTTGATTTTATCACCTTCTATGATGTAAAAATTCCCTAATTGGAGAGTGGTGTAATGGGTAAGACTATCTATTAAGTTTTTACATAGTTCATCTAACGTCCACTTGTTTTGGTGAAGCATTTCAGAGTGATTTGTTAAACCATTGTTAATCCATATTTGATTTTTTAAATTCTCTTTAAGTTCGTTTATATGCTCGTTAACTTCTTGTAATTCAATGTTTAAAAGGTCTTCTTTTTTTACGTATACGTTTTCCTGCTTGTCGTTGTTGAGGTTGGTGATTAATTTTTTAGTTTTAATTAGCCGTGAGTTCAGTAAGTTTAGAGATGAAAAACATTGAAATAGTTCATCGTAACCTCGATAGTGAGCGGGAGCAGAAAATTCCCCATCAGTAGTTTTTCTTAATAGCTGACTAAGTTTTATTAGTGGGGATGACAAAGCTCTTTTGGCATAAAGCATAAAAAATATTAAACTAAATATAAAGAAAGCAGTAGATAAAAGTATTGTTTTGATGAGTAGTCTGTTGATGTTTTTAAATAATATTTTTTCGTTCATATAGGTATATACACACCATTCTCCATGTTCTAGAAGGACTAATTCGGAATGATATCCATCTTGGTTGTCATTAGAAGTACTAAGACTAACTAAATTATTATGGTTAAATACAGGGTTGAATTTCCTTTCTCCTATGTCTACATAATCTTTTTGATTAGGAGATATTTGGATGTATCTTTTGAGGTTTCTTTTAACTAAAATATTATGAATGGATTTTTGTTCTGTTCTTAATAAGATGTCATAAATAGATTTCATATTTAGTTTGGCCGCAATTAGAGCTCTGTGCCGTGTGTCGAGCTGTATAGGGTAAAAAACATAACAATAGTAAGAGTTTGTGTTTTTGTTACGAGGGTATACACCCGAAAATGTAAAATAAGGAATTGGTTTTGTTAAAGATTTGAAATCACTGGTGTTGAGTCGGTGAAATAAATTATTGTCTACATGGTTAGACTTAGCAATAGCTGGTAGTGTTTTTGGAAAGATAAGATCTCCAGAAGGGTGAATTAAAAATATTTGTTCTAGGTCTGAATTTGCTGTTAGTAAAGCAATTTGACGGCGAAATTGGGTCATGTCGTAACTATTAGTACTGTCACCTAACAGCTTGAGGCTAATGTTAGAAGTAGCTTGGTCAAATAAGTGAAGTTGACTTTTTAAGTTTTCAAGATGTTTTTCTAACTGACTTTTGGTTACAGCGTTTACCAGTTCAGATTTTTCGATATGTTCTTGGTGTAACTGCTTTTTATAATGCCTATAGAATAAGTAGGTAATGCTACTAAGCCCCATAAATAAAAAAATAGCAATCAAAAAAGTAATTTTATAAGTAATACTCTTCATGGTTAGCGTAAGTTTTGATAGTTTTATAGCTACCAATTTAGTGTTTTATGAAAGAATATATAAATAAAGTGAAAGAATTTCACGAAGCTTTTGGAATAACGAATGCTTCGGAGATAAAAAATGTAAGTCCAAAAGATGCAAAACTTAGGTTTGATTTACTCAAAGAAGAAAATGAAGAGTACCTAAAAGCGTGTGAAGAGTCTGATATTGTAGAGATTGCTGATGCTTTGGGAGACATCCTTTATATTGCTTACGGAACTTTGCTTAAGCATGGGATGCAGGATAAGATAGAAGAAGTTTTTAATGAAATCCAAAGAAGCAATATGTCTAAGTTGGACAAGGATGGTAATCCAATTTATAGAGAAGATGGTAAGGTGCTAAAAGGTGAAAATTATTTTAAGCCAGATATAAAGTCAATTTTGGGTAGGGAGTAGGCTTAGGGGGTGAAGTGGGAATCCTTTGTTATTTTATAATGTTGTCATACTGAGCTTGTCGAAGTATGAAAATTATAAAATAACAAAGATTGGGAACGGAAAACCCGACCTCAAGAGTCTTTTTGGCGAGTGGGGGAAGCTCTTAAAGAATTTTTTTGAGTTGGGATAAATGAGTAATCAAGTGAGTGCATTTGATTTTGAGGCTTTTGGGTTGTTGTAGCGGGTCAAATAGTATACTGTCAATGTTACTAGCTCTTGCACCTCGTATGTCGGTATTGGGATTGTCGCCAATCATAATACATTGTATTGGAAACGCATTGATTTTTTTGAGATGATATTTAAAGAAGGAAGGGCTAGGTTTGGTGATTCCACAGCATTCAGAAGTGGTCATACTGTTTATGTGTTTTTGAATCCCTGAGTATTTTATTTTTGTTTCTTGTGTTTCTTTAAATCCGTTGGTTAGGATGTGAATTGTGTATTTTGAACAAAGGTATTGGAGTGTTTCAATTGTTTCTGGGATTAAGTGCGTTTTCTTAGGACAGGTATTGATGTAGTCATTCTCTAATTTGATGGCTAGAGTAGGGTCATTCAATCTAAAATGTAGTAATATTTGGTTAAATCGCTCTTTTCGTAATGTTTCTTTGTTAATGAGTTTTTGATTATAACTTATCCAGATACTGGCATTTACTTTTTTGTACTGTTTGTAAAACTTTTCAAATGAGCAATTAAGAGTTTTTTTTAGTTGATAGTTATTGAATAGTTCTATTAAGGTTTCGTGAGAATTTTTTTCAAAATCCCAAAGCGTGTGATCAAGGTCAAATAAAATATGTAGGTATTGTTTAGGCATTTTTAAATCCGAATTTTTCTAGTTGCATTTGGATAGCTTCTTTGTCTAAAAAGTAGTTCCGAGAGTGAATTTTTTGAATTTTCCAGCCTTTTTGCTTGAGGTAGAGTGGTTTGTAAGCATGAAATTCTTTGATAGATTTACTATGTAAATAATGTTCGTCATCACTGAGGATAAGTCCTACATAATGCTTGTTACTAATGGCAGTAAGGTCTGCAAATGGGAAACTTTGATTCAATTCGATATGCTTAGTAGATAGTTGGGGTAAGATATGGGTAAGTGAAGTTTCTCTAGAAAATATTTTTTTGTCAATCACTGTTGGTTCCCAATTATGGTCAGATACTTTTATTACATATTCTAGGTATGATTTTAGTAATTTAGGACCAACATGGATGCTTTTTTCTACGTGTAATTGATGAGGTAGTATACTGGCAAATACTTTTATTTTTTCTTGTGCCCGTGTGATGGCTACATTCAGTCTATTTTCTCCTTTGTATCTGTTTAGCGAACCAAAATTCATGTTAATCTGTCCTGTGTCACTTGGTGCGTAAGTGAAAGACATTAAGATGATTTTTCGTTCATCTCCTTGTATGTTTTCTATATTTTTTATGAATAGTTTTTCTGGGATGATGAATTTTTCAACTTGAGCAGCATCTTCTAATAAATCTGTGATGAGCTGTTGTTGCTTGTAGTTAAAACTGATAACGCCAATATCATCTTCTCCATTATTGATAAGTGTTATTAGTTCTTTAACTACAGCTTCTGCTTCTAGTATATTTGTATTTTGATACCAGTGTGCGTTCTCAATATAATTAAATTCAATAGCGGGCAAATAATGATTGCTGTCAAATTGGCTTTGTACTAGTGATAGCTCGTTGTTATAAAAGTGTTGGTTAGAGAAATCAATTAAGTCTAATGTTTTACTTCTATAATGTCCTTTTAGGGTAAATGGGCTAAGGTATTTGTTGGCAATATCAAGTAAAGAGTCTGTCTCGGATTCGTGAGAACTTCCTATCTCATCCTCTACTTCGTAGCGAGTTTGGTAAAGATCGTAAGGTGATAGTTGTTGACTATCACCAGCAATTACTACTTGGTTGGCACGAGCGATGGCAGGGATCCCTTTTTCGGTAAAACATTGAGAGGCTTCATCAAAAATAATAAGGTCGAAGTTTTTTTCTAGCGGAAATATTGCAGAAACTGTTTCTGGTGAGGCTAGCCAGCAAGGCATTAAATCAAATAATTCTTCTGTAAACTGGTCAATTACTTTTCGGATAGGCCAAAGTTGACGTTTTTTTGAAACTTGATGTTCTAGTTCACGATAAGTAATTCGGTTATTAAGCCTATTAAATGAGATGTTTTTATAAGTGTTTTCTTTTAAGTTAATGAGTGCTATTTGTTTACTGAGCTCTCTTTTTGCTTTTATGGCAATTTGTAAGTCAGTTTCAATTTTATCTAACTTTCCAGATGATGGGATTGTGAGGATTGGGTATTTTGTTTCCAAGTGACCAATCCAAGTGATGTATAAACTATTTTTGAATAGTTTTGATGCCTCTGTAATGTTTTTACATTCTTGAGTCAGTTTAGTAAAAATGTTTTGATTGTCTTGACTTAATTCATTTTTGAGTTTATCATATTCACACATAGCATCAAAATCTTTATGCAGACAATTACTTGCTAGAGTGATTTTTTCATCTGAGGTTTCAAATTCATTAATGAGTTTAGGAGAAAAATATTTTTTCCAAGTATTGAGCTTGTTATGGGCTTCTTTTCCAAGTTCAACGAGTTCTTTTGTGTTTGCCGTGAGTTGGTCATGAGAAGTGTTTTTTATATTCATAAACTGGCTTAGGCTCCTGAATTCTTGTAACTGGTATTGTGCTTCTAGTGCAACGAACTGATTGTGAAACCAGTTTTTGAATTTCTCTAAAGATGGCTGTTCTGGAATATCGTCTACCCAGTCTTGTTCAGCCATTTCTGATACAAAGTGTTCAAAATTAAGTCTATTATCAATTTTTTTCTTTAGACTATTTATTCCCTTTCGGTCAAAATTGAGCTGATTATCAACAAACACACGTTGTAGCGTCAGTTTGTGTTTATTAAATAGTTTATAATTTAGGTTAGAAGCAAAGTTTTTTCCTGAGTGATCATACTCATCTAGGAATTCAACTATTTTTCCTAAGTCTTTACGAGGAACAGAATTTTCGATTCCGATATCTCTAAAACATTCATAGATACTTTTTTCTTTACCTAGTAACCATTTGTAATCTGTTTTTTTTTCATAGATTTTTCTGAAGACAGCATAAGCACTCGGTTCGTTTAATGTCTTTAACCAAGTGCTGAGACTTTCTTTTTGTTTGTAAACCCAATCTAGCTCATTGAGGCTAAATTGATGCCCAGTCATATTGAGGCTTTTGGTATTAATATCTTGAATGTTTTGTCGGAAATCATTTAAGATTATTTTGATTTCTTGTAAGTTTTTGATGCCGAAGCTTTTAAAATTGGTTCGATTTTTAAGAGGGTGACTTTCTTGATAGAGCCTTATATGTAAATCCCAGTAAAACTTAAAAGTAGATAATAAGCCATCTATATCGTTATAAGTAATGTCACGATACTCATGAGATAAGTTAATGTGCGGTTGGTTGATATCCGCCATTAGGTACAGCTCTTTGATGCTCTTCCCAAACTCTTCGGTGTTAAATAAAGCGTGTTTGAACTCTGTTAATTCTTCAGTGTTTTGGTCTATTGTGGTAGAAGTTCTCGAAAACTTTCTTTCAATTTCGATACTGTCAAGTGCGTTATTTTGTTTTTTGTAATCGCTAAGGACTTCTATTTGTGCAGTAATTTTTTTGTAGACACTAGCTCTGTCTGACTTAAAATCGTGTACCAATGCAGTGAAATTGTGAAAATCCTTTTCTCTCAGTCGATCATAAATCACATCTAGTGCAGCTCGCTTTTGACTGACTACTAACACTCGTTTTTTTCTGCCTATAAAGTCACAGATAAGGTTGCAAATTAATTGAGATTTCCCTGAGCCTGGAGGTCCTTGTACAACGATGGATGCACCGTTCTTTATACTCCGTATTGCTTCTTCTTGCGAAGAGTCAATACGATAAGGAGTTAATAAATCAGATTCTAATATTTTACTTTTGATAGGACGATAAGGGTCGTTAGTACTGATTTGTTCTTTTTCTCCAGAATCAAAAAAAGATTTAGAAATGAAAAAATCCTCTAAAGAGATGTTTTTTTTCTCTTCAATTAGTTGGTCATAATCGGGTACTAGGTATGAGTCTGCCTGAGGGAATACTCCCAGTACAGCATTTGAACTTAGTTTTAACTGCCCAACTCCTTCAAAATATTTGAGATCTATTTTTTTGTAATCAACAAAAGGGATTAGTTTATTTTCAAATAATTCTTGATTGAAATTAATTTCTAAAGAGCTTTCTTTCAAAAAATCGTATAAAGAATTTTTGAATTGCTGAAAGTCTCCACTTAGCTCTTCAAAGTTATACTCTAAGGTTTCGTTAGAGATTTTAATTTGATTGTAATGAGCGTAAGCGAGTAAAAAACTTTTGTTGAAGTTAATAGGTTCGTCTCGCAGGCGTATTGTCCAGTGACTCTCTGTTTTTTCTAAACTAATAGGGTAGAAGAGTAGGGGGCAACGGATAATCAAATCCTTTGATATTTGCCCTGTTACATAAGGCCAGCCTAAATAAAGGTTTTGGCTTCCGTGTTCTTCAAATAGGAAATTACTTTGACGTTTGATTTTGGACAACTGCTTGGATAATTCGTTACCGTTTTTATCCCGAGCATTCAATAAGCTGCATAGCTTTGTCGTTTTCTTTTTCCCGATAAGGGATTCCAAAATTTCATGACTAGAGAGTTTTTCAGAAAAATCAAATAAGTTTAAGTCTACGTCTTGTGTTTTGCGTAAGCGTAGGTGCACTAAAGACTTATTATTTCCCGTAAGGTTGGTTAATCTTTTTTGGAAAATCTTTAATAAGTCTTTCATTCAGTATTATTTTTTCTCTTTGTAAATGTATTTTGTTATGCTTACAGGTACTTTGTCTGTAAAGTTGTACATTTTTATTTGTTTGATATGCTCATGCTCGTTATATATGTACTCCCATTTTTTATAATAGCCTCCCATTAGCTGACTGTATTGTTGTTCCACTTTCGTTGCTTTATTGTTTTCAGCATAGTGATAAGTTATCCTATAAATAATGCGGTGTATTTGGTCGTACTTCTCTTCGGTGTTGATTTCCCCTTTGTCGGTATACGTATACTTGAGCGTATAGTTTACCGTAGTGTCTACCGAGTATGAGATTTTTATTTGCTCACCCTTTTTGTTGTAATTATATGCTGTGGTATATGTTTTTTTTCCAATGTAAATTTCTTTTATGATTTTGTTTTCATTGTTGTATTTGAAGTCTTTTTGTGAGATGGTTTTTCCAGACTTGTCTTTCTTTTCTTTTTTGATGAGTTTTTCATTTTCATTATATTTGTAAGTAATGACGTATTGATTTCCTGTTGCTAATCCCTCTTCTTTTGTTACTAATCCTTTTTTGTTGTATCGGATTGTGTGTTTGTCAACAATGATGTCTTTTCCATTTTTGATAATGACACCATCTATTTGGTGTTTATTATTGTAATGGAAGCTATAACTATTTCTTTTAGTGTTATTAGGATTAAAATTGATTCTCATTTTTAAATAACCTTGGGAGTTGTACTGTTCTATAAAGCTCTTGTGATTATTCGGGATGATGTTTCCTGCTTCGTCATAGTTTTGGAATAGCTCCGTTACAGCGATTACCTTATGTTTTTTTGCATCAGCTATAGGTACAAATTGCTCTTGTGACTGAGCAAAGCTAGTAAGCGTGATTGCTGTAAATAAAAGAAGTAATGTGTTTTTTAACATTTTGTAGTTGTTGTTATAAGTTGAAATTTACCTATTTTATATAGTTTAACAAAAACTATAGAGCTATTATTTATGTCCGTAGCTATAAAATATTTTGTTAAACACAAAGAGCTTCCCGAGTAAAACACTCTTAATTTTGTAATCCTTATTTTAGTTTAAGCATTTTTTGTGTGCTGAATTCAAGTCACAAATGCAACTTTTTAATTAAACAATAATTGATTCATT
>CAZEGV010000043.1:0-24240 GCA_964511645.1 uncultured Cytophagales bacterium
GAGAGTGTAAAAACAAACAGGATAAATGACTTATCTTATAGTTAAGATGGTATAATTACGATATTTTTTAACGAAGAGAAGTAAAAAAAAGTCTAATACGACACCTCGGGATTCCTAAGCCGTATAAAAAATATTAATCCTGAATTCCTAAAACTGTGATGGCTTTTTTTGCAGCCGCCTGTTCTGCTTTTTTCTTATTATTGTTACAGCCTTCAGCTATTAATTCATTGTCTAATAGAAGCTCAGCAGTAAACATCTTTTTGTTTTTACCCTCGTCTACCTGAGAAATGGTAAAACTGATTTTCTTTTGTTGTTTTTGAGCCCACTCTAGTATGGTGCTTTTATAATTAGTGTTATTATTAACAAGATCATCCATATCTATATAATGATATATCATATTGCCTACGATATATTTCTTAGTGAACTCATACCCTCTATCTAAGTATATAGCCCCAATAAAAGCCTCTAAAGCATTTCCGTATAGAGACCCAGTTCTTGATACTGACTTCTTATCGTAATCAATAAGATTATGAATACCCATTCGCATAGCGATACGGTTCAATGATTCTCTTTTTACGATTCTAGACCTTATTTCTGTCAAAAATCCCTCATCTTTAAATGGGAATTTTTTAAATAAAAATTCAGCAACCACAGACCCTAGTATAGCATCGCCTAAATACTCTAATCGTTCATTTGAATCACCTTTTACAGACGTATGCCGAAAAGAAATTTTATAAAGTTCTAAGTTTTTGGGACGTTTACCAATTATTCCTTTGAGTGTACTGGAAAAAAGAAAGTCTTGATCATTTTTAGATTTATTAAATATCCTCATGAACAAGACTTTGATATAATTAAGAATAAAATTATTCTTCTATTTTTTTAAAAATAACAGATGCATTGTGACCACCAAAACCAAATGTATTACTTAGAGCCGCTCTAACTTCTCGTTTTTGAGGCTTACCAAATGTAAAGTTTAGTCTAGGATCAAATGATTCATCATCTGTAAAGTGATTAATTGTAGGTGGAATAATCTGATGTTTGATAGACATTACAGCAGCAATAGCTTCCACAGCTCCAGCAGCACCTAATAAGTGGCCAGTCATGGATTTTGTAGAGCTAATGTTTAGCTTGTAAGCACTTTCTCCAAACACTTTTTGCACAGCTTTTACTTCAGCAGTATCTCCTAGTGGAGTAGATGTACCATGTACATTCACATAATCCACTTCATCAGCAGACATCTCAGCATCTTCTAGTGCATTTTTCATCACATTATAAGCACCTAATCCTTCTGGATGTGGAGCAGTAAGATGATGAGCATCAGCAGACATTCCTCCACCAACTACCTCCGCATATATTTTAGCACCACGAGCTTTTGCATGCTCGTATTCTTCTAGTATCAAACAAGCGGCACCTTCACCCATAATAAAACCATCTCTGTCCTTATCAAAAGGTCTAGAAGCAGTTTTTGGGTCATCATTTCTTTCAGACAAAGCTTTCATAGCATTAAATCCAGCAATTCCAGCCGCAGTAATTGCTGCCTCAGAACCACCTGATACAATAGCATCGGCTTTCCCTAATCGAATATAAGTGAATGCATCGATAATAGCATTAGTAGATGAAGCACAAGCAGAAACGGTAGAGAAGTTAGGACCTCTAAACCCATGTTTCATTGAAATGTGTCCAGCACTGATATCGATAATCATTTTAGGAATAAAAAAAGGATTAAATCGTGGCGTACCGTCTCCAGTAGCATAATTAGTAACCTCTTCTTCAAAGACTTTAATCCCACCTATTCCTGCTCCCCAAATAACACCTATTCGGTCAGGGTTTGCAGTTTCAATAGATAGATTAGCGTCTTGGATAGCTTCGTCCGAAGCTTTCATAGCAAATTGAGCAAAAGGATCCATTTTACGTGCTTCTTTACGACCGAGATAATCGGCAGCATCAAAGTTTTTTACTTCACACGCAAACTTAGTCTTATGCTTACTTGCATCAAAGTTTGTGATAGGGGCAGCACCACTTACACCGTTTAGCAAACCATTCCAGTACTCGTCTAGACTGTTGCCAATAGGTGTAAGTGCACCCATCCCTGTAACAACTACTCTTTTTAACTTCATAAAGTTATTTTTAAGTTGTTATTAAGGTATAAACCTTAGTTTACTTTACGTTTTTTTCAAGATAAGTGATAGCATCACCAACTGTAGCGATATTTTCAGCTTGTTCGTCAGGAATAGAAATATTAAATTCTTTTTCGAATTCCATGATAAGCTCAACAGTATCAAGAGAGTCAGCACCAAGGTCAGCAGTGAATCCAGCTTCAGCAGTTACTTCTGATTCTTCAACACCTAATTTATCAATGATGATTCCTTTTACTTTTTCTGCAATTTCAGACATTTTGTATTTTGTTTGATTATTAATGGATGCAAAGAAAACTATTTTTTATAAAAACACAAATATTTTCGAGTTTAGATAACCTATTTTACCTAAATGTGAATAAAATCAGGAAGAATACAGTCCTTTAGTATGAATTTCCTTTTATTACGGACGTTTATTTTTTGTAAAAAAAGTCTTTTATAAAGGGATGGAAAATCAGAATAATAGTACCTTTGAAAGAGATAAACTTACCCATGGCAAATTTAGTTTTAGACGTATCGTATGAAGATGATTTCATGATCTATGGAATTGTAGCGGCTGTACGAGATTATAAATTAGCTTGGGGAATTAACAATTGTTTAAACCTAGATCTTAAAAGAGGAGAGGAAGTAAATCTTTATGAAGGACAAAAAAACAAGAAATGTATTTGCTCTTGTTATTGTCATGAGACAGAATTGTATGATTTTACATTGATTCAGAACAAATCGATGGATTTTTTTCAAGTTTCTAAACCTTATTTGCTTCCAGAGTTGAAAGAATACGATTACTTTCTTAAGTTTGGGGGGCAATCTGATATATACACTAAAGAGTATGTGAGGAAAAAGCTATCAAACGTCCTCGTTATTACTTATATAAAGGAGATTGATTTGGACAAAATAAAAGAAAAAGAAAATTTATTAATTATTTGAATTAACCTGATACAAATGAACACTATTAAGAAAAAAGTAAAAATCATTGCAACTATTGGTCCTGCTAGTAGAACGAAAGAAAAAATTTGGGAATTACATCAAGCTGGAGCCAATATTTTTAGAATGAATTTTTCACATGGTGATCATAGTGACCATATTCAAGTAATTAATTGGGTAAGAGATTTAAATAAGGAGCATAACACTAATATTTGTTTACTTCAAGATTTACAAGGGCCTAAAATTCGTACAAATAAAATTGAAAACGATGGTGTTGAAATCAAATCAGGTGAGATAATTACAATTGAATCTGGTGATTTTGAAGGAAGTGCTTCTCGTATTAGTACTACTTATAAGACTATTGCACAAGATGTGAAGAAGGGTGACCCTATCATGATTGATGATGGTAACTTAGAGCTTTGTGTTGAAAGCACTGACGGATCAAAAGTAATTGCTAGAGTTGTTTTTGGTGGTATACTTAAATCCAGAAAAGGAATTAACCTACCAAGTACTATTATTTCTGAGCCTTCTCTTACTGAAAAAGATCATAAAGATTTATTATTCGGTATTGAGCAAGATGTAGATTGGATTGCATTGTCTTTTGTGCGTTCAGCACAAGATATTATTGATTTAAAAGAAATTATTAAGTCAAAAGGAAAAGACATTAAAGTAATTTCGAAGGTCGAAAAACCAGAAGCTATTGAAAATATGGATGAGATTATTGAAGCTACAGATGCTTTGATGGTTGCCCGTGGAGATTTAGGTGTAGAGATTGATATGGCTAAAGTACCATTGATTCAAAAAGAATTAATTGAAAAGTGTAATAAAGCGAAGAAACCAGTAATCGTAGCTACTCAAATGCTTGAGAGTATGATTACTAACCCTCGTCCTACTAGAGCAGAAACAAACGATGTAGCAAATGCTATAATGGATGGAGCTGATGTAGTGATGTTGTCTGGAGAATCTGCGGCTGGGTTATATCCTAACGAAGCTGTTTCTGCAATGTGTCGTATCATCCAAGAAGTAGAAGCAAATACAGATAAGATTTATAATAAAAACTACGGTGTAATTAGTAGTGAAGATACATCTGTAAATGAGGCTGTGATATCAAGTGCTTGTCAACTAGCTGAAAGAACTGGTGCAAGAGCAATAGTAGGAATGACAGAATCAGGGTTTACAGCTTACTCTATTGCTAAACATAGACCGAAGGCAGACATCTATGTGTTTACAAATAATAAAGCTTTATTGACACGCCTGAACTTGATTTGGGGTGTTACAGCATTTTATTATGATAAAGAGTCTAACGCAGAAGATACAATCACTGAAGTAAGAGATTTTTTGAAAAAGAAAGGGTTCTTATCTTCTGGAGATATTATTGTAAGTACTTTGGCTTTGCCAAGCTGGAAAAATAATAAAACAAATATGCTTAAATTGAGCGAAGTATAGTCTTTATACAAAACTATAAGTCATATAAATGTCCGATACTAATCATCAGTATCGGACATTTTTTGTTTATGAAAACAAATTATTTTACATTGTGTAAAAGATTAAAGTGATGAACCAAAATGAATATAAGCTTACTAAAGAAAATTTGCGAAACTCCGGGTGCACCTGGGTATGAGATTGAAATCAGGAATCTTATTTTACAAGAGTTAAAAGGAATTAATTCTAACGTAGAATTAGATAATATGGGTAATATTATCGTAAAGATAGAAGGGAGGCTACCAAAAGGTAAGAGAAAAAAAATAATGGCAGCAGCTCACATGGATGAGATTGGCTTTATTGTAACCCATATTGACGATAAAGGTTTTTTGAGATTTCATACTTTAGGAGGTTTTGATCCTAAGACATTAACAGCACAACGAGTAATCGTACACGGAAATAAAAAGCTTGTAGGGGTAATGGGGAGTAAACCCATTCATGTGATGACGGCAGAAGAACGCACAAAAAGTGTAAAAATCACAGATTTTTTTATTGATTTAGGAATGCCTAAAAAAGAAGTTGAGAAGTACATTAACATAGGTAACCCCATAACGAGGGATAGAGAACTTATAGAAATGGGAGATTGTATTAATTGTAAATCTCTTGATAATAGAATTTCTGTTTACTTATTGTTAGAGGTATTAAGAAATTTTAAAAAAGAAAGTATAGATCATGATTTTTATGCAGTATTTACTGTACAAGAAGAGGTAGGTCTACGTGGTGCTTCTGTAGCTACTCATAGCATTAATCCTGATTTTGGTTTTGGAGTGGATACTACAATAGCCTTTGATGTACCAGGTGCAGCTAAGCATGAGTACATTACAGCTTTAGGAGAAGGGGTAGCCATCAAAATTATGGACTCTTCTACTATTTCGGATTATAGAATGGTAGAGTTTCTAAAACAAACAGCAGAAAAAGAAAAAATAAAGTGGCAACCAGAGATACTGACAGCTGGCGGTACAGATACGGCAAGTGTACAACGTAGTGGTAAAAATGGATCAATTGCAGGAGCTATTTCTATTCCTACTCGTCACATTCACCAAGTGATAGAGATGGTGAATAAAGAAGATGTAAAGGCTGGTGTAGATTTACTTGTAGCTGCGATAAAAGGAATTTCTAAATATAACTGGTCGTTTTAGCATGAGTATGAAATTAGTAGATATACAAGCACCTATTACTTATGATATGGCAGATTTTGAATCTACCTTTCGTACTTCTATGCGTACTAATGTAATGCTCTTAGATAAAATCATGCATTATATAGTAAAGCGTAAGGGGAAGCAAATGCGTCCTATGTTTGTGTTTTTATCGGCTAACTTAACAGGCAAGACTAATGAGGTTACTCATAGAGGAGCAGCACTAATAGAATTATTACATACAGCGACTTTGGTACACGATGACGTAGTAGATGATTCTAATTATAGGAGAGGCTTCTTTTCTGTGAATGCTTTATGGAAAAACAAAATTGCTGTTTTAGTTGGAGATTACTTATTGTCTAAGGGACTTTTATTAGCTATCGAAAATGAAGATTTTCATTCTCTTAAGATAGTGTCAAAAGCAGTAAAAGAGATGAGTGAAGGAGAGTTACTTCAAATCGAAAAAGCTCGAAAATTAGACATTACAGAAGAGGTGTATTTTGATGTAATCCGTCAGAAAACGGCATCGCTTATAGCTTCTTGTTGTGCGGTAGGGGTAGCCTCTACTACTGATGATAAAAATTTGATAGATAAGGCTTACCAGTTTGGTCAAGATGTAGGGATTGCTTTTCAGATTAAAGATGATTTGTTTGATTACGGGGCTCAAGATATTGGAAAGCCTGTAGGAATTGATATTAAGGAAAAAAAGATGACTTTACCCTTAATCTACGCATTAACTGAAGCGAGTAAAAAACAGCAACGACATATTCGTAATTTGATTAAGAATAAGAGCCATAAAAGAGAGGCTGTAAAGGAAGTAATCGCTTTTGTGAAAGCAAGTAGTGGGTTGGATTATACTCAGAAAAAAATGAATGAGTATTTGAACAAAGCATTGACAGCAATTGAGGGCTTTCCAGCTTCAGAGTCTAGAGAAAGCTTAATTGGTTTGTTGCATTATACGATTTCCCGAAAAAAATAAATCTTCATATGTAAAAAAACATATATTTTCAGAGCTTCTTAAGCTATTTTTTTGTAAAATAGTTATTATTAACTAACCTAACAACTATAAGTCATGTTTAGTAAAAATCTTTTTAAAACCATCTTCATCTACTTTATTTGTATGTTAGGTGTTCACGCTCAGGATGCTCCAGAATATTACACGTTACTAAATAAGGAAGTTCCTAATTATTATGACATAGTAAGCTCTTATGATTCTTATTATGAAAGCCATGAATGGGAAAAGAATGAATATACTCGTGCTTTTTTATTTTTTGTGAGAACATATTCAATGTCCTCTTTTGATGAAAATGGAAATCCAATCAAAGTAGGAAGTTTTTTAAAGAAGGGGAATCAGAAAATACAAGGAATCGGGAAAGAATGGAAAGCTCTAGATGTGAAAATTGACCGTTCAGATTGTTATTATACCGGTCAAAATGGTGTTGTAAGAAGTATTGCAGTACATCCAACCAACCCAAATATTGTATTTGCAGGAGGTTTGAATGGAGGTTTGTGGAAATCACAGAATAAAGGACAAACGTGGTCAGAAAGCTTATTGAAAGAACATCCTTTTGTGCGAAAGATAAATAAAATTGTGATTGCTGTGAGTAACCCCGATTATGTATATGTAGCAACCAATGCGGGAATTTTAAAAAGTACTGATGGGGGAGATAGTTTTACGATGACTACTATAGATTATACTAGTAGATTTCCAAGTATAGATTACGGTGGTGATGATTATCGAAGTGAATATATGTATGTTGATGTTTCTTCAACAAATGAAAATTTAGTGATTGCAAGTGATATAAACCCTCAAGGCTTAGTTGCTAAAGTTGCTCATTCAGTTGATGGAGGTCAAACATGGTCAAAATATACGTTTGGGTATAAAAAGTTTGTGATAGACGTGAAATTTCACCCAACCAATCCTAGCATCATTTATACTTTAGTTTTAGAAAATAAGGATATTAATTTTTATCGTTCAACTAATCGTGGACTTACATTTACTCGGGTGACGAATGGTTTTGCGAATTTTACAAATCCTAACAATAAGGAGATTAGAGGGAAAATAGCTTTAACACCAGCTCAACCTGATTTAGTAGCTTTTTACTTGAATGTTTCAGACGAAGGGGCAGCTTTTTACAAATCAGTAGATTCTGGGGCGAGTTTTTCTAGAGCTTGCTGTGGAGCAGCTGCTGGAATTGTCAATAAGTCAGCAGGAGATAGAGATTTTTTCGGAGAAGGCTTTAGTGCAGTACAAATCAGATGGGCCACAACTATAGCCATATCTAATGTAGATCCCAATTTTGTGATAGCGGCTACTAATGTTCAGCCTCGGTTTTCTTTTGATCAAATGCAAACATGGTATTGGACAGGAGAGCAAGTAAGTCTTCCAAAACGCCCTAAGGTGGTGTTAAATGATGACCAAACCTGTGGGACTGATATTCATGGGGATATCCAAGATATGATTATTAATGGAAATGATGTTTGGGTAGCCAACGATGGAGGAATTACCCTTTCTGAAGACGGAGGGAAAACTTTTGTAGAAAGAGCAGACGGTTTACCGATAACTATGGCTCTTGGTTTTGATATGACACCTGGAAAGCGAGATATTATTGTGGCAGCAATGGATCACAACGGAGTTATTGTAAGAGATGAAGATATATATGGTGCTTATTGGAAACCTTTGGGGGGAGGAGATGCATCAAATGCATCAATAAATCCAATTGATGATAGTTGGCTTTATGCTCGGCCAAGTGGGGATAACATTATAAAAAGACCTTCAAGTGGGCCATCTCATGGACATCCTTCCTACCAACAAGCAGGAGTTAATTTTGGGTCTGGTTATACAGGTAGGCACAATAATGTTCAGTTTCACCCTAATCAATACTACACTTTGTATAGTGTTGATTATAAGGGTTTTGCAATTAAAAAAAGTATTGATAATGGCGTTTCTTGGACGGCTTTAATAACCTTAGAATCTGGTTCTTCGTGGTCTTATGCAGAAGTGAAAGTTAGTGTGTCCAATCCAGATGTAATATATGTTGTAGATCAATTAAATAATGTAAATAAATTAAGCAAATCAGTAAATGGAGGAACATCGTGGGTGTCTGTTTTACCAAGTGGCTTAGCTTCAAATGTTAGAATTAGAAATATAGAAATTGATAGTAAGAACTCAGATGTCATTTGGTTATCAACCAATGGGTCTAGTCCAAAAATATATAAGTCTGTAAATGGAGGAACCTCTTGGGTGAATTATTCCACTGGTTTAGGAGCGTATAAAATTACTTCTATGATTCATCAAAAAGGATCAGATGGTGGTGTTTATGTAGGTACACAATATGGTGTTTATTACAGAGATAACTCTAAATCATCATGGGAAATTCATGGAACTAAATTACCTGGTATTAATATGAAATTTCTGAAAATTAATTATGCTAAATCAATAATAAGAGCAGGGACAACTAGAGGGATTTGGGAAAATGATTTAGCCAAATCTTCGAGTCCACAGTCTGTAATTAGTTCAAATACTTCAACAACAACCTGTGGAGGAGATGCAATAGATTTCGCAAGTGCTTCAGCTTTATTTGAAGACCAATCAACAAGTTATTTGTGGATTTTTGAAGGTGGAGTTCCTGCAACTTCAACTCAAGAGAGGCAGCAGGTTTATTATCCTGTACCAGGCACATACAAAGTGTCATTAACAGTAATTGATAAAAATGGAACTGATACACAGGTGTTAACTGATTTTATTACTGTAACAGGTACTTGTAGTTCGTCAGAAGAAATTGCTTTAACTAATATTTCTGATGTAGGTGGAGTAGCTTGTCAAGATTTTTTATCGCCTAAAATTGAGGTATTTAATAAAAGCCTTTTGACGATAAATACATACGTTTTAGAATTGTATATTAATGGGCAGGTGGTGGAATCGAGAAATATTTCTACTACATTGATTTCTGGAGCTAAAGAGGAGGTAGTATTCTCGAATGTGGACATTAGTAAGGCATGGCGACTCAAGTTTGTGGTAAGTAAACCAAATGGAGTTACTGATGATTTAACCGATAACGAGATAGTTAGTTATTTACCTACTAAAAATATTACAATTCCAACAATTTCGACAGTTAGTTATAGCTCTGCATCTTCAGGTAAAACACCGGATAAAGCTGTAGATGGTGATAATAGTACGATATGGCACAACAAATGGAGTGTAAATGCACCTTTACCTCATGAGTTGGTTTTTGACTTAAACGATAGTTATTCATTGTCGGAGATGGAAATGCTCAATAGACAGAATAACTCTAATGGTTATCCGAAGAATATAGAAATCTACACTAGTGTTGATAATGTGACTTGGAGTAATGCCAATCCTTGGACTTTTGCTAAAACCTCTTCATGGCAAACGGCATATTTTAGCGGTAGAAGTGGAATACGTTATATCAAGTTAGTAATAACATCTACCATTTCAGGGAGTAATGTATGTTCTATTGCCGAACTGAAATTTAAAGGATGTAATAATTTAATAACCTTCATCGATGCAGGAAGTATTTCTCAGGAAATATCTGTTTACCCTAATCCTACAAATGAATATTTGAATATCAATGGATTAGGTGCAGATATGCATGTTAAAATTTTTGATATCTTAGGTTTGATTGTTTACGAAGGCTCAAGTAGTAATATTGATGTAGGTCAATACGCAAGCGGAACCTACATTCTTCAAGTATTAGATGGCGATAATGTCATTGTTAAAAAGTGGCTAAAAAAGTAGTATTTGGAAGAAAATAAATCCTATGGTAGAAAGTGTTTTCTCCTTTTTATGTACTTTTATATTATCTTAATTATTTGAAATAATATCACATAGATATTTGTTTTTTATCCTCTCTTCGTTAAAATAATTTACCTTAACCAGTTATGCTAAATCATTTTTCCTCGATATTGCAAAAAAACAATTCAATCTAAATTAGACTCATATTATAGTTAAACTGGTATTATTTGTTTGCTGTGTTTAAGTTAAATATAAACCCAAAAAGAATGTTTCTTTGGAAAAAGAAGAAGTTTTGCTTTGCGGAATCTGCTTTATCAAATGTTGTTCTGATCCAAGGTAAGTTAATAAAACCACCCTTGAACTCGGACTGGATAAAGAAAACATCCCATAATGTGATATTAGCACCTAGCATTAGGTTTGTTCCGTAGCCTGCAAGATGGAATTTGTCATGTCTTTTATAGTTTAATAATGTAGCATCCGTTCTTGGGACTAGAAGTCCTAACCCAAAGTTTTCCACCAAATTAAGCTTTACTTTTCCTTCGTAAACTGATTTAATCAAATCAGTTCTTCCCAGAGCGATATTAGCATAATTAAGCCCGTCGGTGTGTTCTAGTTGCAAAAAGTCTTTTGTGAGCTTAATATTATCATTATTGTATATGCCGTCATAGGCTGAACCATTATTTATATCTCCTGATATTCTGGCGATTTGATTTTGTGTCACCACATATTTCATGTGATCTTGTCCGATAGAGATATTGTATTTGTTGGTGATGTAATAACCTAATCTGAAGTTATATTGTGGGATTGAGAGCTTTAGGGGATTAAAGTAAACGTCAAAATTAAAAGGTGATTGTTTGTCTAAAGCTTTAGCTTGATGGAGAGTGAATTTATAATTGTCTCCTTTGAAGTGAATGTTTGAATTGGTGAAGAGTCCTCTGTTCCACCCCCAATAGCTGAAAAATTTTCCTTTTAATTGTGAGCGATCCTTTTGTTGAGATAAAGCAAAGCTGGATATTAATAGCGAAAGTAAAAGGGTGTTTATTTTTTTCATGACATTTAGTATGGTAGAGAAATAGAACAGAGTTTTTTATGTAATAGTTCGTAATCTACTTGAGTGAGGGATTGTTAAGGATTGAAGCGACATCCTTTTTTATCTTAAATCAATGACAAGAAAAAAGATATAGTGTAAAGCCTGACCCCACTTTTTTTAAGTGGGGAAACACCCAAAGTAGTTTTAAAGTTTTTTTACTATTTTAAAGAGTGTTCCTTTTGGAAGCATATCTGTGAGTTTCATTCCGTTAAGGATGGCTAACTCTTTATACCTACTTGCTGGTACTCTTTGGCTTACAAATGCTTGTTGTAGAGTTTTAGCTGTGTTAGTTGTTTCAACGATTTTGATACGTTCTGGTTTTACGTTGATTTTTTTAGCGTTTGTAAGTGCTCTAAAGTTAAGCATAGTGTTTCCGAAATCAGTTCTTTTTGCTGAAAACTGATCGGGGTTGCATAGCCCATGAAATATGTACATTGAGTTGTTGTATTTAATAAGGACGGTTTGTACTGTTAGGCTTTTTTCTTCTCCTGTTTTTGGGTCTTTTTGTGGTAATTTTGATATGACCTTATAGGCCGAAAGTCCATTTACTGTGATGTTTTGTTGTGATGTTACTTGAAATTTATATTTGGTAACAAACTCATTAGTTACAGTCTGGAAGTCTGCATCTTTAGATACAGTGAAGGTAATTAGAGCACTGCCATCTTTTGGTCCTATTTGTACTGCATTAGGTGTATTTTGTAGTGTCCATCCAGTAGGTATTGGAAATTGGAATTTAAGTTCTGGGTGGTAGAAGATGTTTTGCTCTTCGTATCCTTGACGTGGGTCAGGACCGTATATTATACCATCAATCATGCGTAGATACGAATTTCTATTGATTTTTAATCCTTCTGTGCTATTGCTTGACTGCCATTTGTCAGCTAATTGGTTTACTGTGCTGTGTCGTTTCCCTGGGTCTGGATGAGTGGACATGAATTCTGGAATTCTTTTTCCATCAGGTCCTGTAGATAAGCGTGCTAATGTCTCGAAGAAACCTGCCATTTGATGAGCATCATATCCTATTTTAGAAGAGTATTCTACTCCTAATACATCTGATTGTGATTCGTGGGTACGAGAATATTTTAATAATAACAACTGCATACCTTGTGAAGCTTGCTGAGCCATTCCTCTAAATGCAGGCGAGAGAATCATCCCGCCCATAAATCCTACTTGTGTTAGTATTTGTTTAGTTTGAGATTGAGCAGAGTGACGATGAGTAATGTGACCAATTTCATGTCCAAGTACTCCTGCAAATTGTGCCTCATTATTAAAATAAGCCATGATTCCTCTTGTGAAATATACATATCCACCAGGTACGGCGAAGGCATTGACTACGTCAGAGTCAACTACTTTGAAGTGAAAATTTAGTTTAGGCATATGAGAGATACTAGCCATTTTATTTCCTTTTTTAGTGATAAATGCTTGAAGCTTATCATCATTATATACACCAAATTGTGCAAGAATTTGAGGATTAGCTTCTTTTCCTATTGCTAGTTCTTTTTTAGGAGACATCAAGCTCAATTGTTTTTTGCCTGTAACAGGGTTACGTTGGCATGACCCAAGTATAAGTGTTACAATGATGCCTAATATTATTGTTCTAAATAATTGGTTGATACTCATGACTATGATTAGTTTGTTTTGAAAGGCTTAAATTACATTAAAATGATGATTTTGAAAAGAAAAAGAGATGATATGTGTTTAGGGTAGATTCATCAAGGGCGGTAGAAGTTTATTAGGTGCTTTTTTTGTGCTAAAGCTTTTAATCGTGATAAAAATCAATATATTTGATTAAAGGAATTTGTAATTAGAGATTTATGGATAAGGATTCAGCTTTTAAACTTATGGTTGTTTGCGTAATATGTGCCTGTATTGTTACAGGACTAGTTTTTTGGGTGCAAACTATTTTTTGATTAGTATACCAATTTATTTGACAATGATTTTTCTGTATGAAAGCGAGTAAAAAAGATCGTAGTACTGTAGTAAACATTTTAACAACTCAATTCAAAAATGATCCTAATATTTTAGCAAAACTCAAAAGGGATGATGAAAAATATGTCCGTAAACTGATGACTTATGTTTTTGATACGATACAGCCCATAAGTGGTATTTATCTTACCGAAGACAGGAGAGGAGTAGCAGTTTGTTACCAACCAGTATTACAAACAAAAACCTTTCGAAGTCTTTATTTAAAAATAAAATTAAGCTTAGGAATTATCGGGCTTAGAAATCTTCGCTCAGCATTGAAAAGAAAAAAGAAAATTATCTCTCATCATCCTCAGGACGGAAAATACCTCAATTGTTGGCTCATAGCGATTAAGAACAAAAGCCTATTATCTACTTTTATGAGTTTAAAAAAAGAAATTTCACAAGATGCTCATCAATTGAATATTCCCATCTATATAGAAACACATAAAGAAAGAAAGAAAAAAATAGCTGAATATTATGGCTTTCAGTTGTACGACTCGTTATTATCATTAAATAGTAACACCTTGTTTTTTATGCGTAAGTATTAGTTAGGTTGGGCGTTTCCCCACTCGCCAAAAAGGATGGCTCATGCGGTCGGGTTTTCTGTTCCCAATCTTCCCGATAAAAAATCGGAAAGGATTTCCACGTCAACCCCTAACGCAAGAAAAAAAATCAGAAGATTAACCTTTTTCTCTTTATTATGTTTCACGCTTGATTGAAGCTTATTTCATTTCGTCTAATAATGTTTTAATATCGTTGATTAGTATCTCTACATTATTATCATCTGTAAAATCGTAATACCCTCTTATTCTCCCAACTGGATCTACTAAGATTACTCTTCCACTATGATCTATCCCATCTAATGCTGTTTCGTCTTTTATCGCCTTTACAAAATAATGTTTTTGAGCATAATCATAAATAGTAGCTTCATCTCCGAGTACAAAGTCCCAAGTACGAAGATCTGCACCTAATTTTTCAGCATAATCTTTTAATATCTCTTTGGTATCCGAATTAGGGTCTAAGCTATGAGATAGGTAGCGAACGTCAGAGTTTTTAGCAAAAGCTTTTTGCACCTTTGTAAGGTTATTGTTGACCGTAGGACAGATAGAACGACAGGTTGTAAAGAAAAAATCAGTACAATATATTTTCCCTTTTAATGTCTTATCCGAAACAGTATTCCCATCTTGATTTTCAAAAGAAAAAGGAGGAAGAGTATAATCCGAAAGCTTGACTTCTCCATCTATTGTGCTTTCTATTCGGGGACCGTAAATTTTTAATTTCTCCTGCTTACAAGCACTTAGTACAATTGCAGATAGGGTGATGATTTTAAGTAAGTATTTCATATTCGATTCCATTTAAGTGTTCTATTTTTTGTAATAAGTCATTACTTACATCTACTGTATGTCTACGAGAAACAGTTTCTACTTTTAGCGTTGTTTTTTTTGATTTCTCTGGTGCACAAGTTACAATAAGTCCATCTTCTTTTTCTTCTGGTGCTACCTCTACTGTTTTATATTCTATAAAATCTATTTTAAGAAGATGTTCTCCAGGATGATTACTTATTAATGTTTTGATATTGTGAATATAGGTACTATCCAATGATTCCACATCTATTTTTAACTTTAACCCTTTACAAAGTTTTTCTTTTACATCACTAAGTAATTCAATACTAGATGTTCTTAAGTCATAATCATCATCAGTAATAAAGAGTTGAGGATTTTCTTTAAGCTCTTTCCCTTTTCTCCAATTGAGTTCCATCCTTCCTTTTACATAAACAAATTGCCCTATTGAGAAGAAATGAGCATATTCGAGGTAATCGTTACCAAGCATAAACAATTCTATTTTGTCAGTATAATCTTCTATACTTAGCACACCAAATGGTTTTCCGTTTTTGGTTTGTCCTTGTCTAGCACTTGTTACAATACCACCAACAGAAATTTCTTTGTTTTTAAATTGGGCTACATCTTTAATCGTACACCTACAGAAGTTTTCTATTTCTATCTTGAAAGAATCTAGCGGATGTCCAGTAATGTATAGCCCTACAACTTCTTTTTCTATATTTAGGCGTTCAATTTCAGAATACTCGTCTATTTCTTCCACTTTTGGCTTTGGAATTTCCATTCCATTGCTTCCGCCAAAAAGGGAAACCTGTGCACTTTCTTTTTCGGCTTGCATTTTTTGACCGTATTTCACAATTTTCTCTAACAGGGTAGAGCCATCGCTAGCAGGTTCTATATATTGGCGACGGTGATAATCGGATATTTGATCAAATGCTCCAGCCATCGACAGGCATTCTAATGTTTTTTTGTTAACAGTTCTTAAATTAACCTGAGTAGAGAACTCAAAAATATCACTAAAAAGACCTTTTTCTTTTCTTATTTTTACAATTTCGGCTACAGCATTGGCACCAGTCCCTTTTATTGCACCAAGCCCAAATCGGATTTCACCTTTTTGGTTGACAGTAAATTTATAATTAGATTCATTGAGGTCAGGACCTAATACAGGCATCTTCATCCGTTTACATTCTTCCATAAAGAAGGTAACTGATTTGATATCGTTCATGTTGTTACTTAAAACAGAAGCCATATATTCGGCTGGATAATTAGCTTTTAGATAAGCCGTTTGGTAGGCTATCCAAGCATAACAAGTAGAGTGTGATTTGTTAAAAGCATAAGAGGCAAAGGCTTCCCAATCTTTCCATATTTTCTCTAGTTGTTTAGGGTCATGACCTTTTTCACTTGCTTGAGTGATGAATTTGGGTTTCATTTTAGCGAGTACATCGATGAGCTTTTTTCCCATTGCTTTACGCAGTACATCTGCTTCACCTTTCGAGAATCCTGCTAACGATTGAGACAAAAGCATCACCTGCTCTTGATAAACCGTAATTCCGTAAGTTTCCTCTAAGTACTCCTTACAAGCATCAAGGTCATAAACGATTTCTTCCTCTCCGTGTTTACGCTTAATAAAGGAAGGAATATATTCGATAGGACCAGGTCTATACAAGGCATTCATCGCAATTAAATCCGCAAAAACGGTAGGTTTTAACTCTCGCATATACTTTTGCATCCCAGCAGATTCATATTGAAATATTCCTACGGTTTCTCCTCTTTGAAATAACCCATAAGTTTTTTCATCATCAATCGGGAAAGTGTCTGGATTAAGGTCTATATTATGTCTTTCCTTTACATTCTTACAAGCATCCTTGATTAGAGTAAGGGTTTTTAAGCCCAAAAAGTCCATTTTTAATAAACCTGCATCTTCTGCTACGGAGTTATCAAACTGGGTACAGCACATCTCTGAGTCTTTGGCAAGAGCCACAGGTACGTAATTAGTAATGTCTTCGGGTGTGATAATTACCCCACAGGCGTGTATTCCTGTGTTTCTGACAGTTCCTTCTAGCTTTCTAGCTTGATTAATAACTGTTGCTTCCAGTCCATTACCTTGGCTCAAAGCCTTGAGTTCGTTAGCTCTAGCAATATCCTCTTGGTTATTTTTTAGCTTTGTAGCTAATGCTTTATCATCTAGTCCAAAGATTTTGGACAAAGAAGTGTCAGGGATAAGTTTTGCCAATCTATCAGCATCGCCCAATGGTAATTCTAATACACGAGAAACATCTCTAATAGAAGATTTTGCCGCCATTGTACCATAAGTAATGATTTGAGCTACTTGGGTAGAACCATACTTATTGATTACATAATCAATTACTTTTTGTCTCCCCTCATCATCAAAGTCAATATCAATATCGGGCATTGACACACGTTCAGGATTAAGGAATCTCTCAAAAAGTAAATCGTAAGCAATTGGGTCAATATTAGTGATTTCTACACAATAAGCCACTGCAGATCCTGCCGCAGATCCACGACCAGGACCAACGGATACTCCCATTCTTCGAGCTTCTCTTATAAAGTCTTCTACAATTAAGAAATAACCGGGATAACCAGAGTTACTGATTACTTGTAGCTCAAAGTCTAAGCGTTCTTTGATTTCATCCGTAATTTCTGGGTAACGCTTTTTTGCTCCTTCATAGGTAATATGTCGCAAGTAAGCATTTTCTCCTATTTTAGATTTAGGGTCTTCTAAGTCTTTAGGGTCTTTGAACTCTTCTGGGATTTCAAAAGCAGGTAACAGTACATCTTGAGCCAATAAATAAGGCTCACATTTATCCGCAACCTCCACAGTGTTAATAATCGCATCAGGGATATCTGCAAATAATTTTTTCATCTCGTCTGCTGACTTGATGTAAAATTCATCATTAGGAAATCCATACCTAAAATCCCTACCAGGTCGTCCTATATATTTTTTAGGAGTACTTACATTGGCAGCATCCCTTACGCATAATAGTAAATCATGAGATTTAGCATCCTCCTTTGCTACGTAATAAGTATTGTTGGAAGCGATAAGTTTTACATTGTATTTTTTTGCAAAACGAAGTAAAACTTCATTTACGATGTTCTCTTCTTTAATGCCGTGTCGATTGATTTCTACATAAAAATCATCACCAAAGTTCTCTTTCCACCAGATAAAAGACTTTTCTGCCGCCTCTTCTCCAATGTTCAAAATCGTAGATGGTACATCACCATTTATCCCGCCAGTAGTAACGATTAACTCCCCTTTGTATTTTAATAATAGCTCTCTATCTATACGAGGTACATAATAAAAGCCCTCTATATTAGCATAAGAAGCTAGTTTAACGAGATTGTGATAACCTTTTTTGTTTTTAGCTAATATTACATTTTGAGAACCATTATTCTGTCTTTTTTTATCTAGTCGATTGTCGCAAATATTAAATTCGCAACCTACAATTCCTTTAATACCAGCTTTGTCAGCTGCTCGTACAAAGTGAAAAGCACCCATCATATTAGCATGATCGGTCATTGCAATAGCAGGCATTTCTAAAGCTTTTGCTTTTTCTACAATATCATTAACCGAAGCCGTAGATTGTAAAATCGAAAACTGTGTATGACAATGTAAGTGCACGAAGTCTAAATCAGCAAGTAAGGAAAGATTCTTATTTATTTCCTGTTGAGAAGCACCGCTAGAAGTTTGCCCGTCTTGTTTTTTTATTTTCGCGCTCTCTTTTTTGAGGTTGAGGTGCTTTAACCCAATGGACTGTATTGTATTTGGGTTTTTAGATAAAAAACCAGTAAAATAACTCTCTTCAGTTTGAAGTTCAGCAGTACTGTAATGTCTCTGACGCATAAGCTCAAAGAAACAACGTGTAGTTGCTTCAACATCTGCTGTGGCATTATGTGCTTCACTAAAGCTTTCGCTAAATAAAAATTGATGTAACTCTCCTAGCTTTGGTAGTTTGAACTTCCCACCTCTACCTCCAGGTATTTGACATAATTGTGCCGTTTTTTCAGTACAAGTATCAAGTACAGGGAGTTCTTGTAATTGATTATCAAGACTTAGTCGAGTAAACTCGCAACCTACTACATTAGTATCAAACTTTAGATTTTGCCCAACTATAAACTTCGTTTTTGCTAAAGCAATATTGAACTCCTCTAGTGCTTCTTGTAAAGAAACCCCTTGTACTTGAGCCAAACTCGTAGATATCCCGTGGATTTCTTCTGCATTATAAGGAATCGTGTAATTGTCGGGTTGTATTAAGTAATCTTTTTGTTCTACAAGTTCTCCTAGCTCATTATGAAGTTGCCAAGCAATCTGTACGACTCTAGGCCAGTTGTCTGTATCGCTAAAAGGGGCATCCCACCGTTTAGGAAGTCCAGTAGTTTCGGTGTCAAATATTAAATACATAGCAGAAATTATATACCTAACAAATATACTAATTAAAGTGGGAGAGTAGTGACCGTTTTATCAACAGAGAATAATGTTTTGTGGATATTAAAAGAGACTGCCATCAATCGATAAAAAACGAATAACGCAAAAAGGGGATGTCAAATTGACAACCCCTTTTTAGGAATAAAAATAATGTTATGTTAAGCTATTAGGCTTGTGGTATGATAGAGATAAAAGATCTTCCTCCTCTACCTTTTTTGAATTCTACAGTACCATCTACTAGTGCAAATATAGTATGATCTTTACCAAGTCCTACATTTTTACCAGGGTGGTGAACTGTGCCACGTTGTCTAATAATGATGTTACCAGCTATTGCAGCTTGACCACCAAATATCTTTACGCCAAGACGTTTACTTTCTGACTCTCTACCGTTTCGTGAACTACCGACCGCTTTCTTATGTGCCATTTTTAGTTTAGTTTAATCCCATACTGGGAGTTGATATATTCGAATATAATTCGAAATAAATAATTTAAAATCTCTAATCTTCTTTAACGAAGACCTTAAGCTGAAATTTTTTCTACTAGTATTTTAGTATATTCTTGTTTATGACCATTGCTTTTTTGGTATCCTTTTCTTCGTTTCTTTTTGAAAACGATTACTTTGTCACCTCTTACTTGGTCAAGTACCTTAGCACTAACTTTAGCACCTTTCACTGATGGCGTACCAACAGCTATACTACCATTATCTACTAGTAAGACCTTATCAAAGTCTATTTTACTGTCTATTTTAGCGTCCAACTTATCTACGTAAAGGAATTTTTTTTCTTCTACTTTATATTGTTTTCCTGCTATTTCTACAATCGCGTACATTTTCTTCAAATTTTCTAATGAGGTCACAAAAATAACCCCATTTTTATATAAATCAAATCTTATTGGATAATTTTTTTTCTACATCGATGTGGAAAATTTACTTTTACTTTTTTTGAGTTAATTTAAAACCGTTTATTTGTTTCAAAAACAAACTTTTACTTTTGAAGAAAATTGATTAACTTACTGATAATCAGTAATTAATAGGTTGTTTTTTTTTAACCAAAAAAAGTGCCTGTGGATAACTTGGGCTTTCATAGAAAACTCTTTTTCATCATATTTGTTTACGGCTTCAGAAAAGAGGTTGAACGCATGATTTCTATTTCTTAATCTATTTGGTAGAAGTAGAAGTAAAGATTCGATTAAAAAAGTAATTATTACGTTAAAATCAAAAATAATGGCGTCATTAGTAAAAGAACCCATCCTTATAGAAGATCCAAACAGGTTTGTTGTCTTCCCTATCCAGCATGCTGATATATGGGAGTATTACAAAAAAGCAGAAGCAAGTTTTTGGACAGCAGAAGAAATTGATTTAGCTCAAGATCTTAAAGATTGGGAAAACTTAAACGAAGGAGAGAAGCACTTTGTTTCTCATGTTTTGGCATTTTTTGCGGCAAGCGATGGTATTGTTAACGAAAATATAGCAGAAAACTTTTTGTCAGAAGTTCAATATGCAGAAGCAAAGTTTTTTTATGGATTTCAGATAATGGTAGAGAACATCCATTCAGAAACGTACTCTTTATTAATAGATACTTATATAAAGGATAATAAAGAAAAAGATTTTTTATTTAATGCCTTAGAAAACATTCCTTGTGTAGCTAAAAAAGGTGGTTGGGCTCTTAAGTGGATTGATAGTGAAAGTTTTGCAGAACGTTTAATTGCTTTTGCAGCAGTAGAGGGGATTTTCTTCTCAGGAAGCTTCTGTGCATTATTTTGGTTAAAGAAGAGAGGTATTATGCCTGGTTTGACTTTTTCTAATGAACTTATATCTAGAGATGAAGGTTTGCATTGTGATTTTGCTTGTCACCTCTTTAATGCTCATCTTATCAATAAAATTCCAGAAAAGAGGGTTTTAGAAATTATTATAGATGCGGTAGAAATAGAACAAGAATTTATAGTAGATGCTTTGCCTGTGAGTCTTATAGGTATGAATTCTAAGTTAATGTCTCAATATATCGAATTTGTAGCAGACAGATTACTAGAACAATTAGGTTGTGAAAAATATTATAATTCGGCAAATCCATTTGATTTTATGGAGATGATATCGTTACAAGGAAAAACTAATTTCTTTGAGAAACGAGTAGCTGAATATCAAAAATCAGGAGTAATGGATTCTACTAAAGATGAGGAAACTAACAAATTCTCATTAGACGAAGATTTCTAAAAACACATATAGTTAGTCATATACAATTTAAAGGAGTAAAATGTTAGTATTAAAAAGAGACGGACGCAGAGAAACTGTGAAATTTGATAAAATCACAGCTAGAATAGACAAACTTTGCTATGGCTTAGATATGGATTATATCGATTCTATCGCAGTGTCCAAAAAAGTAATTGATGGATTATACGATGGTGTAACTACATCAGAATTGGACAAGCTAGCAGCAGAAACAGCTGCAGCAATGACAACTAATCATCCAGATTATGCAAAGTTAGCCGCTAGGATTTCTGTTTCTAATCTTCATAAAGAAACAAGTAAGTCATTCTCAAGTACAATGAAGAGAATGTATACTTATGTGGATGCCAAGACAGAAGAGCATGCACCTCTAATTTCAAAAGAAACATTTCGTATTATTAAAGAAAATGCTGCACTATTAGATTCAGCTATTATTTATGATAGAGATTTTAATTATGATTATTTCGGGTTTAAAACTTTAGAAAGAGCATATTTGATGAAGTGTGCAGGTAAAATTGTAGAACGCCCACAACATATGTTGATGCGTGTAGCTGTAGGTATTCATGGAGAAGATATGACCGCCGCAATTGAGACTTATAACCTAATGTCTGACAAATGGTTTACACATGCAACTCCTACATTATTTAATGCTGGTACACCAAAACCTCAATTATCATCTTGTTTTTTACTCCAGATGCAAGACGATAGTATAGAAGGTATTTATGACACTTTAAAACAATGTGCTCAAATCTCTCAATCTGCGGGAGGTATTGGTTTGAGTATCCATAAAGTGAGAGCTAGTGGGTCGTATATTAAAGGAACTAACGGTGTTTCTAACGGTATTGTACCAATGCTTAGAAACTTTGACATGACTGCAAGGTATGTGGATCAAGGTGGTGGAAAGCGGAAAGGAAGTATTGCTGTATACCTAGAACCTTGGCACGCTGATGTCTTTGATTTCTTAGAATTAAAGAAAAATCACGGGAAAGAAGAGTTACGTGCTAGAGATTTATTTTATTCAATGTGGACCCCAGATTTATTTATGCGTCGTGTAGAGGAAGACGGGGAATGGTCACTGTTTTGCCCAAATGAAGCTCCAGGCTTACATGAATGTTATGGAGAAGAATTTGATAAGCTGTATGAAAAATATGAACGTGAAGGTAGAGCACGTAAAACAATAAAAGCACAAGATCTTTGGTTTGCTATTTTAGAATCTCAAACTGAGACTGGTACACCTTATATGTTGTTTAAAGATGCGTGTAATAATAAATCAAATCAAAAGAATTTAGGAACTATCCAAAGTTCTAACTTATGTACTGAAATTGTAGAATATACAGCACCAGATGAAGTGGCAGTATGTAATTTAGCTTCTATTGCTTTGTCTAAATTTGTAATTGACGGTAAGTTTGATTACCAAAAACTATATGAGATAGCATATACAGCTACTAAAAACCTTAATAAGGTAATTGATGTGAATTACTATCCTGTAATAGAGGCTCGTAATTCAAATATGCGCCATAGACCAATTGGGTTAGGAGTACAGGGTTTAGCAGATGCTTTTGCTAAATTGCGTTATCCATTTACATCACCTGAGGCAAAAAAATTAAACGTAGAGATTTTTGAAACTATTTACTTTGCAGCAATGACTGCTTCTATGAATCTATCAAAAATAGAAGGTCCTTATGAAACATTCAAAGGCTCACCAGTTTCGAAAGGTATTTTCCAGTTTGATATGTGGGGTGTAACACCTAGCTCAGAAAGATGGGATTGGGTATCATTAAAGAAAGAAGTACGCAAACATGGAGTACGTAACTCATTGTTATTAGCACCAATGCCTACAGCATCTACTTCACAAATATTAGGTAATAATGAGTGTTTTGAGCCATTTACATCTAATATTTACACAAGACGTACTCTATCAGGAGAGTTTGTTATTGTAAACAAGTACTTACTAAAAGATTTGATCCGTTTAGGTTTGTGGAATGATAATATGAAACAATCGCTAATTGCAGCAAATGGTTCTATTCAAAGTATCAAAGGGATCCCTGAAGAGGTTAAAGAATTATACAAGACAGTTTGGGAGATTTCTCAAAAAGACCTGATTGATATGGCAGCAGAAAGAGGTGCGTTTATCGATCAGAGTCAAAGTTTTAATGTTCATATGGCTAATCCTAATTTTGGTAAACTGACTTCTATGCACTTTTATTCATGGAAAAAAGGACTTAAAACAGGAATGTACTACTTAAGAACTAAAGCAGCAGCAGATGCTATTAAATTTACTGTGTCTAAAGAACACTTGCTCAGTGTTGATCAGAATGCAGTAGATATGGCTTGTTCTCTAGACAATCCAGATGAATGTGAGGCTTGTGGATCGTAATCAGTATCAAAAATAAAATTCAAAAATCCTCAGCTATATCTAGTTGAGGATTTTTTTTGTAACTTTTCTGATGAATCTCGTTATTAAACGGGTCAAGCGTAAAACATGTTGGAGTACCTAAACTCACCTTGCAACGATCGTAAGATATGGAGATATTAAAAGAAGGTGTAGTTTCAAAAGATCATATTCATACGCATCTTTCATACCATCCCTCGTTGTTAATAATACCATTTAATATACGTCTAAATTAGATTGAATTGTTTTTTGCATTATTAAAATAATTTAGCATAACTAGTTACGGTACATTTTTTTAACGAAGAGAATAAGACCGTTGCAAGGTGAGTAGTTTATTTTTCCAAAATTTTGTATCTTTATG
>CAZEGV010000044.1:0-16733 GCA_964511645.1 uncultured Cytophagales bacterium
ACGTTCTTTTTGTCTTTTCCATTTTTTAACGTATCTTTCAGATACTAAAAAAATAAAAAACCCAGAACGTAACTACGTTTAGCGGGTCGTTGGCATTCATAAAATAGATAAATGAAAAATTTAGTGATTATAATTTTATCTCTGTTTACAACTTATCCAATATTTGCGGATGGAGGAATGATGGCTCTAATCCAATTGAAAATAACCTATAAAACGGGCGTAATTGATACCGTCTATAAGTCAAGTCCTGATTATTTATTCCCTGAAGATTCAATTAAAAACCAGGACTTCTTAAAGAGAATATTATTGGTAGAAGGCACATTAAATTATTATTCTGAATGGATCCCTTTTACATGTCAATTTTATGATGACACCATAGAAGTTATAGAGATTCAACATCCAGACAAGATAGAATTTTCCCTATTAACTAAAATTGAGGTTATTAAAATACACTATCAACAAGGGAGTATAGGTATTGTTCACACCCTGTCTGAAAGTGATTCTGTATGGTTTAACTCTAAACCGATTAAGACAATTAAACTCATAGGTGATATGTGTGATTTCAGAATTTACATATTTGCAAATGAAGATAAAGTCACCGTTAAGTTTGAGGAAGTAAAGGCATTCATAGAAAATGATGACACAGAGGGGAATGATCTTGAATGGTCACAAAAACTAAGAAAAAAACTTGAAACAATTTTCAAGGATGAGCGAGTGGTCATTGTTAATATTTGCACTTGCTGAATTTCTCTCCCTAAACAAATCTCATATCTGAGTTTTCAGTTTCACGGTTTAATGAATCTGAATCCAACATGAATAAATGAATGCTCACCAATTCTCGATTTCCTCACTTTTTCCACGGTGAACAAATGAACACGCCAGAATGAACTTGCCAAAACCAAATAAGTCCGACTTCAATTTTTAGGCAGAATAAATAACCTAATTATCGAATGGATGAAATCCAACTCAACTTTTTAAGCTCTCCCATTTTCTTCTCAGTGGACGATTATACAACGTCGGAATTGTCTCGTGCCGGCAGCGGCAAATATCAGAAGTCTGAACTTTTAAAGTCACAGGAAACGAAAAAATGAATACCACGAATTGCCAACAGTCGCTAAAACTGCATGCTTTTAGGTGTTTTAAAGGGTTTAGTTACCTATTGGGGAACGCAAAATCGAAGATTTTTCTTACCTGAACAAATATCGTAAGAGAAAATCTTCGATTTTGCTCCGTAGTCATTTTGGGCGTATATTGTAATCAAAACAAGCGCACGACAGTCTAGCGTAACCGTTAGCAAAAATTAAAAAAACAGAATCTTAGAATGAATTTTCTTCCTTTTGAAAACATAAAAATTGATAGTCCTTTGACTAAAAATGAAATAGAGAATTCTATAAAGAAAAATATTGCTTGGAATACAGAATTGGGACTGACTTTTACTAAAAATTCTTTGAGAGATTATGAAGGGTTTGTAGAAAATGATAAATTTATACTTAGACGCATTTTAAAAAGCGGAATGAATTCATTTATTCCAATTGCTTCTGGAAGAATAATAGAAAAAGTCAATGGAAGCAAGGTTGAATTAAAATTAAGACTTCATAAAGTGATAATAATATTTGCAATAATTATGACCATTTTTTCAGGAAGTCTTTTAATAGTTCCTTTATTTAACAAACTGACTGAAAATAAACAATTAACAGAATTATTGAATGACAAACTTCTAAAAAAAACATTTAATCAAAGCCAATATGAAGATTTGAGCGATATAACAAGTCAAAGTAAAGCAGATTGGAGTGGTTTACTCTTAGTATTTGTCCCTTACCTTATGTGTACCCTATTTTTTAATTATGAAGCTAAAATTATCAAAGAAAAATTAAATATAATATTACTGTCATCCGAGTAAAAATGACAAGGATTTCCTCGGACAGCTACAGGTAGAGAAAGGAAATATCTACGTGTTTGATAAGGGTTATGTCAATTACACTGTATGGGATAGTTGGACTACTAAGGGTGCCTTTTTTGTCACCAGACTCAATGAAAATGCAAACTATGAAATCATAGAAAGTAAGATTGCAGAACCTTCTTAAATTCCTAAAGTAGAGAGAGGTTAGATATCTGAATAAGCATTTTTGGTTTTAGCACAAAAATAGTCCTGCCTTGTGTTTTGATGATTTTATCTGTTTTGAACTCATTGAGGATGCGAATGAGGTTTTCTCGGGCAGTACCTACAAAATTAGCTAAATCTTCTCTTGAAATAGTGATTTCTGCGGGTAATCCAGCCTTTTTTTTGTACTTGTCTTTAAGTAAGAGTAGCATAATTGCCAATCTTTCTCTTACATTATATTGTGCCATAATAGTGATATGGTTTATCAAAACACCATATTCATGCCCCATTACTTTGGTGATTTGATTTTTCAATTCATCTGAAGAGTTATAAATCTTAAGAAATACATCTTTAGGCACAAAACCAATTTCGCAATCTTCTAACGTTTCAGTGGTGTCGGGGTAAAATTCGTGAGACAATAAAGCATGATAGCCTAATAGCTCACCTTCTGAAGCGATATAAAAAATTTGCTCTTTGGCGTTAAATCCACTTTTGTACTTTTTCACCCTTCCTTTTTTTAGAAAGTACAAACCCATAGGAATTCCATTTTCTTGAAATACGATTTGTTTTTTTCTGAATTTAAGAATACGAAGTGAATTAAGTAGTTGTTGCCTTAAATCAGTATTAAGGTTGTCCCATATTGCATCACTTCCAAAATGATATTTTTTAAATGAGAATATTTTTTTCGTTTCTTCAAATTGCATGATGTAATATGTGATATATATTACTTTTTTACTAAATAAAAATCAAATAAAAATGTCGTTACGAAGATTTTTTTTGTCGAAAAAATAGATGAGTTTTGTGGAATCAGTAGAGAGAAACTGATTTATCTTATGTCAACAAATGTAATTTCTAATTATATAAATGAAAAGCGTACTCAAGAATAACATATATACTCTTCATGAGCTTCAGTTTATTGTAATTGGGAAACTACGAGCCCTTGGTTTTGCTGAGGCATCTGAAAAATCATTACAAGAAAATGAGACTCATTGTTCGCTCTATTTAGACGTTATTCAAATGGAGTTATTGAATATAGATGCTCTACGCATAAAATACCAAGAGGTCTTAGACCAATTAGCTAAATAAACTTAAAAGGTCATGATGAAATTTGATGAAGTTGAGGTTTTAAAAAGATTAAAGCATTACCTACCACATCAAGCTCCTCTTAAGGATTTTGTACACCATAATACATTAGGATCTTTTCAAGACATTCCTTTTGAAGAAGCAATTAGCCGGGCTTCTAAAATTTTTGGCTATAAAACATCTTTAAATATTGAAGAGTATCGTGAGTTATATAAAAAACACCTTATTAGAGAAGATATTTTAGAATGTGTTATTATTAAACGGCAAGGAAAAGAAAATGCTGATAAATGGATACACAACCTCTTTCATAAAGAATATGATAACTCTATAGGTTCTAGGATAGGTTTTTTTAGAGATTGGTGGAAAAAAGCATATCATATTGATTTAGAATTTGAGATAAATAATCTTTTATTTAAACTTTTGGGGGGCTACCTTGATCAAGGCATAGCCCAATGGCATTTTCCTTTTGATGAGCGTGGTTTTTTGGCATCAGTAAGAAATTTAGAGAATAGAAGTTTAGCTGATTTTGTAAAGACCAAGCTAGGAATGAAGCTTCTTGGGGATGAAAACATCACAATTAAGGCTTTACTTGATATCTTAGTAGCGGATGAACGTCTTTATGAAAATTATCTTTTTGAGCAACAATTTTCTCATCCTGGTTGGTCTGGAATCGTAACGATGATAGAAAAACACCCAGAATCTTTAATGGATACTCGACCAATTACATTAGAAGATGTTATTAAATTTGAATTAATTCTTGAAATAGATGCATTAGAGCATCGACAAAAAAATAAATGGAAGCCACTTAGTGAGCACCAATTTGGTAAACAAGAATATTTGTTTGCACCGACTCCTAGAACGGTAGAAGATAATGCAATTTCAATTTGGCAAGAGGCTTATGAATGGAGTTATTATGATAGTGTACTTGCGGGAATTCAAAAAATGAAAGGACATTCTCATCACAAAACAAACAAAACATTTCAAGCAATGTTTTGTATTGATGATAGAGAAGGTTCAATTAGGAGGCATATTGAAAAATTTGATCCTAATTGTGAAACTTACGGTACCCCAGGGCATTTTGGTGTAGCAATGTATTACCAGCCGAAAAGTAGTAACTTTTATACCAAGGTATGCCCAGGTTCAATTGTACCTAAGCATTTAGTAAAAGAAATTGGTGAAACTGAAAAATTAGAAAAGGATATTCATTTTTCTCAATTTTCTCACCATCCGATTTTAAGTTACCCCTATTCATTATTAGTAGGGCTGTGGTCAGGATTGATGATGTTTTTTAATATTTTCAAACCAACTTTTAGTACTATGGCAACATCTTCTTTCTCGCATATGGGCAAGAAATCGAAGTTGAGTATTGAAAATCAGAACGGTGAGCAATCAGAGGATGGACTTCAAATAGGATTTACCTTAGAAGAAAGGGTAAGTATTGTAGAAGGGGTCTTAAAAAGCATCGGATTAATTGAAGACTTTGGGAATTTAGTTTATTCAATTGGTCATGGGGGGAGTAGTATTAATAATACGCATTATGCGGGATATGATTGTGGGGCTTGTTCTGGAAGACCAGGGTCAGTAAATGCTAGAGTATTTGCTAGTATAGGAAATGATGTTAAGGTGAGAGCTTTGTTAAGAGAGAAAGGAATTTGTATTCCAAATTCTACTCAATTTATAGGAGGATTACATGATACCACCAGAGATGATTTAGAATTTTATGATGAGGATTTACTATCCGATAAAAACCGCAAACTTCATGAAAGTAACTTAATGTTATTTAATAAAGCATTGGATATGAATGCCAAAGAGCGCTCAAGAAGATTTTTTTCAATTAACTCGCACAAAAGTGCTGAAAAAATTCACAAGGAAGTGAGGAATAGGTCTATATCTCTCTTTGAACCACGACCAGAGCTGAACCATGCTACTAATGCCTTGTGTATAGTAGGGAGACACTCGTTACATGAGGATTTATTTTTGGATAGAAGAACTTTCTCTAATTCATACGATTATGAGTTAGATCCAAATGGTGAGTTGTTATTAGGAATACTTAACGCAGCTGTCCCTGTATGTGGTGGAATTAATTTAGAGTACTATTTCTCTACTGTGGACAACCAAAAGTTAGGTGCAGGCTCTAAATTACCTCATAACGTAATGGGCTTAATTGGTGTTGTAAATGGGGTGGAAGGAGATTTGAGAACAGGATTGCCTTATCAGATGATTGATTTACATGACCCTATTCGTTTGATGATGATTGTAGAGCATTACCCTGAGGTGATTTTAAATGTTATTCAACGGAATGCAAGCACATATGAATGGATTAAGAATGAGTGGATTGTTTTTGTTGTCGTACACCCTGAAACTTATGAGACTTACCGATATGATAATGGTGAATTTATTCATTATCAACCCTTAAAAAAATTATTAGACACCGTAGAAGATGTAGATTCACTAATTGAATCTCATGACAAAAATTTCCCTGTTTATTTAATTAAAAAAGCATAATGGAAAATTATATATCAATATTTATTCTAATTCCTTTTTTTGGTTTTTTGATTAACGCCATTATACCTAAAGAAGATGAAAGAAGACTAGCTCAAGTTTCATTTGTGATGTTGGCGATGCAATTTATTGGGGGATTAGGTTTTGCTATTTACTGGTTAGCTATAGGTAAACCTACCTTGTATAAAAAGCAACTGGTATTACTTCATTTAGAAGATTTTGAACTGTATATAGATTTTACCTTTGATGGTGTTACGGTTGTTTTTTTACTTGTCGGGGCTTTTATTGCTTTCTTAATTACGGCATATAGTCGCAATTACTTACACAGAGAAGATGGATTTAAGCGATTTTTTACTACTATCTTATTCTTTTATTTGGGTTATAATATGATTGTTCTTTCTGCGAATCTCACTACTATTTTTGTAGGTTGGGAAATAGCAGGGGTTTCTTCATTTCTATTAATTGCTTATTATAGAAATCGTTTTATCCCAGTAAAAAATGCGATTAAGATTTTCTCTATTTATAGATTAGGCGATATTGCATTGATGTTAGCCATGTGGTTAGGTCACCATATTTGGCATTCAAACGTAAGTTTACATGCTTATGCTAACAAAAAACTAGTATTGGATCATATTCAACACTACCCAGGTCTATCTTTGGGATTTGTTTTATGCATATTTATTGCCGCAGCAATTAAGTCTGCACAATTCCCATTTTCGGCATGGTTGCCAAGGGCGATGGAAGGTCCTACGCCATCAAGCGCAATTTTTTATAGCTCTTTAGCAGTGCATTTAGGAGTTTTAGTATTATTAAGAACTTATGCTTTTTGGATTTATGTACCGTATATGCAAGTAGCTATTATTGGGTTAGGCTTAATCAGTTTTATATTGTCTTCTATGGTAGCAAGGATTCAGCCATCTATAAAAGGGCAAATTGCATATGCAGTAGTAGCTCAAGTTGGTTTAATGATGATTGAAGTAGCGTTAGGATGGCATATATTAGCCTTGATTCATTTTGCTAGCCATGCTATGCTTAGAAGTTACCAACTATTAATTTCTCCATCTATTGTGGCTTATGCAATTAAGCAACAGTTCTTCGAGTTTAAGCCTGTTAAGAGAGCAATGCTAAACCCGATTATTAGAAATATTAGTAACTCATTATACATTTTGAGTCTTAACGAGTGGTATTTAGATAGTTTTATGTACCACCTTGTATGGAGTCCTTTTAAAACTTTAGGAATGACGTTACAAAAAATACCTGTAACAATTATAAAATGGGTCTCATTTTTTTTGGTTGTAATTGTTCCAACAATTGCAATTTTGATTAGGGTAGAATTGTTAGATGTTCCGTCTAACCTATTTTCTGCTATTACTGTAGGAATTGCTTTTATGTATATTTTAAGAATATTTACAGAGCGAAAAAGAGTATTGTATGCATGGTATAAAATCGCAGTGTTTCATTTCTTTATTGCCAGTGCATTATTTGCTACGGGTATGCCTTTGTTTAATTTAAGTTTTTATGCAGGAGGAATAACGATTTCTTACTTTTTGGGACACTTTGCATTAAATAAAATCAGAAAAGAAGAAACACATATTAGCTTGCATGGTTATCAAGGTCATTGTTACGAATACCCTGTTACCGAATTTTTGTTCTTCGTATCTATTTTAGGATTAATGGGGTTCCCTATAACCTCTGCATTTGTTGGAATGGAATTGCTGCTCAACGGTGTCGAATTACCACAAATAAGTCTTCTGGTCTTGTTGTTACTTTCTTTCTTAGTCAATGGACTTGCGATGTTACGTATGTATGTCCGTATTTTCTTAGGACCTCATATCAAAACCTACCATACTCAGGCGAGAAAATCATCTTAAAATAATAACCACATAATAAATACAAAAAGATAATGAACATCACAAAATATTTAAAATCAGACGCTATATCAGGTTTCTTGGTGTTTTTAATTGCCTTACCACTGTGCTTAGGAATTGCTAAAGCAAGTGGATTTCCGCCTATTGCAGGGATTTATTCGGCAGTAATGGGTGGTTTGTTAGTGACGTTCTTATCTGATTCTCAGTTGACTATCAAAGGGCCTGCTGCTGGTCTAATTGTAATTGCCATTGGCGCAGTACAAGAGTTAGGAGGTCCTAATGACCCTACTCATGCCAAGGGTTACGCACTTACATTGGCTATTGTAGTAATTGCAGGATTTGTTCAAATTTTATTGGGTTTAATTAAGGCAGGGAAACTAGGTGATTTTTTTCCATCATCAGTTATACATGGCATGTTGGCAGCAATTGGGATTATCATTATGAGTAAACAACTTCACTTGGTAATGGGAGTTGTGCCAGATGGAAAAGAACCTTTTGAATTGATTAAAGAAATACCTGAGAGCATTGAAAAAATGAATATAGAGGTTGCGATAATTGGCTTTGTTAGTTTATTGGTTTTGTTTTTATTTCCTCTTATCAAAAACAGAATTATAAAACGAATACCAGCACCATTGGTAGTATTGGCTATTGCCATTCCTTTAGGTTTTTATTTTGATTTAAGTCATGAGCATGATTATGACTTAGGGTCATTACATTTTCATATCGACCCTTCTCAAATGTTAGTTGCTTTACCAGACAATTTTTTTAAGGGTATTACATATCCAGATTTTTCTCAAATCACGAGTGCTACATCAATTAAATATATCATCATGTTTGCATTGGTAGGTAGTATAGAGTCCTTATTAAGTGCTAAGGCGATTGACACTATGGATCCGCAACATCGAAAAACTAATTTTAATAGAGACTTGATGGCAGTAGGATTAGGAAATAGCCTTGTAGGTCTTATTGGGGGTTTGCCAATGATTTCAGAAATTGTAAGAAGCTCAGCTAATATTAATAATGGAGGAAAAACTAAGATGAGTAACTTTTTTCATGGTTTATTTCTGTTTTTGTTTGCGTTACTAGCGGCTTCTTTAATACAAAAAATACCGACTGCCGCTCTTTCGGCGATGCTAGTTTATACAGGGTTTAAGTTAGCAGCACCAGTAGAGTTTAAGAAAGTACAAAATGTAGGATATGATCAACTCCTTCTTTTTATCACTACGCTTGTTGTGACGATTATGACGGACTTGCTTATAGGCGTAGCAGTAGGGATTGTCTTAAAAATATTATTGCACTTAATGCAAGGTGTAAGCTTCAAGGAATTACTTGCCTTTAATTGGGATATTCAAAAGGAAGGAGACAGTGAAGTCATTAAACTAAAAGGAGCGACATCATTTATGAATTATTTAAAATTCAAATCTTTTATAGATAATGAGCCTAAAGATAAAAAAATTACTTTAGATTTTTCGAAAGTAAAACTAGCAGACCATACTTTTTTAGAAAACTTACATCATTTACAAAATGATTTTATGAGAGAAGGAGGTCAATTGACACTTACAGGATTTAACAAACACCATTTCCAATCTAATCACCCTTTGGCGGCTCGTAAGACATTAGTAAATCCTCAAGTAAAGCGAGTTGATATGCAATTAAATAAAAGACAAAAATTATTTCAAGAGATTGCACCTCAGTATAAACTTGATTTTGAACCTGTCATTATTTCAGCAATGATAAAACCGTACTTAGCACCTTTTTCTATTCTATCTAGGTTCCATAGGGCACAGAATATGATGATTAGTACAGAGTCTAATTTTTCACTTTTGATGTTTGATATTATATATGATAAAATAGGTGATTTTAAGAAAGACAGATTAACAGGAACTTATGCTATTATTGACAATATTGATTCAGACACTCTTCCAGAATTTTATTTAGAACCAACTAGTTTAGTTAAAAAATTAAAAAGCAGGTACCACTTTCGATCAATTATATTAGATTCAAAACCATCATTTAATCTTTATGGAGATGACAAAAATGAGTTAGAAAATTTTTTTACACCAGCTTTGGTTGATTTCATTAGCAAACAAAATTATACAATAGAATCAAAAAGACATTCTATTTTAATCCATAGAGATAACGAAAAAATAAATCGAGAAAAAAGCATCCGCTTGTTTATTGAATTTACCAAAGAATTAGCTGATAAAATCATAGCCAAAGAAAAGAAGTAATAGTGTGTTTTGTTTGTTTTAAGTAGTAAGTAAGGGGGAGAGAAAATCTCCCCTAATTACTACTTATTTGGGAGTTGAATGATATTGGTAAACTTTCTCTAATGCCAAACTAGAGTTAATGCTCACGTTCAAGTCTTTAAGTAGTCCATCTTTAAGACTGTAAACCCAACCATGAATATGTGGCATATCATTGTGATCCCACTCTTCTTGAATAAATGATATTTTTGCTAAGTTTTTAACCTGCTCAATTACATTTAGCTCAACATATCTATCAAGTCGTTTTTCTTCATTTTCTATACTATTCAATTCACTTTCATGAAGATAATAAACATCTTTGATATGCATTAACCAGTTATCTAAAAAACCAAAGTTATCATTTCCCATCGCAGCCTGTACACCACCACAACCATAATGCCCACAAACAATAATATGTCTGACCTTTAATACCTTTACAGCATAATTAACTACACTTAGTAAGTTAGAGTCTGTATGTACAACCATATTAGCAATATTTCGCTGTACAAAAATTGAACCAGGAAGGGCATTTGTGATTTCCGTAGCAGGCACTCTACTATCCGAACAACCAATCCATAAAAACTTTGGAGATTGCTCTAATGCGAGATTTTCAAAAAAACCAGGATTATGTTTTAATGTATTTTTTACCCACGCTACATTCCCCGTTAATAAATCTTGTATAGTTTCAGCCATCAGAATATTGTTTTTTTTTTCTGATAAAGATAGTCTTATTTTTTGTAAATCATAATGTACCTAAAGCTAATTTGAAAAATGAATGCTTAATTACACACCAACATTGATCTATTTCCCCCATATAAAACTATTGATTCATAGTAGTTAAGTTAGATAATAATTTTCTAAATTTTAAACTTAAAAATTTATCCTACTTGTTTGATACCAACCTATGTTCGTTTAATTTTAGGAGAGTTTAATTCACAAATATTACTTCATTTTTTAATATAGATAAATTTGCAATATCATTGCACCTGATGGCTCGATTATCTGCCTGATGCCCTACGGGAAACCCGTAACAAACGGGGTATTTATAATCAACGATTATGTCTTTGATGATTTCATACGCACCTTTGCCAAAAGGGATTTTATTGTCGTGCATACCCGACATACTGCCAATTATCAAACCAGAAAGTTGCTCAAGCATTCCGCTTCTTTTGAGTTGCATCATCATCCTATCTATATGGTAGAGGTACTCGTCTAGGTCTTCTATAAATAGAATTTTCCCTTTTGTGTCAAGTTGAGATTTTGTTCCAGCTAGGTTTGCCAAAATAGATAGATTTCCCCCAACGATTTGTGATTTCACCTTCCCTAGTTTATTAAAGGGATGAGAGTTTATCTTGTAGTGATTTCTTTTCCCTTCAAAAATATTTTTTAATGATGACATTGCCTTTTCGTTACCTTTTTGGCTGAATAGTATGGGCATTGTGGCATGTACAGAGCTTATGTCTTGTTGGTTGAGGTGGGCGTGTAATACTGTCACATCACTAAAACCAATAATGAGCTTATTGGTTTTAATTAAAGGTTCAGTGTCGATTTCATCAATGATTTTTACTGTTCCGTAGCCACCTCTTGCACACAATATTGCTTTTACCCTTGGGTTATTTATTGCTGATTGTAGGTCTGCTTTTCGCTTTGTGTCATTGCCCGCAAATTGGTTTTCTACGGCAAATAAATTTTTACCAAACTCAACTTTATAGTCCCAAGAGACTAATATGTCCACAGCAGGTTGAAGTTCTTCTTTACTTATTTTTCGAGCAGTAGATATGATTTGTATAGTGTCTCCTTTTTGTAAAGAAATGATTGGTCTCATAATTACGTTTTAAGAAGTGTGCATTTTTTATATGGTGGGTTTTTCGATGTGAATAGTCTGTGTAGGGAAAGCGAAGTCTATCCCGAGTTCATCGGCAAGTTTGATGATAGAGATGTTTAATTCATGTCGAGCTTCTAGCTCTTCGTTCCAGTTAGCAACTTCAAAGAAGGTGTAGAACAATACGTCTAGTGAGCTGGCAGCAAATGTTGTAAATGATACGTGATATCGATGCTTTACAGTTTTGGGATGTGCCAATATAATTTCTTTGAGTCCTTTTGTGAATTGATTAATTAATTCAGGGGATGTGCTGTAGGTGGCAGATAGTGTTGTTTTATATCTTCTGATTTTTCGCTGACCAAAGTTGTTGATAGTCATATCTGCCAGCTTTCCATTAGGTACACTCACTACTGAGTCTGAGAATGTCCTAATGCGAGTTGACCTAAAGCCTACCTCTTCTACACTTCCGTCTATTTTGTCAGCGATGATCCAGTCACCTAGCTGAAAAGGTCTATCAACAAATATCATAATAGAACCAAAAAAGTTTTTGAGTGTCTCTTGAGCGGCTAGTGCAATGGCTAAACCACCAATTGAAATTCCTGCTAATATCGCTGTGATATTAAAGCCAAGATTATGAAGTGTAAATAATCCCCCAATAATAATCACAAAAGTTTTGAGAGCTTTTCGGATAAGAGGAACCAGTTGATCGTCTAAAGTTGATGTCGTTGCTTCTGCTTTTTTAGCCAAAAAACTGGTTAATATATCCACCCAGTAGTAGCAAGCTATGGTTAAGAATATAGGAGCAAGAGAGCTAGAAATTGGCACAAGGTATTTGTTGATAGAGAGAGGAAGTTGTAATACGGGAATTAACTTTGTGAGACTATAAAAAACAAAAAATAGTACGAGAGCTTTAATTATAGGCATTAGTAGATGGTCAGAAATACTGAGTTTTGACCGTAATTGAGTAGCGTAAGAAAGATTGCCTAATGTTTTTAATATGAAAACGAGGAGTTTATATACAAAAAAACCGATGATGAGTAGGATTATGAATCCAATAGACTTCCACAAGTCTAAGCCGAAAAGCGTAAAATTGTGTTGAGCGGAATTAAAATGTTTGAGTAAGTATTTAGTTCCCCAAGGATAGGTGCTTTCGTATAAAGCTGGTATGGCGTCCACCGTTTTTTTTGAGTAGTACCATTTGTTTCCTATTTTCTCTAGAAAAATCTCACTGAGACTAGAGTCTATTACATATATAGAGTTTCCCGATTGAGGGTCTGTGTAATTGGGATTGTCAGGAATTTTGTAACTATAAAGGTCTTGTGCTTTGCTATCAAGAATTTGTTTGAGCCATATTGCTCGTTTTTCTTTTTCTTTTTTGGATGTTTTTTTAGAAAACAAAACTTTAGCAGCAACACTTGGCTGGTAGTGAGGGTTTTCTAAGGAATGAAGGTGCGTTTCTACTGCGGCACGTGGAGATGATAAGTCTATCTCTTTAGCTTGTAGGAATAAAAATGAGACACTAAATAAAAAGGTGTAAAATTGCTTCATTTCTTATTCAATGTCGAATGTGTTATCGATTTCGTCTTTCCACGCCAAGAGACCTCCGTCCAAATTGTATAAATTTTGATAACCTTGAGTTTCTAAGTACTCTATGGCACTGGCACTACGTCTGCCGCTTCGGCAAATCATTACCACCTTTTTGTCGTGCTTAATTTGGTCAGTGTGAGTGGGTACTTTTGCCAAAGGAATGTGATTTCCGCCTATGTTTGCTGTTTCGTATTCGGTTAATTCACGTACGTCTATTAGTTGTACTTCTGACCCTGTTTGCAGCATTTCATTTAATTCATCTACTGAGATAGTTTTCATTTCTTTTTTTGTTTAAAGACGGAAGTAATCCGATTTAGTTCCTTTACTTTATATTCAAAATCTCCTTTTAGAGAGTTTCTAATTTCTTGTAAGTTTTGTAATAACTCATTCACATTGTTAGGTAATACGTCCTCTAGCATCTCCCGTATTCTTTTTGTAAGTGTTGGCGATTTTCCATTTGAAGAGATGGCAATTTTTAAATCTCCTTTTTTTATAACAGAACTGAGGTAGAAGTCACAAAGCTCAGGGGTATCTGCCACATTGACAAATATACCTTTCTTTTTGGCTTCTGCACAAATTTCTTTATTTACTTTATGATTGTTGTTGGTTGCAATTAAGATTAGATTGATGTCTAATAAGTCTGTTTTATCAAAAGATTTTTGTATTAATTGTACCTCGGTATATTTGTTTGCTAGTTGCACAATATTGTTATTAAATGTTTCTGCAACTACTTTAATCAACATTCCACCAGAGTGCCGGAACAAAAAATCTAATTTTTCATAAGCGATACCTCCTCCTCCCACAATGAGCATTTGTAAGCTATTTGGTTTAAGAAAAATAGGGAATAAAATGTTATGGTCTTCCATGGGTTATTTTTAAGAATACCTAAGTATACAGGTCTATTTTGTATAGTCCAAATATAATTGTATCTTTATCGGCTACAACTATAATGAATGTCATATGACTAAATTATTTACTCTTATCGGCTTAGCAATTATAAGCCTTACATCTGCCACTGTTGATTATTCAATCACTTTTAATGCGACTACCTATAACCATGGAGATACATTGTCTGTTGGTGAATTAAGTGTAGGGATTGCTTCTGATTTTGTGTTTACAATTACAAATACAGATACAGACACTTTGAAAATCTCCAATTTTTTTGTTATTGGCAGTACTGATTTTATTGTAGGACCACCATCAGAAGTAGTACTTCCTAAAGATAGTGTCTCTACAGTTAATATCAATTATACACCCTCTTGTGGACTCACTGAAAAATTTACAACCTTAACAATTGAAAGTAATGATGCTTCTCATCCAGTGTTTAACTTGGTTATAGCAGGGACAAGTGCTACGGCAATTGTTGTCGCAGATGCTGGACTAGATCAGGTTACGTGTAACCAGAATACGGCTGTTTTGGCGGCAGTGCCACCTGTTGTGGGGTCAGGGTCTTGGCAAGTGATTAAAGGAAGTAGTAATTTGAGCTCTAATATTGATGCTAACACAGGTGTTAATTTTTTATTTGCGGATACAAATATATATGTATGGACAGTAGATTATGGAAATGGTTGTCCATTGGCTTCAGATACTATCGAAATTGTTAATTCTCTAGCTCCTCAAACTGGAGCAATATCTCCCGATGATGAAGTTTGTTTGCCTTTTGATACTTTGGTTGCTTTATCCCCTTTGATAGGCACTGGTGAATGGTCATTGGAATCGGGTAGTGGTACAATTCAGACCCCAAATGATACCTTGTCGGCAGTGACTGGCTTGAGTTATGGGGTAAATAAATTTTTATGGAAAATATCTAATGGAAGTTGTCCTGCAACATATGATACACTAACGATTACACGTAGTTTAGAGGTAACGGCTGATGCTGGAAATAATGTGACTTTGTGTACTTCTTCAATTACTTTGGATGCTACTGCACCAGCTATAGGGATTGGAAAATGGGTGGGAATCTCAGGTGGAGTTTCTCTTAATGACGATCAAGACCCAAAGACTGTAGCCAGTAACCTTAATGGTACGCCTAATATTTTTGTGTGGGTAGTGACTAATGGGGCTTGTATTGCCTCTGATGTAGTTATTGTGACTAAGAATAATGATATAGAGCAATCCGTAGCGGGTAATGACCAAACAATATGTGATGTGACTCAAACGTTTTTGACAGCTACAGCACCAGTAGCGGCCGCAGGTTCTTGGGACATAATAGAAGGTGCTGCGACAATTAGTAATGTTTCATCTGCTGTGAGTTTAATAAATAATATTTTTTCTCCTAGAGTGATATTGGTTTGGGAAGTGAGAGCTTTAGGTTGTATATCTTCTTTTGATACAGTGGTAATTGTAAGAGATACTACCGCACCAGTGATTACTTGCCCTCAAGATACTACCATGTATGTTACAGCTATTGATTGTGAACTTTTTTATACTTATATAGAGCCAATTGGAACGGATAATTGTACTGATCCCACTACTGGTCATCCTTCTGGATTAGGTACTGGAGCTCTTTATCCTATTGGTGTAAGTAGCAATACTTACCTTGTGGTTGATAAGACTTTTGGTTTAACAAATTCTTGTTCATTTAGTGTTACAGTACTTGATACTCTTAATCCTATAATTACTTGTACAGATACTTTAAGTTTTGATACTGAACTGAATATATGTGAAGCTACTGTTACGTATAGTTTGCCTCCAGTGTCTGACAACTGTAGCCCTGGCTTGACTGCTGTTTTGACAAGTGGGCTTAATTCTGGAGATATCTTTCCTGTGGGGAATTCTATCTTATCATTTAAAGTAACAGATAACAGTGGAAATAGTAGCGTGTGTAATACTATTGTAACAATCACTGATAACCAAACACCAGTTATCACTTGCCCCAATGATACTACTGTGAAATTACAAACAGGGCTTTGTGAAATTGCCGTAAATTATAACCTGCCTATTTTTATAGATAATTGCATAGGTGCCAACATGACTTTAGAACAAGGATTTAGTCCTAATGCATTATTCCCTGTTGGAATCACAACTATAGAGTATAAGGTGCAGAGTGCAGAAAAAAGTGCTAGTTGTTCGTTTGATATAACAGTATTAGATACAATCATTCCTGTTATTACTTGTCCTAATGATACTATTCTGTCTAACTCTACGGGGGTTTGTGGAGCAAATTATTCGTATAGCATTATATCTAATGATAATTGTACGCTCACAACTCTTCAAACAGCTGGATCGGCTTCAGGGGATTTGTTTAATCTTGGGATGACTGTTGTTACTTATCAGGTAACAGATCAAGGTGGGAATGTAGAATCATGTAGCTTTAATGTTACAGTTAATGATGAGGAAAATCCACAAATTACTTGCCCTAGTAATATTACTATACCAGCAGATAATAGTGTTTGTGAGGCTGTAGTTACTTATGTACTTCCAAGTTTTAGCGACAACTGTATGGGTTCAGTTTTAACTCAAACAGATGTTACAGGGTTAGTTTCTGGAAGCTCATTTTCTTTAGGTTCAACAACGTTGAGCTA
>CAZEGV010000044.1:16833-23814 GCA_964511645.1 uncultured Cytophagales bacterium
CGTGTAAATTTACAGTGTCAGTTGAAGACAATACAAAACCTGTAATTACTTGTCCTAGTAATATTACTGTACCAGCAGATAATAGTGTTTGTGAGGCTGTAGTTACTTATGCACTTCCAAGTTTTAACAATAACTGTATGGGTTCAGTTTTAACTCAAACAGATATTACAGGGTTAGTTTCTGGAAGCTCATTTTCTTTAGGTTCAACAACGTTGAGCTATTTGGTGACGGATGCCGTTGGACAAACAGCTTCATGTACATTTGATGTTTTAGTGGAAGACACTCAAGGTCCTACGGTTACTTGTCCTAGTGACGCTATTGTATCTGTTGATAATGGTATTTGTGGAGCTGTTTATACTTACCCAGATTTTGTAGAAGGTGTAACGATGTTTGATAACTGTACAGGAATTACGGTTACAAAGACAGATGTTACAGGGTTTAATTCTGGTGATGTTTTTCCAGTGGGAACAACAAACCTTTCTTATGAGATTAAAGATGGCAGTGACAACAAAATAGTTTGTGCTTTTGCTATAACAGTAGCAGACGATGAATTACCGACTATTATCTGTCCTAGTGATACTATAATAAGTGTAGCCCCAGGGTTATGTGAGCGAGTATTTACTTATACTCTTCCAGTAGCAAGCGATAATTGTACAGGGTTTAATAGCGTATTTGTATCAGGGATAGAGCGAGGGAACTCATTTCCCTTAGGTTCTACAAGTATTGTTTATGAAGTAACAGACGCTAGTAATCATAAGACACAATGTACATTTGATGTCACAGTAGTAGACGATATTAAACCAACTATTAAGTGTTTAAATGACACTACTATTTATGTAGGGACTAGTTGTGATGTTGCCTTTACTTTTAATTTAGAGTCAAGCGATAATTGTACGGTATCACCAGCCATTTCATTTGTATCAGGTTTTGCTACAGGCGTTGTGCTTAATATTGGTGATTATGATTATGAGATAGTTGTAGAAGATAATGCAGGTAATGTAAGTGATACGTGTAAATTTACAGTGTCAGTTGAAGACAATACAAAACCTGTAATTACTTGTCCGCCATCTGAATTGTTATGTGTAGAGCAAGTTTATAATTTCCCATTAGCTACGGTAAGTGACCATTGTACTAATGGTATTGTTCCTCTCCAGTCTTCAGGGAAAACATCGGGAGAAGTATTTGGAATAGGGCAACACTCAATTGTTTTTACTGCTACTGATCTGGGTAATAATAGTGCTAATTGTTCATTTACAATTACAGTATTTGACACAACTCAAGTGCCAGATATTAATGGCGGGGATACTTTATATTTCTGTGATACAACAGTAACATTAAGTGTTAATAATACAGGTTTCTCTACAGGGTCTTGGAAAATATTAAGCGGTCAAGGAAAAATCGACTTGCCTAATCAGTCAACAACTGTAATGGATAGCCTAGCTTATGGCTCTTCTGTGCGTGTGGCATGGGAAAGTACATTTGGTCAATGTGCTACAAAGTTAGACTCAAGTCTTGTGATTATCAAAACGCCACCAACTGCAAGTGGTTTATTGTTTAATTATTTATTGTGTGACGATGCAACTATTGATTTGTCTGCTATTTCGAATGCTGATTCAGTGAAATGGGTGCAAACAAGTGGAAGTAGTGTTAGTATTTCTGCGGACTCGCTATTAGCCACTACACTAAGTGGATTTGATAATAATGATTTACAATACACTTTCAATTTTGTAGCATCTACGTTTACTTGTCCAGATTCTATTATTTCTTTTGTAATAGATGCTTCTACTAATCCAGAAATCACCATTTCGGAAGATACAGCGGTTTATCTTGGTGAGTCGGTTACTTTGGAAGTGTCAGCAAATATGACTGCTGACTTTGAATGGCTAGATGTAGGTAATGTGTCATTGTCTCTATTAGATTTCTTGGATGTGTCTCCAATAGTAACTACAATGTATTATGTGTCAGCGGTTAATATTAAAGGTTGTATGACAACTGATTCTGTAAAGGTTATATTTAAAGATGACATTAAGATATATACAGGTGTTACCCCTAACGGAGATGGCATTAATGATGTTTGGTACATTAGAGGGATGAAAAGCCATCCTGACGCAGAAGTATCAATCTTTACGCAATGGGGGCAACCAATATTTAATTCAACAGGTTATGACAAACCTTGGGATGCTACTCATAATGAAGAAGGAGTTCCTTTTGGTGTGTATTACTACATTGTAGATTTAAAAAATGGAAGTACGCCACAAACAGGTACAATAACAGTATTGAAATAAGCTTATGAATATCATAAAAAAAACATTCGTATTATTAACTGTCTTGATTTCCTTCAATGGACTTTCTCAACAGTTTTCACAGTTTACTCAGTATACCAATAATATTTTTATTATTAATCCTGCTGCTTCAGGTATTAACAATAAGTTAAATGTTGCAATGGGATATAGGAATCAGTGGACAAGCTTTCAAAATAACCCATCAGCATTTTATGTAGGAGGAAATTATACTTTAAACAAGGATATTACTCGCTCATACTTGGATCATTCTATTAGGGTAAGTAATTCAGATTTGTTTAAGAGACATGAATCAGAAGGAAAAAATAAGCATGTAGTGGGGGCTTATGTAATCGGTAACAATTTCCTGCCTGTTTCTAATATGTCAGTATCAGGTCTGTATGCTTTTCACTTAGCGGTAGATGAATTTCATGTGTCACTTGGAGCAGCATTGTCATTTAATCAGTTTAAGACAAACTTAGCTGATATTTCCTTTTTTCAAGGAAATGATAGTCAGTATGAGTCTTTTTTAAGTAAGAAAAGTAAAACTTCTTTTGCGGACATGAATTTAGGGATAATGGCATATTCACATAATATGTATTTTGGGTATTCTGTAGTTGGGCTTGTTCCAAATCAATTAAAATTTGATGCTCAAGGTTTGTCTGCAAAAATAAATACCCATCATTATGTAACATTAGGAACGAAACAAAAATTAAGTTCTAAAATTGATTTAAACCCGAGTATTTTAATTAAAACTTTAAAAAATGTCCCCACTTCATTTGATGTGAATGTAATGGCAATATATGATGATTCGTATAGATTAGGAGTTTCTTATCGTCATGATGATGCGATTGCCGTGATGGGAGGACTTACTTTTAATCATCATTATACAATTAGCTACTCTTACGATATCACTACTTCTACTTTAAAACAATTTAGTAAGGGTACACACGAAATCGTGTTGTTAGCTAAATTTTAATCTATATTATTATTGTCACTGTCATGAAAAAAGGATTATACTTATTACTACTTATTGTTGCAATCAAGAGTTTTTCACAAGACCTGTATAAGGAGTTTACAATTAGCGAACCTAAGAAAATTTATAACTTAATTAACTCCTCTGCTGAAGAAGATTTGCCTCTTTTATCACATAGCGGAGATGTGCTTTATTTTGTACGTACCTTTCATCCTCAAAATACAGGAGGAAAGTATGCAGGACAAGATATTTGGATGTCGAGAAAAATTAATGATTCTACATGGTCTAGTCCAATTAACCATTTTCCTATAGAAGGAAATGAGTTTTTAAATGATGAGTATAATAATGTGGTTGTAGGAGTTAGCTATACGGGGGACACTTTGTATCTATTGAATCATTACCACCATCATAAAAGAAAATTAAAACACAACCATCATTACAAAAAAACGGAAGAAGGATTGTCAATTACTTATAGAGGAGGAGATGGTATATGGTCTGCACCGAAAGATATAAATATGCCAGTATTAGATTTTGACATCTATCATTATGGACTTTCTATGAACCATACTGGTGATGTACTATTAATTTCTGTAGAATATCCAGAACACACATTAGGGAAAGAAGATTTGTATGTGGTACTCAAAAAAGGAGAAAATAATTGGACTGACCCTATTCACTTAGGTAATGTTGTTAATACAGAGTTTATTGAGTTTTCTCCATTTTTATCTCAAGACAAAAATCATTTGTATTTTGCTAGTAATAGACCAGGAGGATATGGAGGTGTAGATATTTATGAAACAGAGAGACTAGACTCAACTTGGACTAAATGGTCAGAGCCAGTAAATATGGGTCCTAAGATTAATACAGCAGGATTTGATGCTTATCTGTCGATTAGTGATGACCATCATTTGTTATTTGCTCGTAATTTGGATACGCTTACAGCAGATATTTATATTGCTGATATTACACAAAAAAAAGCCCCTCTTTTTGATGAAAATAATGAAACGATATTGGCAAATATTATCGATTCTAGTGGTTTTTTGAATTTAGAATATTTGGTTAATGTAGATACTATTGTACAAGTTAAAGATGTGTTAGACCCTAATATGAAAGTGGCTAAAGGAATTAATATAGATTCTCTCATTTATGAAAAAGCATTGGACTATGTTGATGATATGAATAAGAAAAAAGGTTATGAAGTAGTTGATTTACATGATACTGAGGTGCGAGACTTATCTAAAAAAGACCTGCAGGGAAATAAAATATTGCCACGAGCTATTACAATTCATTTTGATTTTAATTTAGCCACTTTAGGCAAAGAAGATGAAGAATTACTTGATAAGGCAATATTTTTATTAAAAAATGATAATAAGCTAAAAGCTACACTTACAGGACATACTTGTACAATTGGGCCAGATCATTATAATAGAGATTTGTCTAAACAAAGAGCCATTTCTGCTAGGAGTTTTTTGTTAAAGAAAAAAGTAAGTAATCATGCTCTATTTTTGAAATGGCAAGGAGAGTTGAAGCCAGTAGCAGCTAATGACACAGAAGAAGGAAGGGCTACTAATAGAAGGGTAGAAATTAGTTTTTCTAGGTAGTGGCAAAAATAATTGTTGGCTTATCGGGAGGAGTTGACTCTAGTGTAGCAGCTTATCTTTTACAGAAAGAGGGACATGAAGTTATTGTTCTTTTTATGAAAAACTGGCATGATGACACCGTCACTATTAGTGATGAATGCCCTTGGCTAGAAGATAGTAATGATGCTCTTATTGTAGCAGAATCTTTAGGCATTCCTTTTCAGACAATAGACCTTAGTGAGCAGTATAAAGAACGTATAGTAGAGTATATGTTTGATGAATATCAGAATGGAAGGACTCCTAATCCAGATGTACTTTGTAATCGTGAGATTAAGTTTGATGTTTTTTTGAAAACAGCCTTATCTCTTGGTGCTGACTATGTAGCTACAGGACATTATTGCCAAAAACAAACTATAGATATTAATGGAAATGAAGTTCATCAATTAATTGCTGGGGTTGATATAAATAAAGACCAAAGTTATTTTCTTTGTCAACTTCGCCAAGAACAATTAGCAAAAGCGATATTTCCAATAGGGAAATATACAAAACCACAAGTACGAGAGATTGCCCGTGAGGCGGGGTTGGCTACAGCAGAGAAGAAAGATTCTCAAGGGTTGTGTTTTATAGGGAAAGTGAAATTACCTGAGTTTTTACAACAAAAACTAAAGCCTAAAACGGGGAAAATTATTGAACTAAGTGAGAAATCGACCTTGTTTCAGAGGAAATTCCTAGGCTTTACTAAAGAACTTGAGGCAGAAGAACTAAACAAAATAGTAGCACCTTACCCTTATCACTTTAATAGTGGAAAAGTAATTGGTAAGCATAATGGAGCACATTATTATACCGTAGGACAACGAAAGGGGTTAGGGATTGGAGGTGTGCCATTACCTTTGTTTGTGATTGGGATAGATACAAAAGAAAACTTAGTATTTGTTGGGCAAGGAGAAAATCACCCTGGGTTATTACGAAAAGGCTTGTCTATAAAAGAGTCTGATATTCATTGGGTAAGAGAGGATTTACGTGCTGAAGAAGGAGAGTTGAGAAGGTATAAAGCTCGAATTCGATATAGACAAGAGCTTCAAGATTGCTTATTGATGATGAAAAATAGTACGTTATATGTTATTTTTGATGAGAAGCAACGAGCTATTGCACCAGGTCAATTTGTAGCATGGTATGAAGGAGAGGAATTAATAGGTTCGGGAGTTATCTCACATTAGATTATGGAACAATTATTACAACCAGAAGGACTAATAGCCTTACTGACGCTTACTTTTTTGGAAATAATATTAGGTGTAGATAATATTATTTTTATTTCAATTGTATCAAATAAATTAGCTAAAGAGGAGCAAGGAAAAGCACGAACAATAGGACTGCTTATAGCAGTTTTGTTTAGAATTGGGATGTTGCTAGGTATTAAATGGATAATGGGTTTTAAGACAGTGTTGTTTACTTTACCTCTCCACGATATTGTTTCTTCTCAGGCAAATATTGGAGTATCAGGAAAAGATTTGATTTTACTCTTTGGGGGTTTGTTCTTAATTGCTAAAAGCACCAAGGAAATGCACCATAAAGTAGATGAAGGAGGAGATGATTCTAATATTGTTAGTAAAGCATCCAAAAGTATGCTCAATGTTATTGTATAGATAATTATATTGGATATTGTGTTTTCATTTGACTCTATACTAACGGCTGTTGGGCTTACTGATAATGTAACGCTAATGATAATTGCAGTTATTCTATCGATGATTATAATGATTAGTTTTGCTAGCAAAATTGCTCGGTTTATTCAAGCCCATCCTACCCTCGAAATATTGGCTTTGTCGTTCCTGATTCTTATTGGATTTATGCTTATTTTAGAATCTTTACATGTGCATGTGCCTAAAGGTTATGTATATTTTGCGGTAGTTTTTTCTTTATTGGTAGAGGTTATCAATATCAAGATTCATGAGAGGAAGAAAAAATGATATCAATTCAAATCGGTGTTAGATGGGATGCGTGAGGGGGTGAAGTGGAAATCCTTTTCTTATGATTTTATCATATTGAGCTTGTTGAAATACAAAAATATAAAATCATAAGAAAAGATTGGGAACAAAAAACAAGTCACCAAAGCTTTGCAGATAGTATCTGCAACCCAAGAACGAGAAAA
>CAZEGV010000045.1:0-22880 GCA_964511645.1 uncultured Cytophagales bacterium
AGGTGTCGATTTGTTTTCAATAGAATGAAGTAGTGGAAGCGAAGAAAAGCTAATCGAGAGTTAATATTGTAAGCAATTCTTGTAGTTCAATAACTTTCTCTTCATCATTTAGTTTTTGGTAGGAAATGATTAGAGTGTTAATCATGCGAATGATGATGTCTAAGTTGCCACAAGGACTAAAGTATTCTTCTTTTGGCGTTTTGTTGAGTTGTCCTATATAAGTCTCGACATCTTCTCTAGAGAATATAAGTCCACGGTTAAATACATTGATATAAAACTGCTGTTCTGAATCTTTATAAGTAAGTACGAATAGGTTAGGTAAGTTTACTCCGTAGATACTCAAGCCCATACGTTGGGTAATAAGAAGATAAATAATACAAAGTGTGATAGGATTTCCTTTCTTTGTTTCCATTACCAAGTTGATATAAGAATTCTTTGGTGAATGAAAATTTTTTGTATTAGGCGAATATTTTTGTTGTTGAAAGAATACGTGATTAATAGACTTTATCTTGTCTATTGTACTCATTCCTTCTGTTATATGTGACCAGAGCTCATAGTAAAGCTGGCAAATGTCGGCTTCTAGCTCATCTTTATCTAAGTCAGGGTATTGATAAGAAGCTACTATAAAAGCACCTTCTAGTAAGTCCTGTTTAGAGCTGTTTTTCCATTCGTATAGTTTGTTTTTAACTGTACTGAGGTTAATTAAGTGAATAAGATTTTCTATCCGTTCTTGTACAATAGGAGAGAATGAAGTCTCCCATTCGGTTTCTAAAAAAGGGATTATTTCTTTCCCGATAGATAGTATTTTATCTCCTACAGTACTATAGACGCTAGAGTCTGTGTCGTCAAGTAGAGTGATTAATGCTTTTATTTCTGAATTGTTCACGTTTGTGTTATTCAGTCTCTTCGATTGTTATTTTGTTACGTTTCCCTTTTTTTGCTTTTTACCTAATGGAGCAAAGAAATGACGAGGGTCTTTGTCAAGATGATTCATTAATTCACTTATATCTGTAATGGCCTTATTGAGGTTGTTATATAAAGCAGGATCTTTCATTATTTTCCCCATGGTACCTTTTCCTTCATTAAGTGCTGTAAGTGTGGTGGTTAAAGAGGCTATTGACTTATTAAGTTCTGTGATGGTCTTTTCTACATCTGCTTTTTCTAATTTGCTAGCTATTCCGTTAAATTTACCCATTAGAGGTTTTATCTCTTCTTCAGTAAGGCTATTCATTGTGCCAGACATTTTGTTGAGAGATTGGGATAAACCCACTAAATTATTAGTAATGATTGCCATTTTTTTATCAAGTCCATAGGTGGATTTTTTTAAATTACTCATGGTGATAGAAAGATCCCCAATTGTTTTTCGGATAAGTACCGAGTCTACACTTTGCACTAACCCATCTGTAGAAGCAAGAAGAGAAGATATGTTTTCCATCATAGGAATTCCTTTTTCTTGAAAAATAGCAGATATCCCACCTTCTACGTGAGATCGTATTTCTTCCCCGCCTTCATAAGCAACTTTGTTAGTACCCATTACAAGGTCTATTTCGCTACCACCTAGTGGTCCAGAGCTTTTTAATGTAGCAATAGTTCCATCCCCTACTTCTAGGCTATTACTGATAGAGATTGTTACCTTTAATTTATTCTCTTGCTCGCTTAGGATTTTGATATGAGCAACTCTTCCAACAGCAAGTCCGTTTAGTTTTACAGGGTTAGACTTTGTTAAACCATTTACATTGTCATAGATAACAAAATAATTGCTTTCGCTATTCATAAAGTCTTGTCCTTTTAAAAAGCTAAAACCAAAATATAATACTACTAAACTTATAACAACTAAAGTCCCAACCTTAAATTCTTTTGACATAATTATTCTTTTATGGCTTTCATTTCTGTTTTGTAACTTTTGAAAGCACGGTATATTCCTGATGCAATATACTCTCTATTTTTCTTTTCTAATAGATAATTCTCTTCTTTAGGATTTGTAAGGAATCCAATCTCGACTAATACTGAAGGCATTGCTGTTTTCCAGAGGACCAAAAGACCTGCTTGTTTGACTCCTCTACTTTTTCTTTGCACTCTTCCTTTAAAGTCTTTTTCTATCTTATCTGCCAAAGAAATACTTTGTCCTTGGTGCGCACCCATAAATTGACTCATAAGAATGTATTGTTCGATAGAGTTCGGGTCAAATCCATCATAATTTTCATCATGATTATCTTCTTGTAAGATTACTGCATTTTCTTTTTTTGCAACAGCTAGATTTCCAGCTGACTTATGCAATCCCATTACAAAAGTTTCAGTTCCGTAGGCCGAAGAAGGACCTGAGTTACAATGAATTGAAATAAATAAATCTGCACCATTTTTATTAGCGATTCTTGCTCGCTCGTGTAATTCTACAAATACATCTGTACTTCGTGTGTAAATTACTTTTATGTTAGGCATATTTTTTTTGATAATGTTGCCTAATTCTAATGCGGTTTGTAATGCGATTTTGGCTTCAGTAACTTTTTTCCCATTACAACCAGGGTCTTTTCCACCATGTCCTGCATCAATCACAACAACCTTTATTGAGCTATCATGAACTTCTAAAATATTAAAAGAACCAAGTAAAAAAGTAAGAGATAATATAAACGTAAGTATAAAATTATTCATTATTCTATATAGATATTAAGGATAAGTCCGTTAGATTTGTACAAATCTCTAAAATTTAAATCAATTCTGAAGAATTATTTACATAAATTAACGGCAATCATTGGGTTTGCAGTATTTTTCTTGGCTTCTGACGGCTTATTAGCACAATCTCCTCCAGATAGTGTAGAGACAATAAGTGTGCCTAAAAAATCTTCCACAATCGAAACCACAATTAACTATAACGCTGATGACTCAATCAGATTTGAGGTGAGGAAACAGTTGGCTCATTTATATGGGCAAGCTCATGTAGATTACGGAGATATTTCATTAGATGCAGAGTACATTCAGATTAACTGGAAAAAAAAGGAAGTCTTAGCTACATATAGATTAGACTCTAATGGCAATAAAGTAGGTACAGCTAAATTTAAAGATAAAGATGCCGAATATTCAGTAGATACCGTTAAGTACAATTGGGGTACAAAAAAAGGATATATAACTGACTTAATTAGTAGGCAGTCAGGAGGGTATTTAGTTACAAAAAGAGCAGTAAAAGATTCTTCAAATATTTTATATGCCCAAGACGCTTACTTTTGTCCTTGTTTGGATTCTACAGCAGGCACTTACATCAAGTCAAAAAAAATAAAAGTAATACCAAATAAAAGAGTCTACACAGGACCATTCTTACTTTACATAGAAGACATCCCATTACCCTTAGGAGGTCCTTTTGGTATGTTTCCTATTGCCAACAAACGGTCATCTGGCATTATTATACCTCAGTATGGTGAACAACAAGATAGAGGATTTAATCTCAAGAATGGTGGTTTTTATTGGGCAGTCAATGACTATATTGGTGCGAAATTTTTAGGCGAAATTTACTCTAAAGGTGGTTGGGGAGGTTCTTTGATTACTAACTACAAAAAAAGATATAAGTTTGATGGAAATTTTTCGTTCAATTATAGAAATGTAGTTCAGCTGGGAGATGAAACCCAACGAAGCGAAATAAACGATTATAAGTTAAGGTGGCGTCACAGTCCTAGTTCAAGAGGAGGGAAAAAGTTTAGTGCAGAAGTTAATTTTGCAACTACAACTTATAACCAGAACAACGAAAGGAATTTTAATAACTATTTACAAAACACCCTTCGGTCAAATATCCGCTATAGTTTCCCAATAAAAAAACTGCTAAACGTTAACTTGCTTTTGCGTCACAGTCAAAACAATCAAACTAAAGTTGTAAACTTATCCTTACCAGAAGTTTCAGTAGGATTAAAAAATAGACTTTACCCATTCAGAATCAAAAATATTACAAGAAGTGATAACCCTCTTAAAAACATGATTCAAAGTATAAACCTGAATTATACAATGAATACCCAAAACAAAATCAATAATAGCCGTATAAATTACAACTTACCATTCAACTTATCTAACTATAATGATTTAGATACCGCTTTTTTAGCTTTTGACAATACCCCAATTGATGAAATAATAGCGAGGTCTCAGTATGGAGTCAAGCATTTTATCCCCATTAGAGGAAACTTAAAACTTGGATCTCTTAATATTGAAGGAAGCGGTAATTATAATGAATATTGGTTACCTAAACGTTGGAACTACAAAACCACAAGTGATACCACGGTATCCTTGATCAGTGATAATGGGTTTCACCGTGCCTACGATTACAATATGAATTTGTCTTTGACCACTAGACTCTACGGAAAATTTATATCCAAAAAAATGATAGAAGGCAATAATAAATGGGCGGTAAGACAAACTATTTCCCCAAGACTCTCATATGATTATTCTCCAGACTTTTCTGCCAAAGGAGATAATAATAATTTCCAAGAAGTAATAGTCGGTAATCGACAGTATAACGTTTCTAGGTACCATTCTTTAGCCTACAACCCGTCCTCGTTGGGCTTATCACAAACAGTAGGTTTCGACCTTACATCGGTTGTAGAGATGAAAAGATACTCATTAAAAGACACCGTATCTAAGGCGAAGTATATTAAATTATTAGAAAACGTATCGGGAGGTACGTCATATAATTTTGCTAAAGACTCAATCAATTTGAGTGACATAAGACTTTTGGCAAGCACAAAACTGCTTAATTTTATAGGGCTAAGGATGAATAGCTCTTTTCACCCCTATGTGAGAGAAAAAGACACTAACGGGAGAGTCGTCTCAGTAAATAAATTTCGCTGGAAAGACACAAAAGAACCCGTTTATATGGACAGGATGACCTTTACACTATCGACTAGCTTGAATCCAAATGTGTTCAAAAAATTAAAGAACAAAGATATTCCAAGCCAAGAAGAAGAGGCGGTCATTCGCCGATTAGAAAGAGAAAATCCAGATTTCCGTTACGTCAACTATGATATTCCGTGGTCTTTAGGACTTTCGTACAGCTATAAAATTAACCGACTTGAATTACGAGATAATTCCGAAGAATCACTACGTGAAACACAATCATTTAGCTTGAGAGGTGATTTGTCCTTGACCAAAAAGTGGAAGATAGACGGTAGGATGTCGTATGATTTCGTTAATAAAAAATTTATATACCCAAATATTAACATTCATAGAGACCTTAACTGTTGGGAAATGAGGCTCTCTTGGATACCATTTGGACCCCGTACAAGTTATAATTTTTCGATTAACATCAAATCTTCTATGCTCAAGGATGTGCTGAAATACCCACGTAAAAATGATTTTTACGATAGATTCTAAAAACATTTGGGAGCTTCCTTTAAGAAAAAATTCCGTTCCACTACATTTTCTTAAAGTCGGGCTATCGCTACTCAATCTTCCCGATAGAAAAAATCGGGAAGGATTTCAGACAAGCCGCTCTATCCCTAAGCCATCATGTTTCGCATGATTGGTGCTATTATTTATAAGACGTATTTATCATATCAATCCCCACTAATTAAACCAAGGGGTTGATTTAATTAATATTAACTTGTATTATGCAATATTGATCAAGTTAAGGCAAGAGAGATTTGGAAAAAATTTATGACATAGCCATAGTAGGCGGAGGGATAGTAGGAGCTGCAGTAGCGTATAAAATACAACGAGCACATCCAACACTTAAAATAGCTGTTTTTGAAAAAGAAAAAACTTTAGCGGCACATCAGACAGGGCATAATTCAGGTGTAATTCATTCAGGGCTCTATTACAAGCCAGGCTCATACAAAGCCAAAAATTGTGTAGCAGGGAGAACTGAGCTTGTGCAGTTTGCTCAAGACAATAAAGTAGCACATGACGTTTGCGGTAAAGTAGTAGTAGCCAAAAATGAATCGGAATTACCATTTTTAGAGAAAATATTCGCCAACGGAATAGCCAACAATACTGAAGGGATAGAAAAAATTGACGCAGATAAAATCCGAGAAATAGAGCCTAGCTGTGTAGGAGTAAAAGGGATTTGGGTACCAAGTACAGGTATTATTGACTTTGTGGGAGTAACCAATACCTGTGCCGAATTGATGAAGGGAATCAATCCTAAAAGTAGCGTATACTTGGGTACAGAAATTCAAAACTTTGAAAAAGGGAGTATAAACACACTTTATACAAATAAGGGAGAGTTTAAATCAAAAAAAATAATTTTTTGCGGAGGTCTGCAATCAGATAGGCTAGCAAAAAAAGACAATGTGAACCCAGGAATGAAAATAGTTGGCTTTAGGGGCGATTATTATGAACTTACCGATCAAGCTAAACATAAGGTTCGTAATTTAATATATCCAGTACCTAACCCAGCATTTCCTTTTTTAGGAGTTCACTTCACTCGGATGGTCAACGGAGATGTAGAGTGTGGACCCAACGCAGTATTTACTTTTAAGCGAGAGGGTTATGGTAAAACCGATTTTAATTGGAAAGACACCCGAGAAGCCTTAGCTTACAAAGGGACTTGGAAGCTTTTTAAGAATAATTGGAGATTTGGATTAGACGAATATCGTAGAGCATTCTCTAAGAAATTGTTTTTGGAGAGGCTAAGAGACTTGATTCCTTCGTTAGAAATGGAAGATTTGAAACCAGGAAGATCAGGAGTGAGAGCCATGGCCTTAGGTCCTGAAGGAGAAATGATAGAAGATTTTAAAATAGAATATAAAGACAATGCTATTCATGTATTGAATGCCCCATCACCAGCCGCAACATCTTGTTTGGCTATTGGTGATCAAGTACGTGAGATGGCAGATAAATATTTTGATTTAGTTGATTAAAGCTAAATCGTTATAATAAATTAGAATATGAAAAAAATAGTTTCATCATCTGAAATTGCACGCAGTGTAGTCGCCGTAGTAGTGTCAATTATTACGATATGTTTGGTTTTTGTGAGTCTGATTTACTTAGACTTTAGACATAGTTTAAAGAAAGAAATTGATCGAATAGAAGAAGTAAGGCAAGAAAACAATAATTATATACGTATAGTGAAATTAAAAACGAAGCTTTCAAGTGTAGTGAAAAAAGTAACGTACACGAGTTTTATTACAATGACAAACATCCTACAGGATAGAAATGGGAATATAGATTTTAATGCAAACAAAAATGCACAACGTATAAAGGTTTGGGAGAAAGAAGTCCAACCAGTGCTAAATGCTGTAGATATTCACATGGATGATGGTTATACAGATGAGATTAGAAGTATGTTTAACAAAATCAATGACAAAGTGATTGAAGTATTTTTATTGCAAAAAGACTTAATCGCTGATGCTAAGGCAAATCTCCCGCCTAACTTAGCTAAACTTAATCAGCTCAAAAGGAATACACATAACTTAGCAGAAGGGTATAATAAATTTTTAGATGATTCTAGGGAGCAATATTTGGAATATTATCAGCGAACAAATTTTTTTAGACATGATACAGTGCTTTTGATTTCATTATTTTTAGTAACCCTGACGATTATTATCGCTATTGTGTTTTATTTAATTCGTTATTTACAAAATAACATTAAAGTAATACATGAGTTTTTGAAATCATTAAGAAAAGGAGAATTACCTCAGAAATTGATTTTGGATGGGTATGATTATTTACCGATTAAAAAATCGTTGAACTATTTATTGAATCAAATGGAGAAAATATTAAAATACTCTGAAAGCGTAACAAAAGGAGATTTTTCTATACAACGGTCAGTAGAGTTAGAGCAAGATAGTAACTTTAGTATCACGTTTTCTAAAATGCAAGAAAGCTTAGTAGAAGTTTCTGAAAGAGAAAGACAAAGAGATCATGTGAATAATGGATTAGCTACTTTTTCAGATGTGTTAAGTAGCACAACAAGTGATGTCAATTTATTTGCGGAAGAAGTAATAAGAAACTTGGTAAAGTTTCTTAATGCCAATCAAGCAGCTCTATTTTTAGTAAAAGAGGAGGGTGATGAGCAATTTTTAGAGATGACTTATTGTTATGCTTATAATAAACAAAAATTCTTAGAGAAGAGGGTTAAGCTGGGTGAAGGTTTGATTGGGCAGGCTTGGATAGAAAAAGAACGGGTATACATGACAGAAGTTCCTGATATGTATACAGATATTACTTCTGGCTTAGGAGAGAGTACGCCAAGATGTATATTGGTAGTCCCCTTAGAGTTTAACGGAGTAGTACAGGGTATTATTGAATTAGCATCTTTTCAGCCGCTTAAAGATTATGAGTTAAGTTTTGTAGATGAGGTGGTGGGTTCAATATCTTCATCTTTGGCTTCAGTAGTCATACATTCTCGTACTAACGAGTATTTGCGTCAGTCAGAGAAACTTACTGATCTAATGAAGGAGCAAGAGGAGGTGACTAAATCTAAAATAGGTGAACTCGCTATAATTCAAGAAGAGGCAAAGCAAAGGGAAGAAAAGTACATAAGAGAAGTGAGACGTTTGCGTAAACGATTATCAGCTTATGAGTCGCATACTTAATGTGTCGGTGCTGTTTTTTTTGTAGGGTTTTCGTTTGCTGGTGATTCTATTTATGTACAGTCATATAAAAAAGGGCTATTATTAAGGATGCAAGCATCCAATAAATAAACAAACTTATCTTTCAAACCACGAAAAGGAAATTTTCCAGAATTAAGGTATAAACCAAATACCTTAGGTCAAGTAGGAATAAAAATCGGGTATAATGGTGTAGGGTTTTCCTTTATGACTGATATGGGCTCGCATTCAAAACCTATAGATTTATATGGTAAAACTATTTTTAAGTCTTTTGGTATTGATGCCGCTACCAAAAAATGGTGGTATAGAATTGATTATTCTCGTACAAAAGGTTTTTATGCCAATCGTTTAAAAGACACAAGCCTTACGAATCAGAATAATGATCCTGTTCTTTTTCCTCGATTGTCAGTTAGAAGGGTTAGCGTAAGTGGCTTGTACGTAGCGAATAGTCAAAAATACTCCCATAAAAGTTGGATAAATCAATGGGAGGGGCAAAGGAGGTCTGCTGGATCCTTCTTGACCCAATGGAATTATTTTTATACATTTTCTAGTGCGGATACGGTAATTATTCCACGCTTGTATGTCAATAAGTACCCCGAGTTAAATGGTTTTAGGAAAGCAAAAATTCATAATTTGATGTTGCAAGCAGGATATGGACATACTTTTGTCATTAAGCATAAGTTAGCGTTAGGTATTAGGATGCTATTAGGTTTGGGTTATCAATCTAGGCAGTTTATTAATGCTAGAGAAAGATCTACTAGCACTAAAAATATTGGTGGTAAAGTAGACGTAGGGCTTAGTTTAATCCATACAGGTGAGGTGATCTCTTATGGTTTTGTAGCTGATTTTACGACTCTATCTAGTAAAATTAAGTGGTTGTCGTATAATACTACTTTTTCAGAAGTTTTGCTTTTTGTGGGTTTGAAATTTAAAAATATTCGTTTAGCTACAGATAAATCTAAGTTTTCAAAAATAAAATGGTTTAAGAGGTGGATGATTGATGGGGATTTGTAACAAACCCCACATCAAATCATTAAGCAATTATACTTCCGTTACTGAAGCCTTCATCTGGGTTAACAAACATTAGCTCTTCGTTACCATTTTCTGCCATTATAATCATCCCTTGTGACTCTATCCCTTTTATCTTACGAGACCCAAGGTTAGCTAATACAGTTACTTGTTTGCCGATTACATCTTTTGCATTGTATGAGCCAGCTATTCCGCTTACAATAGTGCGTTCTTCAAATCCTAAATCTACGGTAAGTTGTAAGAGTTTTTTTGTTTTCGGTACTTTTTGTGCGGCAGTAATTGTGCCTACCCTCAAGTCTAGTTTGGTAAAGTCTTCAAAAGAAATTTGATTTTTTACCGCTTCGTAGGTATCTTTTTTTTGAGATTTCTTGATTTGTTCTAAACGAACTAATTGTTTCTCGATTTCATCATCTTCTATTTTTGTGAATAAAATCTCAGATTTATTCACTTGTCCGCCACTTGGTAATGTCTCGGCAGTATCACTCCATTCTAAACTACTAACATTTAGTATATTTCTTAATCTTTTAGCAGTAAACGGGATGAAAGGCTCAGCTACCACACTCAATTTTGCAGCTATTTGTAAGCCAATATACATAATGGTTTGTACTGCTTCTGGATTTGTTTTTTGTGCCTTCCAAGGCTCTGTATCGGCTAAATATTTGTTTCCTAACCGAGCTAATTCCATCAAAAAGCTCAATGCTTCCCTAAATCTATATCTTTGAATAGAGCTTTCTATCTTATTTGTTAATACCGAAATTTGGTCAAGTACCTCTTGCTCTTTGTTGCTAAATACTTGTGGACTAGGTATAATTCCATCATAGTACTTGTTAGTTAGTACAACTACTCGGTTGATGAAGTTACCAAAAATATCAGCTAGTTCATTATTATTTCTTGACTGGAAATCTTTCCAAGTGAAATCATTGTCTTTTGTTTCGGGTGCGGTAGCACATAAGGCATAACGCAAAGCATCTTGTTGATTAGGAAAATCTTCTAAATATTCGTGCAACCACACTGCCCAATTACGAGATGTTGATAATTTATTCCCTTCTAAATTTAAAAACTCATTAGCAGGAACGTTTTCGGGTAAAATATATCCGCCATGAGATTGTAACATAGCAGGAAAAATAATGCAATGGAATACGATATTATCTTTCCCGATAAAATGAACTAAAGAGGTGTTTTTATCTTTCCAATAAGTTTCCCAGTTTTTATTATTTGTTTCCGCCCATTCCTTAGTGGCAGAGATATAACCAATAGGTGCGTCAAACCAAACATAAAGCACCTTCCCATCCTCTCCTTCTATTGGTACAGGAACTCCCCAGTTAAGGTCTCTGGTTACTGCTCGTGGCTTTAATCCTTGGTCAAGCCAAGACTTACATTGTCCATAAACATTAGATTTCCAATCTTTTTTATGATCTTCCAGAATCCATTGTTTAAGAAAATCCTCATGTTTGTCTAAAGGTAAGTACCAGTGTTTAGTTTCTTTTTTGATAGGAACAACAGAAGACAAAGCTGACTTAGGGTTAATTAACTCATCTGGACTTAGCGTAGAGCCACATTTTTCACATTGATCCCCATAAGCTTCTTCATTCCCACATTTAGGGCAAGTCCCTTTTATGTACCTGTCTGCTAAAAATTGTTTGTTTTTAGGGTCATAATATTGCTCAGTAGTTTGTTCTATAAATTCTCCTTTTTTGTATAAATTAGTGAAAAAATCAGAGGCGGTTTTGGCATGAGTAAGAGAGGAGGTTCTTGAGTAAGTATCAAAAGAAATCCCAAAATCTTCAAAAGATTTTTTAATAATAGCATGGTATTTGTCTACAATGTCTTGTGGAGATACACCTTCTTTTTTAGCTCTAATAGTGATAGGTACTCCATGCTCATCAGATCCACATACAAAAAGTACATCATTTCCTTTCATTCGGTTATACCGTGCAAAAATATCAGCAGAAATATATACCCCAGCAAGATGACCAATATGAATAGGTCCATTGGCATAAGGTAAGGCAGCGGTAATTGTAAAACGTTTTGACATAATTATAGATAATTTTTTACAAAAATATAAATAATGTTTTAAGTTTACCCTTATATGAAATCCTTTTTTATAAGAAAACAATTTGGAACACTGCATTATCTTCAATTAGGAGAGGGGAAAGAGACCGTTTTTTTCTTCTCAGGATTTGGAATGTCGGCGAAGAGTGTCTCTGAAATGCTTCTTGGTGAGGATTTAAGCCGTTTTACTTTTTATATCATAGATGTATTTGGAGAGGGGAGAAGCACTGACTTTAAAGGTGAGTTGACTAATCAGCTGTGGTTGTCTTATTTAGACGAAATCTTTAAAACCCACAATATTACAGAATATCAGGTTTTAGCGTGCAGTATTGGAGTTCGCTTAGCGATTCCGTTAATTCATTTTAAGAAAGCTAATAAAATCACATTCATTACTCCAGATGCTATTGCTCCTCATCCTGTGTACAGTGTTCTTATAAGGTATGAAATTTTAAGAAAGATTATTTTAGCGACAGCGAGGGGTTTGTGTCCTTTTTTGTTTTTTCTATCCAAAAGAAAAAAAAAGTTTTTTCATCCATCTGTTTTACAAAAAGTATTTAAACAATGGTTATTATTAGATGGTTTATCGAATGTTGCTCAATGGGACGTGCCTACAAAAGTGTTTTTGGCTCGACATGATTATATTATTCGTAATTACGCTGTCGCTAAATGGAAAAAAAAACTATCTCAGTCAGAGTTGGAGTATTTAAGTTGTGGACATTTTGATGCTTTTGGGCTTTGGGTTAAACAAGGGAGGCTTTTTTAAGTCATTGACTTTCTATCTTTAAGAAGACTTGTTTGGTCGAAGTGGGCTTGCTTTTCTCCTGTTTTTTAGTATATTAAGAGAATGATTAACTTAATATAAGCATGAAAAATCTATTTAAAGCACTTTTCTTGGTAGGCGTAATAACAGGTTCTTATGCCCAAAGAGTAGTTGGGTATATCCCTCAGTATAGAACAACTACAATAATGGATAATACCATTGAATGGGATAAAATGACAGATGCTTATTATTTTGGTTCAATCCCGAACGGGACGGGAGGTGTAACAATAGAGCAACCAGCTAGGTTTGACCACGTAAAGCTACGTGCATCTCAAAACAATATAAATGTTTGGTTGTCGATAGGTGGTTGGCAGAAATCTACCAATTTTCCAGTTACGGCATCTAGCTATCGTACCGCTTTTGCTAATGAATTAGTAACTCTTTGTGCTACACATGGTTTAAAAGGTATTGATTTGGATTGGGAGTTCCCAACTTCAGCCAAAAAAGGAGATTTTAAATTGCTGTTGCAAGCTATTCGACAAGCCTTTGACGCAGATGGTAGGTTATGAATTGTCAGCAGCTTGTGGTGGAGAGCAAACTCATGCTAATAATTGGGATTCAGGCTCTTTTCAGTATTTAGATTATTTGAATGTGATGACTTATGATGCACCTTCTAATGTAAGTACTAATCACGCCTCTTTACAATTCATGAAAGATGCAATGGATATTTATAACAATGCAGGCTGCCCTTATAGTAAAATGGTAGGTGGAGCAGCTTTTTATAGTCGCCCAGCAATAAAAATGTACAGCACAATACTTGACGCTTCCGCTAATAAACAAAACACTTTTGAAACAGACGGTACTGGGTCCCAACTCTACAATGGAAAAAATACGCTTGAAGCCAAAATGGAATATGTCGTTGACACTAAAGGTGGCTCTGGGATTTTGATTTGGGAAGTTACTCAAGACAAAAAAGGACAATACTCTTTATTGAACGTATTATTCAACAAAGCCCAAGAATATGCCTGTCCAGTCCCTAAGCCAGACTTAGGTGCTGACGTATCTATTTGTGGGGCTTCCTCATTGGTTTTACACTCTAACGTCACAGGCTCTTATAATTTTAATTGGAAAAAAAATGGAAACGCTATTTCAGGAAGTGGGAGGAATAAAACAATAACAAGTGCTGGTACTTATAAAGTAACAGTGTCTGACGGTTCTTGCTCTTGGTCTGATGAAATCGAAGTACTTGGAGTTTTGCCAAACGTTGATTTAGGGGCTGATTTGGATTTGTGTAACCCTTCGACAGTAGTGTTAGATGCAACCCTAACGGGTAGTGGATTAAGTTATAATTGGAAAAAAAATAATGTAATTATTTCTGGTGCAACTTTGTCAAATTTGGTGGTTACTCAGGTAGGAATATATAAGATAACGGTGTCTGTTGCTGGTTGTGCTTCAGTGACAGATCAAATAGTGATAACCTCTTCGTTGGTAGAGGTGAATAATGAAACAAGGTGTGGAACTGGCACGGTTACTTTTACAGTAAGTAATTCTGGTGGGCTTAATCATAAATGGTACACAGCATTAACTGGTGGAGTAGCTTTAGCTACAAGTAATTCTTATACTACACCAAGCTTGTCAAATACGACTAATTATTATGTAAAGAAGTATGATCCTTCAGGAGGTATTTGTAATGGGGTGGGAGCTTGGAATGCTACAACAGTTTATAAGAAAAATCCCGTAGGAAGCCCTCAACTGACTTATGATGGTAAATTGTATAAACGAATTTCTTGGTGGACGAAAGGGGATATTCCAGATGTGTCTCCTACGCATTGGGAAGAGACAGCTGTCTGTGGGTCTAACTGTGAAAGAACAAAAGTGAAAGCAATTATAAAGCCCTGTTTAGGATTAGAAGAAATATTTGATAATTCTCATACATTGATTTACCCTAATCCTGCTACTAAGTTTATAAATATTCAGGTTGGTATTGAGTTTAAAAAAATAGAAATTATAAATATAACAGGAGTTGTTGTATTGAGAACAAGTGAGAACTCGTTTGGAATAGAAAAACTAGCTCAAGGAATGTATTTTGTAAAAATATATACTGAGGATGGAGTTCAGGTTAAGTCATTCTTAAAAAAATAACTTAACCTATATAGGTAAAGGCTAAGTAAACGAGACTTCTGTATAAGGAGTCTCGTTTTTTATCATATAATTTTTTCAAATTTCTGATTTCCAGAAGAGTAATGAGTTTGGTCGCCTATGTTTATTTTATGAGCGGGAGTAATAGCCGTAACTTCAAACCCAATAGTTTCATAAGCTTTGCCCGTAGACCAGTCTAAGTCTGCGTAAGACATTATATGAAGAGGGGATAACTCATCTATGTATCTTTTAATGGACTTGCTCAGCCCCCCAGTGATGGAAGTATTCAGTAGTGTACAATAACGAATAAGTTCTGCCGATTTTCCTTGTGTTTGGTAAGTACGTTTATTTGAAAAAGAAGCTACGCCTACGAGTTCATTTTGGTAGAAAAGTCCGTATTTAATTTTAGATTTTGCAGTACCCAGTAAATGATTTTTTTCTAGGAACTCTTGCAAAATGATTTGTTCAATTCTTTTTATTTCGCACTTTCTCCCGTGAATTCTTTTAGTGAGTCCAAATAAAGAGTTAAATCTTGATATAATAATAGGACGTTGATTCTCCCATTGATAATCCCAAAGCTGAATACAGTGAATGTTTTTAGATCGGTACGTTAAAACTTCTTTTTGATGGTTGATGCCAGTGTCTTTTCCTAAGGTGTTATAATGAATGAGGGTATTGACTTCAGGCAACCAAATTCCATTTTTGTTGTTGAATGTGTTTGATTCAACTTTGGTGAGCGTATATAGGAATTGCTGGAGATTGTTCACAGGATATATGTAAGAGACTACTTCATAAACTGAAAAGTAGTGTTTTTGTATTGATTGTCTTTTACTCGCTCTTTGAGATTGCTTAGAGTTTTGAAAGGAAAGTCAACAACAGAAGAGTTGGCAATCCAAGCAGGTAGAGATCCCCCAGGGTTTGAGTGAGATTGATAAGTAATAGCCGTTTTGTTAGCTGTGATTTGTTTTAAAATCCAGTTAGCGTGGTTTAGGGTGATTCTAACGATTCCTTTTTTCTTGGTTTTTAAACTACTCTTATCAGAACCTTTGGCGTAACCAATTTTCTTGTTTTTGTCATAGCTAAGGTTGTACTTGAAAACTCCATCTCGATTATCTACCGGCCAAGGCGCTTTAAGTTCTAAATAAAAAATGTAAGAAGATTCGCTATATGTTTTAACCAATTCTGCTTTTACCACATTAGGAAATAGTTTCCCCATATTTTTAGTGTCCTTGATAACGGAGAAAATAGTGGCAACGCTAGCATCAACAGTTGTGGTGGCTTTAAATTCTTTAAAACTAGATTTGGCTACAGTTCTAGTATATATTTTAATGCTATTTTTGTTTTTGCTAAGCTTCCAAGGGTTTGCTTGGGGCAAATCGGTGGTGATACTAAATGAACAGAATAAAAAGAAACAAAAGAGGATTAGATAACGCATTATGTCAATAATAGCTTATTTTAATGAATACTCAAAGACTGGGTTAATGTTTTTGTATCTTTGCTTAATGGCAAGATTTTATTTCTTTATAATTATATTTTTAGCTCTATTTTCTTGTAAGGAAAAAAGGAAAAATAGTGAGCAAGTTGTTTTTAAAGAAATACCAGTTAAATATGCACAGCTTTTCTCTTTATCTAAGAGTAATACAGATTTTAAAGTTAAAATTTATAATCCTTGGGATTCAAAATTAGTTTATGACTCTTGTCTGTTTTCTCTTCGGGATACAATTAACCGCATAGCAGTTTTATCATCTGCCCATATTGGTTTTTTTAATGAATTAAAATCTTTAAATAAAATCATTGCTTTAGGTCAAAAAAAATATATCTATAATGAAGAACTTAGAGAAAGAAATGACTTATTAGAACTTGGAGAAAATCATACTTTAAATGTAGAGGAAGTGATTAGTTTGAACCCAGATATTTTGTTGGTTTCTGGATTTGAGCAAATGAGTCCTCAGCTACAATCCATCAATAAGTCGGGAGTAAAAGTTTTTCAGATGTTAGAATGGATGGAAAAACATCCTTTAGCTCGTGCCGAATGGATAAGAGTGGTTGGGCTTATTTTAGGGAAAACAAAAGAAGCAGATGAAATTTTCTCTGTTATCGAAAGAGATTATTTAAGTGCTAAAACATTAGCGAAAGCGAAAAGAAAAAAAACAGTACTGATAGGGAGCGAGTATAAAGATGTGTGGTATGCACCCGCAGGAAATAGTTATATGGCAACGTTACTCCGAGATGCGGGAGCTGATTATTATTGGAGCAAGGATATCAGTAGCGGTAGCTTGGCCCTTAATATAGAAGAGATTATTGATAAGCAAAGCGAAGCTGATATTTGGCTTAATCCAGGGATGGTGAATTCTCTGAAGGCTATAAAAGGATTTCATCATAAGGAATTTAAATCGTACCAACAAGGGGAAGTTTATGATTATATGGCGTGTAGTAGGATTAGTGGTGCAAATGATTTTTGGGAAAGCGGGGCAGTTAACCCTCAGTTTATTTTGAAGGATTATATCAAAATTTTATATCCTCAGTCTTTGCCTAATTATCAATTAAGATTTTACAAAAAAATAGAGTGATAACTAAGGCTATATATCGTTTGTGCCTGTTGGCTTTAGTGTCTTTAGGTTTTTTGTTTTTTGTATTGGACTTGATGATAGGGTCTGTTTATATTCCTTTTTCTGACCTGCTAGATGTGTTAATAGGAGTTGATGTCGGTCATGCTTCTTGGGAATATATTGTTTTAAACTATCGTCTTCCAAAAGCAGTAACGGCTGTACTTGTTGGGCTTAGTTTGTCTGTTTCAGGCTTGTTGATGCAAACTTTATTTAGAAATCCACTGGCAGGACCTTCGGTATTGGGTATTAGTAATGGTGCCGGAATGGGTGTCGCCGTGCTTATGATGTCGTCTGTATTGGGGACTTGGGCGAGTACAAGTGTGTGGGGACTCGTATTGGCTTCGGTGTTAGGGTCTCTGTTGGTATTGGCACTTGTGTTGCTTATTTCTTTTAGGATGAAAAACATTTATTCTCTTTTGATTATTGGGATTATGATAGGAAGTGTTAGTGGGGCTATGATTAGTGTTTTACAATATTTTAGTAATGCTAAAGATATTCAATCATACGTTTTATGGACATTTGGAAGTCTTTCTGGGATGACTTGGACTTCTTTACAGATTTTAATTCCGATTGTACTATTCGGATTATTGGCAATTATCCCTTTGTTAAAAGGGTTGAATGCGATGCTATTAGGCGAGACTTATGCGGAAGGATTAGGTATTAACATCAAAAGATACCGTGTTTTGGTGATTTTGATTACTTGCCTACTTGTAGGAAGTATCACTTCTTTTTGTGGACCAATTGCTTTTGTAGGCTTAGCTGTTCCGCATATTGCTAGGGCTTTATATCGTTCAGCCAATCACTATGCTTTGTTTCCTTTAAGTATTTTGATTGGCTTAAACTTAATGCTGATTTGTGACATTATAGCACAATTGCCATGGAGTAGTAAAGTGTTGCCAATTAACGCTGTAACAGCATTGATTGGTGCCCCAATTGTGATTTTGGTAGTGTTTAAGTCTAGTAAAACAGTTCAGGTATGATACTAGAAACAAAAAAATTAAATATAGGTTATAAGGGGAGAGAATTAATTAAAGACCTTAACCTGAGTCTGAAAAAAGGAGAGATAACTACGTTGATTGGAAAAAATGGAGTAGGAAAATCTACTTTATTACGGACTTTGCTAAATGAGACGTTAAAGCTGTCAGGTGATGTTTTTGTTCACGGGAAAAACCTAGAGCAATATAGTGCAGTAGATAAATCCAAGATATTTTCATTAGTGATGAGCAGTCAAGTAAGTAGTCTCAATCTTACTGTATATGACGTAGTGAGTATGGGGAGAATTCCTTATCTCAATTGGTTGGGTAAGATGAGTAAAGAGGATAAAAAAGAGGTGAATAATAGTATTGTTTTACTTGGATTAGAATCGATGAAGCATCGGTTTATAAATGAATTGAGTGATGGAGAAAGGCAAAAAGTAATGATTGCAAAAGCCCTTTGTCAAAACACTGAGATACTTATATTGGATGAGCCTACGGCTTATTTAGATTTGAGTAATAGGATTGCTTTTTTTCGATTGATAAAAAAGTTAGCACAAGAGTTTAATAAAGTAATATTACTAAGTACACATGAATTAGAAATGGCTATGCAATTTTCAGATCAAGTATGGCTAATTAATCAACAAAAAGTAAGTGGTAGCACGTCTAAAGAGTTAATAACTAAAGGGTTACTTCAGAAAGTTTTTGATTTAAAATCAATTAATTACGATGAAAATACTGGAGGAATAAGTATTCGGTATTTTTGATTTTTTTTCCTTTCGGTAAATTGCTTATACCATTTTGATTGTAATATGCGTCTAGATTAGATTGAATTGTTTTTTGCATTATTAAGGCAAAATAATTTAGCATAACTAGTTACGGTAGATTATTTTAACAAAGAGAATGTGAAAAACAAACAAGATAATTGACGTAGATTATAGTCAATATGGTATTAGTAGAGGGATTATATTAATCTTCTAGATATACATCTAGCAATCCTTCTGGGAGGCTTACAAACACTTTTTTTTGTATTAAATCAGCTTTTGTTACAATACCATCTACAACAGGGATAATGATTTCCCGGTCTTTATAGTCAACAATCATTAGGTCTTGTGCAGCACCAGTGTTAAAGAATCTCACAATTCCAATATTTCCTTCTTGGCTGTCAATAACTTCAAATCCTATGACGTCATGAAAATAGAATTGTTCTTCATTTAGTATTGGTAACGCAGTAAGCGGTAGCCATGCAACTAATCCTTTTAATTCATTAGCTAACTCTACAGTGTTAATGTCTTCAAAACTTACAATTGCTTTTTGGCTTGTGACATTTATTTTTTTTATAAAATAAGGAACTAAGCTTCCGCTTAACTCTAAAAAAACAACATCAATTTTTTCATAAAAAAAAGGGGAGTCTACATCTAAATGAAGTATGACATCCCCTTTAAGTCCATGTAATTTAGTAATATATCCTAATTCAAAACAATTCTGTTTTTGCATTGTTTTGTAGGTTCTTTACTTTGCTTCTTCCTCTTTTGCTTCCGCAACAGGCTCTTCTTTTTTAGTAGTTTTTTCAGCTGGTGCTTCTTCCGTAGTAGTTACTACCTCTTCAGATGCCGTTTCTACGTTTTCAGTTACTTCTTCTGTTTCAGTTGCTACTTCCGCCTCTACAATTAAGGCTGCTTGAGCCGCTGCTACTTTAGCGTCTGCTTCTTCTTTTAGTTTTGTTCTACGTGCTGCCGTTTCTTTTATTGCTTTAGCTGCTGATTTTTCAGCGTCTTTAGAACGAGAATCCTCTAAAGAAGATTTATCAGCTTTATAAGCGTCAAATTTCTTGTCTGCTTCTTCTTGCGTGATAGCACCTTTATTCACACCTACTTGTAAGTGTTTACGGTACATTATCCCTTTAGTAGAAAGTAATTTACGAGCAATTTCTGTAGGCTCAGCCCCAGTCATTACCCAGTTAAATGCACTTTCTTCGTTTAGAAGAATTGTTTTAGGATTCATGCTTGGATTGTATGAACCTAATTTCTCAATAAATTTACCATCACGTGGTGCTCTTGAGTCTGCTACGACGATGTCGTACACGGGTCTTTTTTTACGACCTCTTCTTGCTAATCTTATTTTAGTAGCCATGTTTTTATTAAACGTTTTACGTTATTGATGGAGCACGTCCATCCGATTTTAGTCTGCAAAGATAAAATCTAATCCTGAATATACAAACATTTACTCTATACAATTTGTAAAAAAGGAAAGTACGATGAATTAAAAATATTTTTTTAGGGGATTGTACAACATTCAACGGGGCAATGCGCCCTAAAGTTAATTAATAATAGAAGATCATTACAAGGTGGGTAGTTTATCCTTTCAATTTTTTGTATTTTTATACTATGCGAAAAAAGCAAGTCACCTTGCAATGGTCTTTTTAGCCTATTTCCTCTTTTCCTACTAACTCTTTCCCTCTTTTTACTTTTTTAGTCTAAATAAAAATATTATATTAGTGGTTACCTTATAGGTACTGATGGGATATAAGGTAATAAATGTATACTATATATATTACGATTATGAAAAAAATATTATTGACATTATTGATTAGCATTACTGGTATAGCAACTATTTTTGGGCAAGGAGAGGCTAATGTTTGGCGTTTTGGCTACAATATGGGGCTTGATTTTAATAATAACCCGCCTACTTTGATTGTACCTACAGGAGTTCTCAATAATAATTTAGCGGGAAGAGAAGGAGAGGGGTCTAGTATTATTTGTGATGCAGGAGGGAATTTATTATTCTATAGTGACGGTTATACCTTATATAAAGGGGGAAATGATGCTGTTATAGGAAATATTTCGGGAGGATATAGTACCTCTCAAACTGTGATTTTGCCTTATCCAGGTATTGCTAATCGATATGTATCAATTAATATTAGAAATGGTGATTTTAATGCAGGGACAAATACGGTTCCTATTGGTACTCCTCCAGGAGGCTTGTCAAACAATGTAGGGACAGCAATAGATTATACTATTGTTAATGCTACCAATGGCACTGATGCGGCAATAAATGCTGGGCAACAGAATGTATCAATGTATACAGGGATTATGTGTCAGGCATTAACGGTTGTTCCTGATCAGGTCAATGGGTATTGGATTGTAGGTCATGAGAAAGCTAATAATAAGTATGTAGTGGTTCATTTAACCAATGCGGGTTTTTCTTCTGGAGTGACATATAGTCTCGGCGGGACGGCTGTGAATGATATTGCATCGCTAAAGGTGAATTCATGCTCTAATCAGTTGGCAATAACTTTTTATGGGTCAAAAAGAGTAGATGTTGTTAATTTTAATAATGCTACAGGTCAAGTTACAGGTGTGGCGAAATCTATTACTTTTTTAGAAAATCAAGATCCTTATTATTCTGAGTTTTCTCCTAACGGGGATATTTTATATGTAACTCAATTGGGCACAGATTGGGGGAAAATCCCTAGAATTTATCAATTTGACTTAACGGCAGCAAATGTAAATGCAGCAGGTTCTAGGTTTACTTTAGACAACACTGGACCTGGAGGGTCTGTTAACCGTGTTGGTGCGATTCAGTTAGGACCTGATGGAAAAATATATGTAACTAACCATGGTGCTTGGGGGTCTCCAACCACAGGGAGACTAGGCGTAATTAACAATCCTAACATTTTTGGTACAGGTGCAGGTTATGTGCGTACACTTTTTTCTGATATTCCATCAGGTGGAGGGAATTCACATTTCTTTATGCATGGTTTACCACCAGTGTTACGTTCGTTTGTATCTAGTGTAGCCTCTCTCCAAATCGGTGGTGTAGATGCTTCTCAAACTACTATTTGTGTAGGAGAGAGTATTGATCTTACGGTTCAAGTTGATGGTACAGATGTAAAAGGAATTGATTGGCTTATTACGGGTAACAATACAGGACATTTTACAGACCTAAATCAAGTGCCTTTTACATTTCCTAATCCAGGTCTTACTAATGTAAAAGTAGAAGTAACAGATAATTGTAATAATAAGAAAATAGTAGATGTTGATATTGACGTATTGCCAATTATAACAGCAAGCGGTACAGTAGATATGACTAAATGCCCTAATCCAGAAATCACGGGGTCAAGTAATGACCCTACTATTACTAATTTTAATTGGTATGATGGTGATCCAAGCTCAGGTGGTACTTTGATTTCTTCGGGACCTAAGTTAGTAGCTACAGAAAACACTTCTTATTGGGTAGAGCCAGCAGGGGCTTCTCATCCAGCAATTGGTGGGACTGCGACACCAGGGAATGGGGCTACAGCACCTCATTATACTAAATTTACGCTACTTCAAAACTTGACTCTTTCCTCTGCAGATATCAGGATGTACTTGAATTTCGGTACTCAAACAGGTACTGTAGCTTGGGAGTTAAGAGAGGGTACTGTGACGGGGGCAGTTGTGGCATCAGGTGCTCTTCCTTATACTATTTCGGGGGTTACTTCGGTATCGTTTGATATTAATGCTTCTTTGACAACAGGGGATTACTTTTTGGTTTATACGGGTAAAACAGGGACGGGTCTTGTTGGTCACGGAGGTGCTTATGTCGGTCCTTATAGCATACCAGGTGTAGTTGATATATTAGATGATGAAAAAGGCGGACCTTGGAATTTACATGACGGGCCTTTTAGACAGTTTGTTTTTACCAATGATTTACCTTGTAAATTAGTAGGAAAAGTAGATGTAGGAGCCTGTTGTACCGCTCCCACAGCTACACCTTCCCTCAATGCAACAACTAGTAAATTAACAGTTTG
>CAZEGV010000046.1:0-22542 GCA_964511645.1 uncultured Cytophagales bacterium
AGATACTAAAAAAATAAAAAACCCAGAACGTAACTACGTTTAGCGGGTCGTTAGGTGCAAGCTGAAAAAAATCCGTTCCAAAGGAAACAATCTACAAAATAAAACACCCTTTTTCACTTCAAATAAAATAATTATTCATAATTTTGGACAATATTAGTCAAAACAAACATTGTCTTATGAAATCGTTTAGCGAAATTATTAAATCTAAAAGAAAAGAACATAAATTGTTTCTCAGACAAGTTTCCGCTTTAATGGAAATTGACCAAGCAATTATCAGTAAATTTGAAAGAGGAGAAAGGAAGCCAACGAAAGAACAAGTTTTAAAATTTGCTAAAATTTACGACCTAAATCCTGACGACTTAGTAATTTCTTGGTATAGTGATAAAGTTGCTTATGATTTGCTTTCAGAAGAGAATGCAGAAAAAATACTTAAAGTAGCAGAATCAAAAGTTAAATATCTAAAACGTAAATAGGATGAAAAAGAATTTATTATCATTATTTTCAGGTTGTGGAGGAATGGACATAGGATTTGAAGGAGGTTTTAAAACTCAAAAATCTACTTTAAATACTGAAATTCATAAAGATTGGATACAATCAGAAGAAAAAAGCAATTACATTTTAGAGGAAACAATTTTTGAAACAAAATTTGCAAACGACATAAGTAGTCACGCAAAAGTTGCTTGGAATTCATATTTTTCTAAAAAAAGAGGTTACGATTTAAATGGTACATTTAGGGTAGATAGTATTGTTGATATCGTAAAAGAATATAGAAATGGCAATAAAAATGTTTTCCCAAAAAACATTGAAATCGTAACAGGAGGTTTTCCTTGTCAAGATTTTAGTGTGTCGGGAAAGCGAAATGGTTTTAATTCGCATAAAGACCACAATGGAGCTATAAAAGACGATATCCCAACTGAAGAAACAAGAGGTAAGTTATATATGTGGATGAAAGAAGTAGTTGAAATTACTTTACCTAAAATATTTATAGCAGAAAATGTTAAAGGACTTGCAAATTTAGGAACTGTAAAAGATATAATACAATCTGACTTTTCAGAAATTAATGGAGATGGATATTTGGTGCTATCGCCAAAAATTTTACACGCAGGAAATTTTGGAATTCCTCAATCAAGAGAAAGAATTTTTTTTATAGGACTTAAAAAATCCGCACTCACAAAAAAAGCATTAAAAGAATTATCTAAAGCAAGTATCTCTGAAAAATACAGTCCTTATCCAATTGCAACTCACAGATTAAACGGAGAAATGCACTATTCTTCTGCAGAAAACGAAATGATAAATTTTACACAATGTAAAAATGTGCTTTTAGATTTGAAAGAGCCTGAAAAAAGCAAAGACTTATCTCAAATCTATTATTCAAAAGCAAAGTTTATGGGTAAACATTGCCAAGGTCAAAAAGAAATTAAATTAGATAAATTAGCACCAACTATTAGAGCAGAACATCACGGAAATATAGAGTTTAGAAGATTATCTATGGAAAATGGAGGTAATTACACTTCTGAATTTAAAAAAGGAAAGAAAGAAAGAAGATTGACTTTGAGAGAATGTGCAAGAATACAAACATTTCCAGATGATTTTAATTTTGTTTTACCATCAGAAAAAGACAGTAGAAAAAAGTTTGCTTTAAGTCCTTCACAAGGTTATAAGTTAGTTGGAAATGCTGTGCCACCACTTTTAGCATATCATATTGCGAAAAAAATAGAATCTAATTGGTCGTTATATTTTGAGTCTTAGTACTTTTGTTGCTTATGAGCAATAATATAGAAACAAATCCCATCCAATTATTTTTAGCAATTTACTTGCTTGAAAACGATTTGAATAATTCCGACAATGAACTTTCACAAGTTAAATTTCAATCAGAAGAAGCAAATACAGATGAACATCTAAAAAAATATTTTCAAAGATACATTTTAGATAATAATGATATTTCCAAGACAAAACTAAAATCAGTTTTAATCAAAAACGATACTAAATCTAATACCATAGATATTGGTAAGTTAATTACTTATAAAATAACGAATGTTTTTCTACCTGAAGAACTATCAAAAAAACAAAAAGAAGACATTACTAATTCAAAGAAATCGGTATATATAAATCCAGATTTATTTTTAGAAATATCTGACGGAAAAAACACATGTTTTGAATCGTTAGAATTAAAATCTACGAAAAACAATAATATTCCAGGTTCGAGCGTACAACAAGTTTTACCATTTGAATGGGTTATTTTTGTTAAAAGAAATAAGGATAGCGTAACAATTTCAACAGGTTATTACATCAATAGTATCACTGAAAAACTACCTTTCCCTGATAGAAGTCCAAGACCTCAAATTGGATTTAAAACCCTGACAGATTGGAATAAAGAAAATAGAATAATTCAAGATGACACATTGGTAATTCAGAATACCGACAAACTGAATGATGAAAAGATTAAACTTCTTACCGATTGGCAAGATTATTTAGCAAGCGAATGGCTAAACATTATCAAAACTGATGAAGCAAAGAATAATGAAAAATGGTTCAATAATGCTTTACGAAAATTTGCTGTAAAGTTTTTAGAATATTCTGAAAAACTAAGTGAATCTGAAAGAAAATCCTTAAAGAAAAAACTGAATTCTTTGATAAAGTAAAATAATAAAAGGGCATAATCGAGTAGACGGCTTTAACTCAATTAGAGCTAGAGCCGTCTACTTGATTAGCAATATTTAATACTCTGGTTCATTAATGCCTATCGTATATTTACAATTGACAGGTTTCCCATTCAATATGGCAGGAGAAACAGGACCTAATTTGTTTATTGCAAGGATTATATTCATTAAATAAAAAGGACAGTATTCAACGTTCATAAGAGGCTTGATGTTCATCAATTCACCTTTCGATGTGATAGTAACAGTAAAAATCATGTTTTCATTCAACAAATCTGGTTCACTGTAACAGAGGCCATTTCTAGCAACTTTTATTTCGGTAGGTAAACTATCACCATTCATTAATTTTGGATAGGTTCCAACATCACTCAAGTTAGGTTCTTCTTTTTTCACTTTCTTCAAAGGGAAGAAGTATTTAGGGAGAGAGTAAACTGATTTATGGTTGTAATTAGTGTAATCTATTTCCCACAAAACCAAATCACTATTGTTCTTCGTTTGAAAAACTCCGATTTTTTTAAATGGGACTAATCTAGAAACATAACCAGATTCAGTAACTCCTTCATAAGTTCGCCATACTAGATACTCATTATTTTTCTTTTTAACATAACTCCATAATTTAACTTGTTTAGTTAATGAGGAGTCACCTATTCGTAGAATAGAATCTCCAATAAATTGATAATTTTCACCTATACAATCTCTGATACTATCATAATAGTAACAGTATTCAATTCTCTTATTTTGATTATCAAATGAAATTTGTTCTAATCTATATTCAGCTTTAGAGGCAAATGACTTTCCTCTTACAGGGTAGGTGTCACTTGAATAATAAATGCTAGGTTCTAATTTTAAAGTATCTTGTCCCAACACTCTAAAGCATTGGATTCCGATAAATAATAAAATAAATATTTTAATCTGCATAAAATTATTGCTAACGACCCACTAAACGTAGTTACGTTCTGGGTTTTTTGTTTTTTTAGTATCTGAAAGATACGTTGAAAAAATGCAAAAGACAAAAAAAACGTATCAAATTACGTTTGAGCGATTGTTATTTACCGTGCTCATGAAAGCAAAGCTTTTATCATGTTCTATTATTTTTTAAGGTCAAATCTATGCTTCTTCATTCCTTTGGCTAATTTTTTGTAGCTTTATAACAAATATTCTTTGAGTAGCATTCAACCAACTATGAAATACATATACACCTTCCTTACACTCTATTTTTTAATTAATAATGTATACTCCCAAAAGGGACAGTCTTACCTCGATTATACCATTGCTATAGATTCCTCTATGGATTCAAAAGGGGCTTTGGTTTATCGCCTATCAGACAAGCAAGCATTTAATGTTATACAAAAACAAAAAATACCTAAATCTATTGAAAAATGGCTAGGGAAGTCAATCGCTACCTTGCCAAGTATTGATTTGCCTAAAGAATACACTAATGGTTATTATATTTTCGCTTATACAAAACAAAAACAACTCATTTATCATTTTAAGGCATATAGTGATTTGTCTATACAGAGTTTTCAAGTAATAAATAAGTACCATATTCATGTATTTGATGCCAATGGAAATAAAATAAAAACAGGAGTAAGTCTACAAGGAAAAAAAACCATCTATGATGAAACGTTACAAGCATTTGTAGCCAAACTACCTCAATCAAAACGAAAGATATTGTCCCTCAAACAAAGTAATTATACCCTGTACCGTGAGGTTATACGATCTATTCCTTATCCAATTTACGCTGTAAAAAGAACTCCTAAGTATCAGAAGTGGTCTAAAAAAGAAAAAAATATTGGGTATATCGTATTTAACAAACCTAAATATAAACCAGAAGATAGCCTTAAATTTAAGATTTATGCCGTAAACAAAAAAGGAAAACCGTATCAAGACACCCTTGTAATTTCTACTTATATCGGTTATCCAATTTATAAAGATAAAGAGCTTTTTAGGCTAAAGCCAAATGCTCAAGGAGTGGTGATTTACGAAGGATTGATGCCAAAGGATCTTAAAATAGATTTGAGTTATTCCTTAGATGTTAAAACCAAAAAAAAGAAATTGGTTTGCCAAAATTATTTTCGACTGGAAGACTACAAACTAGAGTTAGTAAATGTCTCGTTTAGAGCAGAGAAAACAATGTATAGAAGAGGAGATACGGTCATCCTATTACTGTCTGTAAAAGATGCCAATGGTTTGGCAATACCTAATGCTGAAGCATATATCAAATCACGTATAAACGGTAGCGGTGTTGCGGATTATTATAAAAATAAAATGATGTTTAGTCTCAATTTTTATGATACAACCATTACTGAATTAGGAAAATTATATAAAGTCAAATTACTACCTAGCATATTTCCTAAAGTTAAAAGTGGATATAGTTTTAACTGTACAATCAAAACCTTAGAAGGTCAGCCCAAGTATAGCTCTACTTATTTTACGTATGACAATACTTACAAGTATATTGACATCAACCAAATCTCAGACTCGATATACATATCTAGCGCTACTAAGGGTATTGCTTATGCTGAGTTATTGATTAAAGACGCTGATTTGGATACACTTAGCATTCAAAAAATTGCTTTGCCTTATGCGTTTAAGTTAAGTCCTAATATTCGTTATTTAAGTACAAAATCTGGAGACATCACTAATTCGACAACTATTACTGATTGGTCAAACATTAGCGTAAGCACGAAGTATCATGGAAAGTATGTAGATATAAAAATCAATAATCCATATAAGTTGCCTATTAGGCTTACTACACAACGAGCCAATAAAATACTCGCCACATTAGTAATTAACTCCTCACTAGACACTACTATTTTTATCAAAAAATCATTTGTATTGCATCACCAATATTATGTGGGAGGAACAAAGAGAAATGGGCAAACCAACTTGGCTTATAACGACCGAAAACTTCAACTAAAAATTGATTTACCGAATAAAATTTTCCCAGGAGAGACAAAGGAAATAAAGATAAAAGTAAGTGATTACGAAGGCAATCCTGTGGCAAATACGGATGTGACTTTAGTAGGGATTAACCATAAATTTTCGACTACAAGTCCTTATCATGTTGATCTACCCAATCAAGTTATAAACTCTAATTTTATAAGTCCTAAATACAACTATACCGATAATGGCACACCGACTTACGCAAAACATAAAAGTAAAGACTTTGAAGACAGTTATGCCACTTATATGCTTGATTCGTTGACTTATTATAAACTCACCAAAGCCCCTGATTCTATTGAGGTTAGAGACTTTAAAGCTCAGAACCGAACACCACAATTGGCTCCATATATCTTTGAAGATGGGAAGCAAGTTCCTGTTCTTTATGTATTACAAGGTTCTAATTTGGTTTATCTAAAAAATACTGGGATAGATAATTATACTGCTCCTTTACAACCTTCTGATCAACAAGTAATCACTATCCGTACTCCTCGTTATCGTTATGAGATTAAAAATCTACAATCAGTAATAAACCGTGTAATGGTATTAAAGTTAAATGGGGATAGCCATTCATCAAGATTTTCGCGAAAGCGAGTGCCTCAAAAATATACAAAAGGAGAACAAGAAAGGTTAGAAACTAGGTTACTAAGTATTTCATCAGGGGAGCGTTATAGATATATGGAACATAGGTTGATTCAATTTGGAGATATGATTTTTTCTCAAAAAAATGACAATACTTTAATTCCAAAGTTTTCTAATCAACTAAATTATTATGGCACTCAGCAAATATTTTATAATATTCAATTAGGAAGCAACAGGTCGTTGTATATTAATAATGATGATTACACTACAAATAGTTGGTTAATTACACCTGCCTTGTTAAGTACAGAGCTAAAAAATGAAACTCCACAAATCAAATTCAAAGAATTAATTGCGTCGATCCCTAATGACTTATTTAGAGGGAATGTACAAGGAAGAAGAGGGTTTAATAATTGGAAGAATCAAGGGGTTTTTAAATATACCAGTAAAAAGAAAATCACAAATATTATTTTAGAGAAAAAAGGAGAGAATGCTCATTTATACGGGTCTTATCAATCAAACATCCCTCAGGGAGATTATACAGTTTATTTTATTACTCAAAATAATGAATACACTAAACGAAAGATAAAAATAAAACACAATTATCTTACTTATCTTAATTTGGATGTAAATAGTGAATGGCAACATTCTAATAGTCCCAATCTAACAGATAGCTTATTAAAACTAAAACCGTTTATAGTCAAGCATAAGAAGTTCATCCGAGAGATAGGCGTTTATCATTTGGACATTACAATAAGCGATAAAACATGGAATACTCGATACTTATCGGCAATAATTACCACCAAAAATGGCAGGACGTATAAAAATCTCAAAGTGAAAAGCCCTTTTGGATTGACCAAGACCAACCAGCAAGGTTGGTTCGAAACCCAAATACACAATCAAAATAATAATTATAGAAAAAATGATATTCGTGTAGATGTATTAGATGAGGAAGTATTACTTATTAAAATTAAAAACGGAAACCTTACATTAAGCTTAGAAAAGAAAGAAAACAGAAAACGTTATGCTCAAACCTTTACTGAACCTCATAAAAGGTTTTATAAAAAAAGACAAAAGCATAGCCGTAGAAAAAACTCAATAGGCGCATATAGAGCTGGTGGAAAGAAAATGAGATTTCGTGCTAATTATAAGAAAAGAAGTTATGAGTGGGGTGATGAAGAGGGATATAATGAAAACAATTGGGGTTCCGATGACTTAGTAGTTAAGAAATCAATAGTTGATGGTGTAACTTATTCTGTGACTCTCGATAATTATATCCTGACAAACAATAATGATAAAGTAGATAGAGGCGGAAAATTAAAAGAGAAAGCACAAGGTACTTATGATCTTAAACTCGGTTTAGCAGGTACTGTAGCCGATTCTGTTTTACTATCAGAGTTAGGCGAGCAATTGCGTACTACTTTTAGAGATGATGCCATTTGGGAGCCTTCGTTACGTACAGATGATAGTGGTTATGTAAGTGTTTCAATTACTTTCCCAGATGACATCACACAGTGGGATGTATATGCAATTGCTGGTAAAAATCAGCAGTTTGGGATTAGTAAAACCTCTACCAAAGCATACAAACCTGTGATGGTTCAATTATATGCACCACGCTTTATGATTATGGGAGATACTGCCCAAGTAAATGTTTTGTTACAAAATAATACCAATTCTACTTATGACGTTATTAACGTCTTTAAGGTAGGGGATAAAGAAGAGAAATCGAGTGTAAACCTAAAAGAGTATATCCCCAGTAAGCACAAAGTTGTAGCAACAAAAGATACTATGGCTGTAAGTTATACTACTAGTATTGCTACTTATAAAGATGGAGAAGAGCGAATGATACCAGTATTCCCACAGGGGATGCAAAAATCTGAAGGGATTTATGTGCCGATAGAAAATGATACAAGCATTATTTATAAAGGTGTTGAAGGTGTACCTATTCGAGTTTCTATTTTAAACTCTACATTAGACCGCTATCAAGAGCAACTAAAAAATATCGTCAAGTATGAATATAATTGTAATGAACAGTTAGCTTCTAAACTTATCGCTTTATCTTTATTAAAACATATTGCCAATGCTCAAGGTAAACCTTTCCTGCATTTAGCGAAAGCAAAAAACATTATACGTAAATTAAAAAAACACCAAAATGACCAAGGACTTTGGGGTTGGTGGGGGATTTATCGCACAGATTTATACATGAGTTTACACGTTTATAAAGCCTTTAGATTTGCACATCAATATGGCTTAATGACCGATAATAGTTTCGAAAAACAAATCGTACAAAATTTATATCAGAAATATACGCAAGGTCAATTTAGTACAGAACAACGTGTGGTATTATTACAAATTTTAGCGGAAGCAAAATTACCACTAAATTATGCATCAGAAATAGAGCAGGCAGAAAATATTTTACAAAAAAACTATGAAGAACACCCTATTCCAAATAGATTAAAATTATCACTTATCGCCACACGACAAATTACTTCTACGGGTTATAATACCAATTTGATTAATGCATTATTGAGACCTGATGCTTTAGGTAATTTATATATTTATGGTGGTGATTATGATTTGTTTGGCAATCAAATTGTAAATACTTGTATTGCATATAATATTTTAAAGAAAGACGGCGCTTCCGCTAAACTCAAAAAAATAGAATACTATCTATTACAACACCAAGATTTCTTGGGTTGGGGCAATACTTATAAATCAGCTTATGCCCTTGGAGTACTCGTACCAAATTATAAGCCAAGTCTCAAACGAACAAAACCACTTTTGTTTAACGGTAAAAAAATAGAAACTTTCCCTTATACTACTACCATAAGCAATGGAAATCAATTCACCTTTAATCAGGTGTCTGCACCTTATTTTATTGGGTTGTATCAAAATTTTTGGAAAACAGATGTTAAAAGAAATGATGATTTATTTTCTATCTCTACTTACCTTAGTAATAACAAAAATATAGCGACAAGTAATTTTAAACAAAAAGAAAATTACACTTTAGAAGTATCGATTAATGTACATAAACAAGCAGATTATGTGATGGTGTCTATTCCGATTCCTGCTGGAATGACGTATAGTAACAAGCATAAAAACTACGGGGAGGTACACCGTGAATATTATAAAAACAAGGTATTAATCTACTATAATAAATTATATGTAAAAGAATATAAAATTCGCATTAATTTATATGCTGAATTTGCAGGTGCTTATACTATTAATCCTGCCAAAGTAGAGTTAATGTATTTCCCACAATTTATGGGTAATAACGAGATGAGAAACATACAAATTAAGTAACTGTTAAATGATTATTAAAATATATTTTTCAAAAAATAAATTATGGCAAAATATATAGAAATAAACCCCGATAATCCGCAACCTCATAAGATGGATGAGGTTATAAAAGCATTAAAGAATGGTGCTATTATTATATATCCTACGGATACCGTTTATGGGATGGGTTGTGACATCAAAAACCACAAAGCAGTGGAAAGACTCTGTCAAATCAAAGGTGTAAAACCTGCCAAAGCACAGTTTTCTTTTATTTGTGAAGACATTAGTCATATATCAAAGTATAGTAAGCAAATCTCTACTCCTGTTTTTAAAGTGCTCAAAAAAGTACTCCCTGGACCTTTTACTTTTATATTTAATGCTAGCCACGAAGTCCCTAAATTATTACAAACTAAAAAGAAAACAGTAGGTATACGTGTGCCTAATCATCAGATTCCTCTTACTCTAGTACAACAGTTAGGCAATCCGATTATCACTACTTCTGTAAAGTCCGACGATGAAGTACTAGAGTACAATACCGATCCTTGGCAAATATTTGAAAAGTATGAACGCTTAGTAGATATTGTGATAGATGGAGGGTATGGAAAAAATGTAGCTAGTACAATAGTGGACTGCACTGGAGATGAGGTTGAAATTATCCGTCAAGGATTAGGTGAAATAGAACTATATATATAAATTTCGTAAAATATAAATTTAAAAAGCATTAAAGATATGATGAAACACAAAAATTGGGACGATATACGCATTGAGGATGCTTGGTCAATCTTCAAAGTAATGGGTGAGATGGTAGAGGGTTTTGAGAAGTTGAAACGTATCGGACCTTGTGTATCTATTTTTGGCTCTGCACGTACTACAGAAGATGATAAATATTACAAATTATCAATAGAAATAGCTGAAAAGCTAGTTGAACTAGGTTTTGGAGTAATCACTGGTGGTGGTCCAGGTATCATGGAAGCAGGAAATAAAGGTGCTCAAAATGCTGGAGGTGCTTCGGTTGGGTTAAATATTGAGCTTCCTTTTGAGCAAGATGGAAATCCTTATATTGATAGAGATAAATTTATTAATTTTGATTATTTCTTTGTTAGAAAAGTAATGTTTGTAAAATATTCTCAAGGATTTATAGGGATGCCTGGTGGATTTGGTACGCTAGATGAGCTATTTGAAGTAATTACTCTTATCCAAACCAAAAAGATTAAGCGTGTACCGATTGTATTGGTAGGCTCAAGTTTCTGGTCAGAAATGGTTAACTGGATTAAAACTTCTTTACTAGAAAAAGAAAACAATATTAGCCCAAAAGACATGGATTTATTTACAATTGTAGATACCGCTGACGAGGCAGTAAATGTGATAGATACTTATTATTCTAAAAATGATATTCAACCGAACTTCTAGTTAGTGGCTAATTTCTATCAAACAATATTATCTCATCAATCAAAAGGAAACAAACAAATTGCTGTACTTGTTGATCCTGATAAGCTTTCGCTAAAAGGTTTAGACGCTTTCGCTAAAAGACTAAATCAATCTGTGATAGATTATATCTTTGTAGGAGGTTCTTTATTGGCAATTGATAGTTTAGAAACCGTTATTAAAACACTCAAAAAACACACACAAAAACCAATTATTATTTTCCCGGGCAGTAATTGGCATTTGTCTGAAGAGGCAGATGCCCTATTATTATTATCCTTAGTTTCTGGTAGAAATCCAGATTTACTCATTGGCAAACACGTAGAAATAGCACCTATTTTGAAGCAAAAGAAAATAGAAATACTTTCTACCGCTTATGTGCTTATAGATGGTGGAAAAGACACCACGGTTTCATATATTAGTAATACAAAACCAATCCCAGCAGACAAACCTCAATTAGCCGCCGCTACGGCAATAGCCGCCGAGATGATTGGTATGAAATGTACTTATTTGGATGCAGGAAGTGGTGCAAATAATCCCGTATCAAATGAGATGATTGCATCCGTAGCCAAGCATACCAATACGCCTTTGATTGTAGGTGGTGGAATACGAAGTATTGATAAAATAACTAAGGCACATCAAGCTGGTGCCGATATAGTTGTAATCGGAAATTACATTGAAGAACATCCAAATTTCTTAACCCAAATTAATAACGAGTTAAAGTAACAAAAAATGAAAAAATATATTTATACCGCTATTGCAATATTATCGATGTCTTTTGTAATGACCGACTATACAAAAAAAGATTTTAAAAAAATTTCTATCAAAATTCCAAAAAAGTTTCATCAACTTAATGATAACGATATGGTAACAAGGTTTGGAATTGTCAGCTTACCCGAAGCAATGTACGCAAGCACAGACAACAGAGTAAGCATCACAATAGTAGTCAAAAAAGACACACTTGATAGAGATGGATTAACAAAATTAAAACTACAAGAAGAAATAAAAAAAGATATTAATGTAGAAAAATCTTTTAAACGCTCTTCATTATACCACGAGTTTAGTAAAGTTAACTTTATTACCGATACTGTTTATACGAATGGTAAATACGAAATCATAGATTTAGAATTTGATAGCGTGCTAGAAGGTGAAGATAAAAAAGGGCAAGAAATAGCCAGTCATTCATATAATTATATTAAATATGTCTATTATAAAAAATATACATATATCATTAATTTTGCTTGCCCAGTAGACTTAAGAGCAACTTGGAAGCCTGTAGCAAATGAAATAATGGATAATGTTTCGTATAAATAAATGAGCTTAATAACTAGAATAGAATCTAAAATTAGGGATGTAAAAGATTTTCCAAAAAAAGGAATTATCTTTAAAGATATTACTCCCCTTTTACAAGACCCTCAGCTTTGCCACGACATTGTAGAGATGCTAGCAAAACAACTAGAAGGAACAACAATTGACGCTATTGCTTGTGTAGAGTCTCGTGGATATTGGTTTGGGGCTCTGTTATCTCAAAAACTTCAAGTACCTTTTGTCCCTATTCGTAAAAAAGGAAAATTACCTTATAAAACTGTTTCTTATAATTACGCATTAGAATACGGAACAGCCACTATTGAAATGCACAAAGATGCTATCCCAAAAGGAGCTAAAATCTTAATCCATGACGATTTGTTAGCAACTGGAGGTACAGCAACGGCCGCCGCCGAGTTGGTAAAGCAATTTGGTGAAGTTGTAGGTTTTAGCTTTTTGATTGACCTTACATTCCTTAACGGGAAAGAAAAACTAAAAACATATAGTAGTAATATTCATTCAATTATAACTTATTAATCATGAACAAATTTCAAATTATTTCACTTATTTCTATTGCGTTATTAACGTCACAATGTAATCAATATCGTACAAAAGAAGACAGTCATAAAGTTGAAAAAGTAGCTAAAGAAAAAGAAATAACATTAAGTTCAGAAGAGTTAGCAAAATATACTGAAAAAGGATTTGAATATGTGATGCAAACAAAAGGGGCTTTAGGAAAAAATTTAATGGGAACAATTACCAAAGAAGGAACAGTTGCCGCACTTTCTTTTTGTAATAAGAAGGCTTACCCGCTTACCGATAGCGTAGCAAACATATTAAATGTTCAAATTAAACGAGTGTCAGATAAAAACAGAAATCCTAAAAATAAAGCAAATACAGTAGAACTAGCTTATATAGAAAAAATAAAAACTCACATTAATTTAGGAGAAAAACCAAAACCTTATACGATAGAAAAAGAAGACAAGATACTTAGCTATTACCCAATTATGACTAACGGGATGTGTATGCAATGCCACGGTAAATCTAATGAAGAAATCTTACCAAATACCTTAGCTAAATTAAATGAGCTATATCCAGAAGATAAGGCACAAGGCTATGGAATTAATGAATTAAGAGGTATTTGGGTAGTAGAAATGAACAAACGATTGAAATGATTTTTACCTAAGCATCAGAAACAGTCAGCGCTTCGAGAAACGTAACACAACACAACAACCGCTCAAACGTAATTTGAGTTGACTTAGGGGGTGAAGTGGATTTTTTTTCGACAAGCTCAATATGACACAAAAAAATTGGGAACGAAAAACCCGACCGTAACTGTGAAATAGCAGTGATGAGCGTAGCCCCAAATATTATAAATATGGTGTTAATCAACTTATACCATTTTAACTATAATATAAGTCATTTATCCTGTTTGTTTTTACACTCTCTTCGTTAAAATAATTTACCTTAACCAGTTATGCTAAATCATTTTTCCTCGATTTTGCAAAAAACAATTCAATCTAAATTATACTCATATTATAGTTAAACTGGTATTAGAGAAAGATAAAATCATATTTGCTAGTTGCAATTTACCCACACCCAAGTTACCCACTTTTGATGTGAAGCAATAAACTTATCTGTATCTTTGCGAGAATTAAAAAAATAAGTGTTGGAAAAACAGCAGGTTACAATTCACGAATTTGAGAATGGTTTACGTCTCATCCATAAACAGGTTAGCAGTACTAGGATTGCTCATTGTGGGGTAATACTAGACATTGGGAGCCGAGATGAACGAAAAGATGAGCAAGGAATTGCCCATTTTTGGGAGCATATGGCTTTTAAGGGAACTCAAAAACGAAAAGCTTATCACATTATCAATAGACTTGAAAGTGTGGGCGGAGAGTTGAATGCATACACTACTAAAGAAAAAGTATTTTTTTATGGGACTGCTCTTGGTCAACATATGGGGCGTACCTTAGAACTATTGGCTGACATTACTTTTGATTCGACATTCCCCAGCAAAGAAATAGAAAAAGAAGCAGGGGTAATTATTGAAGAAATCAATATGTATGAGGATTCTCCTGAAGATGCTATTTTTGATGAATTTGATAGTCTATTATTTCCAAACCACTCTATTGGGAGAAATATATTAGGGACAAGGGAGTCTGTTCGTTCGTTCAGGCAAAAAAAATTTCTGGATTTTATCAGTAATAATATAGATACTGAGCGTATTGTTATTTCGATAGTGTCTCCTTTTGAGTTTAAGAAGGTGTTGAAGCAGGTAGAAAAATATTTTGGGGAAATAAAGCGTATCAAGAAATCAATTACTCGAAATATTCCTATTGCCGTCAAAGGACAAACTATCATTAAACCTAAAGTAATATTACAAGCACATTGTGTGATGGGTAGAAGTACTTACCCAATTACGAGTAAGCAACGTATTCCTTTTTATATCCTTAACTCAATATTTGGGATGGGAAATATGAGTAGCCGATTGAATATGGAATTAAGAGAAAAAAGAGGGCTCGTTTATAGTGTAGAAACGGATTATAGCCCTTTTTCGGATATTGGACAATTTCACATCTATTTCGGTACAGAAGCCAAACAATTGAATAAGTCAATTGCATTGGTTCATAAAGAGATGAATAAATTGCGAACAGAAAAACTGGGAGCTATCCAGCTATCTACTGTAAAGGCTCGTGCTTGTGCTCAATTGGCAATGTCTGAAGAAAATAATGCCGCTATGATGCAAGTAATGGGGAAAAGTCTTCTCGATTTAAACTGTCTTGAAGAGTTAAACACTATTTTTGATAAGATAAATGAACTTAGTGCAAGTGATATCATGGCTATTGCTAATGAAATGCTTGTGCCTGATGATTTTTCTACTTTAATTTATAAACCTTCATAAATATGGATTTAGTAAATAAAGAAATAGAGGAATATGCTGCTGCTCATACTTCGAATCATAACGAACTATTAGAGTACATCACACGAGACACTTATGCCAATGTACTAATGGCTCGCATGCTAAGTGGAAAGCATCAAGGGAGATTGTTATCTGTTTGGTCACATGTGATGAGACCCAAACGAATATTAGAAATTGGAACTTTTACTGGTTATTCTTGCTTGTGTATGGCTGAAGGCTTAGCCAAAGGTGCTGTGATTGACACAATAGATATAAATGAGGAGTTAGAAGATAGAGTAAAGGGGTATTTTAAAAAATCTCAATATTCATCTCAAATCAATTATATTATTGGCAATGCATTGGATGTAATTCCCAAATTGGCAAACACTTATGATTTGGTTTTTATAGATGCTGATAAAATTAATTATCAAAATTATTATGATTTGGTAATAGACAAGCTAAACCCAAATGGCATTATCATTGCAGACAACGTCTTATGGTCTGGTAAAATACTAACGACTGCACATAATAAAAAAATAGATAAAGACAGTCAAGCTTTAATGGACTTCAATGATTATGTACAACAAGACAATAGAGTGGAAAATATCTTGCTTACACTTAGAGATGGTCTTTTAATCATTCGAAAGAAATGAAATATGCAGTAATGAATACTGTGCTAACTCAATACTTATGAAAAAGAAAATATACATAATATTGATTATGATGATTTCGCTTGTGCCTTTATTTGCACAAGCACCTCAAGTTCCCGTCAAAATGGACTTTGCAGGAATAGAACTTCATTTTAATCATTCTGCTCAACAAAAGGTACAAAAGTATGTAAATGCCTTAAGACATAGTGAGGCTTATTTTCAAGCAATGGTGACTCAAGCTGATATCTTTTTTCCTGTTATAGAGCGGGTATTCAAAGAAGAGGGATTTCCAGATGATTTTAAATATTTGATTATTCAAGAAAGTGCGTTTAAACCAGATGCTGTTTCTGTCTCTAATGCCGTTGGGTATTGGCAATTCAAAAAAGGTACAGCACTAGATTTAAAATTGCGAGTAGATCATATTATAGATGAGCGAAAAAATATTGAAGCCTCTTCAAGAGCAATGGCAAATTATATAAGCCAAACTAATAAAAACTTAGACAATTGGACTTATGCTTTACTGTCGTATAATATGGGACCTACGGGGGTTTTGTCAAGATTCAAAGAAAAATATAGAGGAGTATCCAAAATGCATATTACTAACCATACTCATTGGTATATACTAAAGTGTATTGCTCATAAGGTTGCCTATCAACATTCGATACACAAAAAAATACCCAAAATTCAGCTAGATTTACAAGTCGAATCAGGTATTAAATTAACGCAGATTGCTAAAAGGGAAAATATTGATTTAGAAGACTTAATAAAGTATAATAAATGGATTGGAGCAAAACGAACTATCCCATCAGAAAAACAATATAATGTAGCCATTCCTAAAAACTATTCTATCGTTATTAATCCAGTAATTATACTGGAACCCGTTATAGACTGCACTAAGGTGACTATTAAAGATAAAGTTCAACCAACCAAAACCTCTGTAAGAAAAAAAACAGTGGATATAAAAACCAAAAAAAAAGCAACTATAATAATCTCTCAAAAACCAAAAAAAGAGTTTGCTGTTAATAAATTTGTAATCATAAATAAAGTGAAAGGTGTAACTGCGAAAACAGGAGATACACCACAACGATTGGCATTGCTAGGAGGTATTACTAAAAACAAGTTTGTGAAGTACAATGAGATGGAACGATTTACTGAAATTATTCCTGGTGAAATTTATTATTTTAAACAAAAAAAAAATAAAGCTAAAGCATCATTTCATGTAGTTAAAAAAGGTGAAACTTTGTGGAGTATCGCTCAAGATAATGGTATTAATGTTTGGGCAATTAGAACAAAGAATAAAATGAATGATTATGAAGAAATACAAGAGGGTAGAGTGCTTTGGCTTAAAAAATATCGTTCAGAAGAAACTCCGATAGAATATCGAAAGTCACAAAAAACAGACATGAAAAAGACACATACTATTCAAAAAGGAGACACACTTTACTCAATTGCAAAAAAGTATGGGATAAATGTTGCACAATTAAAAAAAATAAATAGATTGGTGAACGATAATTTAGAAATCGGAAAGAAATTATTTATTAAATAAAATAGTTATAATTTATGAGTTTTTTTGATTCGAAAAATTTAAAAGGTGATATTTTTGGGGGGATTAACGCAGGAATTGTTGCTTTACCAGCAGCCATTGCTTTTGGGGAGTTAGCAGGATTAGATCCCATACATGGTTTGTACAGTGCGATTTTTTTAGGACTTATCGCAGCGATTTTTGGCGGTACAAACACTTTGATTAGTAATCCTACTGGTCCTATGGCAGTTGTAATAGGTGGTATAATGATTACAATGGCTTCTACTGAAATGTTTGACTTGGCAGATGCTTCTCATGCTGTACAAGTAGCTACGCTTTGGCCGTATTTATTTTTTATCATTTTACTAGCGGGAGCTTTTCAAATATTATTTGGTGTTTTTAAATTAGGGAAATATATCAGTTACATCCCTACTCCAGTTATTTCAGGTTTCATGAGTGGTATTGGTGTCATTATTATTGCTTCTCAAATTCCAAGGGCATTAGGGTCTTCTCTCAAAGTAAGCGGTACAGGAAATATACTCATGAGTATGCATGAGCTATTAGGCTCAGCAGACTGGAGATCTGTTTTAATGACAATTGCTACGATACTTATTATTTATTTATTTCCAAGGGTGACTAAAACTATTCCAAGTCCATTAGTCGCTATTGTAGGAGTTACATTGGTGACTTATTTACTCAAAATTGATGCGAGTTATCTTATTCCTCAAATCCCACAAAGCATTCCAAGACCTGATGAGCAATTGGCTTTATTTGCTAATATTGATACTATGTTTTTTAGTGATATAGCAAAAGAAAAAGGTGTGCTTAGCTATGTGGTTTTGAGTGCCTTAACTTTGGCTTTAGTTGGAACAATAGATGCCTTACTTACAGCCGTAGTAGCAGATCAATTTACCAAGACTAAACACAATAGCGATAGAGAGCTATTTGGGCAAGGTTTGGGGAATATGGTTTCAGCATTGTTTGGAGGTATGATGGGTGCTGGTACTACTCCTGCCACTGTACTTAATATTAATTCGGGTGCTCGTAATAAATTATCGGGGATTATTCATGCCTTATTACTAGTGGCTATTTTACTTGTAGCAGCACCTGTCGCTTCTCTTATTCCTAAAGCGGCTTTAGCTGGATTATTAATTACAGTAGGGGTTTCAATTCTGGATTTTGAAGTCTTTAAACAATTCAAGAAAATACCAAAACAAGACAATATAATTATGGTTGTTGTACTGTTAATGACTGCTTTTGGAAATTTAATGGTTGCCGTAGCAATTGGTCTTATTATGGCCGCCTTTATTTTTATGAAAAAAATGGCTGATGTTGTAGAAGGGCAATCTAAAGACACTAAGTTTGATAGACTTGTAGATCAAATTGTAGATAATTTTGAAGATTCTGAAAAATTCAGAAAACATGTAATGGTGCGTAATATGCAAGGACCAATGTTTTTCGGTTTTGCTTCTAGGTTCCAAGATACCATGGACAACTTGCCTACGCTTAAATCTGTAGTGCTCAATTTTAGTGGTGTCACTTATATGGATCAATCAGGAATGTACACTTTACGTGAATCAATTACTAGGTTAGTAGATAAGGGAGTGAATGTTTGCCTTTCGGAAGTCCGAGAAAATCATCAAGGCTTATTAAGAGGAATTAATGTTATTCCTGGTCTAATTGATGAAAAACATGTGTTTTCTTCTGTAGAAGAATGTGTGATGTGGCTTAATGAACCAGGACATCTTGAAAATGAATTTGCAAAAGATGATGAACTATATATCCCATCGGCATATACTCCTAATGGAGATGGAATTAATGATGAATGGCAAATTAGAAATATTGAAAGATTCCCAAAAGCTACTGTGAAAGTATTTACTAGAGAGGGGAATTGTGTGTTTGAATCTAATGATTATAGTGCTAGCCCATGGGAGGGGATTTATCACGGACGTATGCTTCCCTCAGATGTGTATTTATACAAAATTGACTTAGGAGATGAATCGCCTATTAAAGAAGGGAAAGTGACAATTTTTAGGTAGTAGATGGTTTTTTCTAACGAAAAATGGTGTTTAATTGTGCCATGTTTTATACATCTTCGTTTAAAGAAGATTGGTATCTCTTATTTTAAATAGAATATCATTATCTTTGCCAAAGATTAATTAAAACCTAGATTTTATTATCATGAATATATTGATTATTGGTGCAGGAGGACGGGAACATGCCATTGCATGGAAAGCAAAACAGAGTCCTTTGGCAGACAAAATATATGTAGCACCAGGTAATGCTGGCACAGATCAAATCACCGAAAATATAGATATTTCTGTAAATGATTTTGAAGCTTTAGCCAATTTCTCTTTAGCTAACAATATCGAATTAATTATTGTAGGGCCAGAAGAACCTTTAGTAAAAGGAATTGTGGGCTATTTTTCCGATAGAGAAAACCTAAAACACATAAAAGTATTTGGTCCTGGAGAAGAAGGAGCCAAGCTAGAAGGTTCTAAAGATTATTCTAAAGAATTTATGTTTAGACATAATATCCCTACTGCCAAACACAAAGTTTTTGATGCTTCTAATGTAGAAGAAGGTGTTGATTATATTTCTAAAATTAAAGGTAATATTGTATTAAAAGCAGATGGGCTAGCTGCTGGAAAAGGTGTAATCATTACAGCCGATAATACTTCTGCTCAAGTTACTTTTAAAGAAATGATTTTAGAGAAGAAGTTTGGAGAAGCTTCTAGTAAAGTAGTTATCGAAGAATTTTTGGATGGTATAGAACTTTCTGTATTTGTTATCACTGACGGTAAAGATTATGTAATCTTGCCAGAGGCAAAAGACTATAAAAGAATAGGAGAAGGAGATACAGGACTTAATACGGGAGGTATGGGAGCTTTGTCTCCAGTGCCTTTTGCAGATGAGTCTTTTATGAAAAAGATTGAAGACCTAATTGTGAAACCTACTATTGATGGACTAGCAAAAGAAAATATTGATTACCGAGGCTTTGTGTTTTTTGGTTTGATAAAAGTAGATGGCGAACCAATAGTAATTGAGTACAACGTACGCATGGGAGATCCAGAAACAGAAGTTGTTATCCCTAGATTAGAAAGTGACTTGATTGAGTTAATCAACTCCTCGTTTGATGGGACTTTAGGTCAAAAATCGGTGAAATTTACTAAAGAAGCGGCCTCTACTGTAATGCTTGTATCAGGTGGTTATCCAGAAGCTTATGAAAAAGGGAAAGTTATCACTGGTTTGGATAATGTAACGGATGTCCTACCTTTTCACGCAGGAACAACAAAACAAGGTGGTAATGTCGTCAATAATGGAGGTAGAGTAATTGCGGTATCAGCATTAGGAAGTACAATAAAAGATGCTTTAGCAAAGTCTAATGCTGCGGCAAAACAAATTACTTGGCAAGACCGTTATTATCGTACTGATATTGGCTTTGATATCGTTAAGTAATCCTTATCTTGTAAATTATGGGATGTAGTAGCGGATGCGGTTCTAGTGCCGGCACAATATGTGATTCTGGAGTTTTAGGTCAAAAAAGTGTTTTTGACTGGCTATCAGATATGGCATCTCCTCAAGGATTTGATGCTGTAGAAGTTAAATTTAAAGGTGGAAGAAAAGATTTTTATCGCAATGAAGGTAATTTATATTTAGCTACGGGGGATGCCATTGTTGTAAACTCTGGTGCAGGGCATCATATTGGCTATGTTTCTGCTCAAGGAGAGGTTGTAAGGCTTCAAATGAAAAGAAAAAAAATAGCTTACAATAAAGAGTTACCAGTTATATATAGAGAAGCGAGTCAATTAGATTTAGAAAAATTTGATCAAAGTAAAAATAGAGAGCTTCCTACCTTGTTTAGATCTAGAGCACTGATCCAAGAACTCAAATTAGGGATGAAGCTTTCTGATATAGAATATCAGGCAGATAACAATAAAGCAACATTTTACTACTCAGCAGAAGGGAGAGTTGATTTTAGAGAACTAATCAAAGTACTTGCAGGAGAGTTTAAAATTCGTATCGAAATGCGACAAATAAGCTTGCGGGAAGAAGCGGCTAGACTTGGAGGAATTGGTTCTTGCGGTAGAGAATTATGTTGTTCTACTTGGATGAACGAGTTCAAAAGTGTTAGTACTAGTGCTGCACGTTATCAAAATCTTTCGCTTAATCAAAGTAAATTGTCAGGGCAATGTGGCAGACTAAAATGTTGTTTAAATTTTGAGTTAGAAACTTATATGGCTGAAATTAAACACCTTCCTAAAGTTAAAAAGATACAAACAAAACAAGGAATTGCTACTTTACAAAAAACTAATATCTTTAAACGCAAAATGTGGTTTTCGGTAGTGGATGACACTAACTGGTACGAACTCAGTACAAAGCGTGTAAAAGAGATTATAGCGATGAATGAAAAAGGAGAAAAACCTTTTAGCCTTAAAGAAGACAATGAAGCTATAAAAATATCTACAGCAGAACTCAATAGTGATATTTTGCTAATGAATGATCGCCTTAAAGAAAATACAAAAAAGAATAATCCTCGAAAAAAGAATAAAAAAAAAAGACATAACAAGCACAAAGAAACGAAGCAAGGAGGACAAACTCTTCCAAAAGAAAAGAAAGAAATTAAGCCTCGACAAGACAAACCAGTACAGCAGAAAGTAATTCCTTCACCTAGTACACAGACTCAAAACTCAAGTTCAAAACGAAAATTCAAGCCTAGAAAAAATGTTAAAGATAATGATTAAGAGTAAGATCATTTTACTTGTTCTACTGAGCTTACTATCTACTTGTGTTAGTGACCAAGGGGAAGTATACAACGAGATTTACACTTTTGACAAAGGACTTCAAAAAGACAGTATTATTCAATATGATTTTGAAATAAAAGACACTACAAAATCTTATGATATCGCCTTATTATTGCGCCATGATGTTGATTACTCGTATTATAATTTATACTTACAATGTGAGTTACGCTCAGATAGTTTAAGCCATTACAAAAAAACAAGAGAATTCTTTTTATTTGAACCTAAAACTGGAAATCCAGAAGGGTTTGGCACTTTCTATCATGGGAAATCACTAGGTGGTATTTATGACCATCAATACCCTTTATTTAAAGCGATGAAATTCACTGAAGCGGGTAAATATTCTTTTCGCTTTAAAAATCATATGAGGGATGATAAATCCGCTAATATTCATGCAATGGGTGTTTCTATTCGAATTCTTGATTAATACCAATTAAATTATAATATAAGTCTAATTATTAGTATTTTTGTTTATGGG
>CAZEGV010000047.1:0-22352 GCA_964511645.1 uncultured Cytophagales bacterium
GAAAAAGGAGAAACATTTATACAAAGAAACAAACGAAATGAAAAGGAATATTTTATTCTAAGTGGAGTTTGTAAAAGCTATTTAATAAATCCAGATGGAGATGAAATTACTATATCATTTTTCACAGAAAATAGTATCTTATCACCTCACCAAATAAGAACTCCTAAGAATATTTCAAATCTATATTTCAAGGCATTAACTAATTTAGAATTAGCTTCAATCAATGCCAAAGAATTTGAAAACTTAATGATTGAGAATATCGAAATAAGAAATTTCGCAAATACAGTTCTACAAAATGAACTTATATTAAAAGTTGAAAAAGAAATAGGATTAGCATCTCTTACAGCAAAGAAAAGATTGATTGAATTTCGAAATAGATATCGAAATTTAGAAAACCTAATCCCACACACAGATATCGCTTCATATTTAGGCATTACAAATATTTCATTAAGTAGATTACGAAAAGATTTGATGAGTTAATTGCTTTTTATCAAATGTTAATGGAGAACATTTTTTATCGTTCTAATTTTGTAAAGAATTTAACGATTAAAAATGAAAGAAATGAATTTATCTATTAAAAATTTGAAACCATTTTGGTTTTTACTGATTGGAATAGCAACTATTTCAATGACACATATGTCATTCGGTGTTGACTTCTTTGCGTGGTTTTCTGTCGTTCCATTTTTGTTATATCTAAGTAATACAAAGGGTTGGAAATCAAGATTGCTTTTTATTATTGCTTTAATTATTGCGTGGTCAATTGTCGTTCTGAAAATTGTTACACCACCAATATCATTTTTAATGATTTTCCTTTTTTCTATTCCAATAAGCCTGTTCCATTTACCAGCTTATTTGATTTGGGATAAAATTAAAAATCATAAATGGTCAATACTGCTATTTCCAACAATCCTGATAATAATGGAATGGATACAATATACCTTTACACCTTTTGCAAGTTGGGGTGTTATGGCATATTCACAATCGAATAGTATAAATATTATGCAATTTGTTTCTGTATTTGGAATGGCAGGATTAAGTTTCCTAGTTTATTGGATAAATGTTTCAATCGTTCAATTAATTACAAGGAAAAAAACAAATTTGTTATCATTGTATATACCACTTTCTATTCTAATTATTGTAATTATTTTTGGCTCACTTCGTATTGACATAGAAAAATCAAAAGGAGTTAAAACAATGACTGTTGCAACAGTAGGAACGAATTCAGCAGTTGGCGGTTTGCCTTTACCAACAAAAGAAAGTAACGATAAAATAATATCTGATTTACTTAAAAAAACGAAAAAATCTGGTGATTTTGGTGCTAAAATAGTAGTTTGGAATGAAGCTTCATTTTTCACACTGCCAAGTAATGAAAAAGATATCCAAAACTCAATAAAGGCAATTGCAAAAAAGAAAAATATTTCAATCGTTGCATCTTATGTAATACCGATCTCTGAAAATCCTTTTAAATATGAAAATAAGTTTGTATTTATCAACGGAAAAGGAGAAATGGTATATTCGTATCTAAAACATCAACCTGTTCCTGGGGAACCTGCCATTCAAGGAACAAAACCTTTTCAGATAGTTCAGATATCTGAAAGTAGAATTGGCGGAGCAATTTGCTACGATTATGATTTTCCGTATATCGCACAAGAATTTGGAAAATTAAAAGCTGATATTGTTGCAGTTCCATCATCAGATTGGCGTGGAATAGACCCATTACATACAAGAATATCAGCTTTTAGAGCAATAGAACAAGGACACTCAATAATCCGTTCAACCAGATTTGGACTTTCTGCAATCATTTCTCCATATGGAGAAATGATAAGTCAATCGAGCAGTTTTGACGACAACAATAAAGTAATGATAGCCAATATACAAGCAAAAGGAATTAACACGATATATTCAATCATTGGAGATTTATTTATTTATCTATGTTTTGGATTTTTAATATCGTTTATATTAGTAATAATGATAAGAAAGCCAGCAGGTAACAATTAGCGTCTAAATAATAGCTGAAATAGGAGTAATTATGAACATTGTAGCCTGAACCAAGTTTAGTAGAAAACTGAAGCATTCTACTTCCGAAATCGGCTATTATTCTTCTCCAAATCGTTGTGCGTCATTAAAAAAAACATCTAAATTCAAGAAAATGAATATAATCAATAATAAAAAAGTAATATTATCCGCTTTGTGGATTTTTGCTACATTAAACTACTTGTACTGTGACCTTTTAGGATTGATGGACTCTGTGCTACTGAACCAATATTTGGTAGGTGAAGTAAATGGGATGACTGTGAATCAAAATTTTTTGTTGGTCGGTGCCATATTAATGGAAATACCAATTGCAATGGTACTACTTTCACTTATCCTAAAGTATAAAGCAAATCGTTTGGCAAATATTGTCGCAGGTTCTATTAAAACAATAGCAATGATTCTAACAATGTTTATTGGACCAACCTTATATTATGTATTTTTTGGAACAATAGAAATTGCCACAACAATGTTTATCGTATGGTATGCTTGGAATTGGTCTGAATCAAAAAATTCTTTAATTGAATAAGATGAAAGCGTCAATTCGAAGAAAATATGGCTCATCAAATCAAAATTGAGGAAATTAATAGGGGGCTGAATCAGTTAGGTTTGACTTTTTAGACAGGCTGCTATTACCATTGACTTTTATTAATTCTAAAACTAAATTCATTTAAATATAGGCTTCAATATGTTGATGTGTAGATTTATGATGAACACCTCTTACCCAAGATTTGAATTGTTGTATCATTCTATTCATTGGAGTTCTATTTTTCTTCATCAAATCAACCTTTGGTATGATATTATATTCATCATATGATATGCTTTCCAACCGTCAGTAATAACGGTAGAACCTTTTGTGATAAATTTTTCAAATACTTTTCTTAATTCATCAGATGTATAATTCTGTATTTTCAAGCCATATACACGTTTAACCTTATTCTTTGTTGTTGCTTCAACAACCATTAACATCTTACGTTTTTTAGCATCATTACTTCGCCCAGTTTTATCCACCACCAACAAATTTATCAACATAGATAACAGAATTATCATTGTTGTTTATTTTTAGTGTTTCACTTGATTAAAGACTTTCACGATATTTACGCATAAATAACTAAGCAGTATTTTTATTTACATCATATTTAGAAGCCATTTGAAATGCTGATAAGGATTTGGTTGTCGTAGCATATGTCATATAAAAGGCCTTAAATAGTCCAAATTTCATATCGTGGAATATAGTGTTTGAAGTAACAGTATGAATTTTTCACATACCTTAGAATATGGTCTATAACCTTTCCAAGCCACAAGAACAAGTAAATCCATCTGTCCATTTGTAATGATATACATATTCTTTACAAGTATCATCATTATTGAACTTAGATTGAAAATCGAATAAAGAAGTGCTATTGAAAATATCCATATCGTATTTTAAATTAAGGATTCAGTCAATTATACGCAAGAAAATTTATCTTTTTATATATAAATGGAAAATTCAAAAAAAAAATTGGAAAAACTCGATTTAAAGTAGAACGTACTTTTAGTGGGATAAAAAGATGGTTTAGAGGTGGTGAAGCTCGATACAAGGGGATTAAAAAAATGCATACCCAAAACCTACTTGAGGCTATGTGTTACAATATCTACAGGAGTCCTGGGATAATTGCGTTTAATGCTCAATAAGAGTGATTAAATGAGGTGAAACTCATTTAATCACTTCATTTAACAAATAAAATCACACTATTATTAACTCATTTTGGGTAAAATATCGGATATAAAAAGAAAGAAATGATTACAACGGTTCTGATTTTTAGCACACATATGAAATGTAACCTCATAAAAAACTTCAATTATTAATAATTGAAGTTTTTTATGAGGTTTTAAAATCGCTTATTTACGAGAGATAACTTTTTTACAAGCTTTTACAATGTCTTGAGCTGTAAGTCCGTATTTTTCCATCAATTGGCTGGGGTTTCCACTTTCTCCAAAAGTGTCTTGTACGGCTACAAACTCTATTGGTGTAGGCTTGCTACGAGCTAATGTACCGGCAACAGATTCGCCTAGTCCACCATTCATTTGGTGCTCTTCTGCAGTTACAATACATTTAGTTTTACTTACCGATTTCAGGATAATGTCTTCGTCTAATGGCTTTATAGTATGTATGTTGATGATTTCAACATCAATACCTTCTTTTTCTAGGATTTTACCAGCTTCAATAGCTTCCCATACCATGTGTCCTGTTGCTACAATTGTTACATCTGTTCCTTCATTGAGCAAAATCCCTTTTCCAATTTCGAATTTTTGATTGTCAGGAGTGAAGTTAGGTACTGCTGGTCTTCCAAATCGAAGGTATACAGGTCCTTCGTATTCGGCAATTGCCATTGTAGCGGCTTTGGTTTGATTAAAGTCACAAGGATTAATCACGACCATGTGTGGGAGCATTTTCATCATTCCGATATCTTCCAATACCTGATGTGTTGCACCATCTTCTCCTAGGGTAAGTCCTGCGTGAGACGCACATATTTTCACGTTCTTACCAGAGTATGCTACTGCTTGTCTGATTTGATCATAAACACGACTTGTAGAGAAGTTGGCAAAAGTTCCTGTAAAAGGAATTTTCCCGCCAATAGTCATACCCGCGGCTAAGCCAATCATGTTTGCTTCAGCTATACCGATTTGAAAAAATCTTTCTGGGAATTCATTTTTGAAATCACCCATTTTTAATGACCCTGTAAGGTCTGCACATAAGCCCACTATATTTGGGTTCTTTTTACCTGCTTCTAGTAACCCTGCTCCAAATCCTGAACGGGTGTCTTTTTTTTCTGTGTATGGGAAATCTTTCATTTATAGTAGTTTAACTCGGGTGCTTATTCCCGATTTGATAGTGAACTTCTTGCTAATTGTGTATTCTATTCCTATTGCTCTTGATGACCTGACTACAACTTTGTAATTACCAGGTTGCATTGCAGAGCTCATAAATATTGATTTTTTTGGTAAATTCATGACCCATTCGTCTTCACCATTTTTATTGATTTTATAAATACTGCCGTAGCCTACAAAAGTGTCGGGAATATTGATTAGCCCAGGTTGAGCTATTTGGATTTTACTAGTAGTGCTTTGTGTTATCGTAACTCGCTTGTATGTACGTGGAATAGTCATGATCTCGACATCATACTTCCCTACAAGTAACGATACTTTCTCTCCTAATATAAAGTGATGTATAATGTTCTTTTTACCAGCCAACCGTATGATACCAAGTATTTGTTTGTACTGTTGATTTCTAGCTTGAGAGACTTGTAATACTCCTTGTGGGGTTTTTATTTTTACAATGTTAAGTCCTTTTTTAGGGAATCGTACATTCTTTTTGATGACCTGAGGAGTTGTGCTTACGATGATATCATAAGTAATGACAGGGTCTATTTCCACAGTTTCTGATTTTCCATCTTTTATATAATGTATAAAATCATATTCAGTTTGTCCTGTAAGAGAGTTTACAAAAGAAACATTTACATTGGTCTCTGTCGCTTTGTTTTTAATATCGAGTAAGTCCACCCGTACCTGAACGGATTGTAGAGAGTGCTGTACGATATTACCCAAAATACTAGCAAATTGCTTGACGCTATTGGCATTGTAAAATGTTCCCATGCAGTCAAATTGCTTAATTTCTTTATGACTCATCCCAATCCCAATGATAAATGGCTGTAAAAAGATGTGTTTTTTCTGTAAAGCTTTGGAAACAGCACACGGATCTCCACCACAAGACTCTATTCCGTCAGTAATAATAATGATTACATTTCTGTAATTAGGATCGGTAGGAAAATCTCCAGCAGCTTTTTTTAAGGAAATAGAAATAGGGGTAACTCCTTGAGGATTGATAGACTTGAGTCGATGTGTTATTTTATGGTGATTGTCTGGTGCAAAAGCTACTTCTAACTTAGAGTCTTGGCAATTTTTATATTTACGATCAAATTGATGTCCGTATACACGTAAGCCTAATTCAACATTTTTATTTACTTTAAGAGAGTCTACTATATGAGTCAAAGCACGTTTTGCAATACTCATTCGTGTCTTGTTCTCCCATTTGGCCTGCATGCTTCCAGAACCATCTAGTACAAATAGTAATCTTGTTTTTTTAGGCAAAGGTTTAATCTGAGGATTAGCTTGTCCGTAAGACAAGAAAACCCCAAGTGTAAGTAATGTGAATATATATAGTATTTTTTTCATACTTAGATATAAAGCAAGCCTTATGCCAAAGAGATTTAGTAGTCGCTTAATGTTGATGTAAGTTGTCCTAGAGCATTTTCTAATTGCTCATCACTAGGTGCTATTCCATGCCATTTATGAGTGCCTTCCATAAAGTCTACTCCAGCACCCATTTCTGTTTTTAATAAAATCATGACAGGTTTTTGTTGCCCGCTAAGCTTAATTCCTTGCTTAATACCATTTAAAACAGAAGCCATATCATTCCCTTTTTCTACAGTAAGTACTTCCCATCCAAAAGCAACCCACTTTGCCTCTAAGTCTAATAAGTCCATTATTTCTGAAATAGGACCATCAATCTGCTGACCGTTATAATCAATCGCAGCAATGACATTATCTACTTTATTATGGGCGGCGTACATAGCAGCTTCCCACACTTGTCCTTCTTGTATTTCTCCATCTCCCATCATTACAAAAACGTTTTTATCGTCATTGTTTAGTTTTTTTGTGAGGGCTGTACCTATAGCATTAGATAATCCTTGACCTAAAGACCCAGAAGCCATACGGATACCTTCCAAACCTTCCTCGGTAGCTGGATGCCCTTGCAAACGGCTGTTAAGTTTACGATGAGTTGCTAATTCGGGTGTTTTGAAATAACCTGCTCTAGCCAAAGTCGAGTACCATACAGCAGATATGTGCCCGTTGCTTAAGAAGAAAATATCTTCCCCTTTTCCATCCATACTAAAGTTGGTGTTGTGCATCATTATCTCAAAGTATAAAGCAACAAGATAATCTGCACAGCCCATAGCACCGCCTGGGTGACCACCTTTGGCACTATGTACCATTCTTAAAATATCTCTACGTACTTGTGTAGCGATGTTTTCTAATTCTTTTACTCTTGAGTCTTGCGAAGTGTAATTTCCCATTTTGTTTATAGCTATGCCTTATTAGACAGGTAATATTTGATTTGAATGTTCTTTTGTTTTTACTTTTTCTATGATGTCGATGATAACCCCGTCTTCATCTATAATGAAGGTGGTACGTACAACTCCCATATAAGTTTTTCCGTAATTTTTCTTTTCTCTCCAAATGCCATAAGCATTTGTTATTTCCTTTTCGGTGTCAGCGATAAGGTCAAAAGGAAGGTCAAATTTAGAGATGAATTTTTGATGAGAAACTTCATCGTCAGGACTTATGCCTAATATGACATAACCAGCAACTAATAATCTTTCGTGATTATCCCTAAGGTCACAGGCTTGTGTCGTACATCCTGGAGTGTTATCTTTAGGGTAAAAATAGAGTACTATTTTTTTACCTTTATATTGACTTAGGGAGACTTCTTCACCGTCTTGATTGGTGGATTTAAAGTCAGGTGCTTTACTTCCAATTGATATACTCATTTGTTTCTTTTTTTATCGTTGCAAAATACAATGTTTCAAACATCAATTACAAATCTAGTGTATAAGTATTCTTATTTCCAACATTATCTACCACCTCAATTTTGATTTCGCCACTTAATGACATCTTTGTTTTAGGAGCCAATACTACTCTGTTTATCCTATAATCATATTTTAGTAGTATCCATTCACCATTAAGGTATGCGTTATAAGATTTTATGCCTGATAACCTGTCTTTTATTGTAAATCGACGTTTACCAATATACTTGATGGTTGGTGGTATGGTATCTGTTAACAAAGCGTATTTCCCAAATTTTTTTGTGCTAAAAGTGTACTTACTTCCATTCCATGTACCACCTATATATGATGCAGTGCCTCTGTATACTTTATACATAGCAGTTTTGGTGGTATTGTAAGTAGCTGTTGACCTCATCGTTATGCTAATTCTTTTTTTGAGTGGAATTGTATGTTTCCCTATGTCAATGGTGTCATTGTGAGTATTCATTTGTAAGTACAATGTGTCAAATAAAGAGTTTTTATTAAATGAAACGGTAGCATTTTTAGTGAACCAAGTAAATTTCTTAGCTGATGGTATAGGGTAAATATAATGTTCGTCTAGTAAGCTATCGTTGAGGTATATCTTTCTTGGGAAATTTTCACGCATATCCCATAAAAAAACACTAGCGTTATTCTTGTAATAAGAAGCTTTTGTTTCTGTCTTCCTTGTGCTAGACTCTAGCCTTAGTACACTGTTAGCAGGGCAATTTGTGCACTTCACCATTAAGATGTTTTTATGTAGCTCGGTTGTTATTTTTTTCTGTTTATCATTTAATATTAAGCTTCCTTTATGAAGTTTTTTTCCTTTTATAGGGATTATTAGTTGACTGTAATTGTTATAAAAATCCCATATTTTTATCATAAGAGTATGAGGTAAAGTATCATTAATGATTATTTTCCCTTTATTAGATGTAGTTTCGTATTTATTAAGTTTATCTCCGTCATCAACATAGCATTTGTGTAGTTTCCCCCCCCCTTTTTTATAAGTATCATAAGACATGTGTACGTTCATGTAGCTTTGCATGTGAAAGAGTACATCATTATTGAAGTATTTGAAAATTTCTTTTCCATCTTGTTCTACTACGATTTTTGCAATAGCATTTGGATTATTTACCCCGCTTAATTTATCTCTTGCTTTTATAGCGAGTCCTATTGTGCCTTGTAGTTGTATTTGATTTGTGATGTATCTTTTCCCTCCTTTGTCTTTAGTTTTGAATGTAAAAGTACCAAATTCATTATTGACCCTAGCATTTTTACTTAGTGTACTGAGCAAAATTTTGTAAAAGGAAGGTTTTACATTGTCTTGAATTTCTTTAAAACCAAAACCGAGAGGGTTGAGGGCTCTTTGTTGAGCATCTCTAATTTCGAAATGCAAATGTGGACCTCTTGAGCTCCCCGTGTTTCCTGAATAAGCAATAACTTGATTTTGTTTTACTCGAAAAAGATTATTAGATAGAGACAAATCAACATCATATCTTTTTTGTTCGTATTGTTGTTCTAGTACGTATTTTTCAATGTCCTTACTGAAAGATTGACAGTGAGCATATACTGTCATGTGACCACTTGGGTGTTGTACATATATTGCTCTTCCATAGCCCCAAGGACTGATTTTAATTCTTGTTATATAGCCATCCGCACAGGCGTGTATTGGCCAGTTTATTTGCCCAAATGTTTTGATGTCTAGCCCAGCGTGAAAATGATTACCTCTTAACTCTCCCAAAGTACCAGATAGATAGTTTTGTTGTCCAGGCTTTAATGGGAAGATGAAATAATCTTTCGGGTATTTATTTTGCTGTCCAAAGCTAGTTTGAATAACTAGGAGGGTGATAAGTAGTAAGAGTGTTTTATTTGATTTCAAGGTTGATTAAGTTTTGGTTTTCTATAGCACATGCAATTTTGTCTCCAACTGAAACAGGACCTACTCCGCTAGGAGTTCCCGTGTAGATAATGTCCCCTTTTTTGAGTGTGATATATTTAGAGATATACGCAATTATTTTATCTATTGAGAACAACATGTCTTTAGTGTTGCCCGATTGTTTTACTTCACCGTTTAAGCTTAAACTAAAATTAATGTTTTGGACATCTTTATATTGTTCTTTTGGTATGAAATCTGAAATAACGGCAGCATCATCAAAACCTTTTGCCAACGCCCAAGGTAGTCTATTCTCTTTAAGAGAGGTTTGTAAGTCCCTTGCCGTAAAGTCAATACCGATCCCGATGCTTTCATAATATTTGTGAGAAAATTTAGCTTGAATATTTTTTCCTACTTTACATATTTTGACAAGAATTTCTACTTCGTAGTGTATGTTACTTGAAAAGTCAGGGATATAAAAGTCAAATCCCTTACGCAGTACCGCAGTGTCAGGCTTAGTAAATATAATAGGTTCTTTGGGGATTTTATTGTCAAATTCCTTAACGTGATCTAAATAATTTTTTCCAACACAGATTATTTTCATAATTTCCCATTTTGTGGTATGTTTGTAATCCCAAAATTAGATAAAATAAAATCGAAATGAGAAAATATTTATTCACAATATTAATAGGCTTTGGTATGGTGTCTTGTGTCAAGGTTTTAGATAAAAAACTTGTACAACTTAGCCAGAAAGGGGTAGATGAGCAAATAAAACTTGCCGAGAAACTTCAAGACGAAGATAAAGGGATACATTATGTGTCAATTAACCCTAACACAAAAGAGATGCTGATTCGCTATGATGGAGAAAAGCTGAATGAAGAGAGTTTAGCGGAAGCTTTATTATTTTTAACTACAGATAGCCTTCTATATGTAGTGCCTGAGATCATATCCGATATTTTCGAACAAGATTTTTCGGGAATTGTAACACCTAAAATTACCAAATTACAAGAAGATTTGAAAGCTCAAGTGGATAGTGTACAGTCGTATATTGACAACGTTAATAGTAATTATTCAAAATGAAATTCAGTAAAACACAACGTTTTTTTAGTTGGGTATATCCATTTACTAGGAAAGTAGATTCGGAATATAGCGGTCAGTTAGAGATAACGATAATTAATGGTAAAAAAGTACTAGATACTGAGAACGCCAATTATTCTTACGGATCAGTGCATAGAATTTTTAATTTTGGATTAAAACAGTTTGACTTTTCTACAATTAACTCTGTGCTGTTATTGGGTCTAGGAGGTGGTACTATTGTCAAAATATTACGAGATGAAATGGATTATGTAGGGAAGATCACCGCTGTAGAAAAAGATGCTGTAATTATTCAGGTAGCGAAAGATGAGTTTGGTATAAAAGAGAATGCAGCTACTGAAATTATTTGTGCAGACGCTTTATCTTTTGTTAAAGATATAAAAAAACAATACAATCTTATTATTGTAGATATATTTATTGATAACACAGTGCCAAAATCTTTTTTAGAAATCCCTTTTTGGAAAAATGTAATTGATAAGATTTCACCTTCTGGGCAATTCTTGTTTAATTCAATTAATGATACTACAGACTCGCTGGCTAAGTTAAAGTCGTGGTACAGTAAGAATGCTGTCAGTATAGAAGAGTTTCCTAAAGTAGATGAATCAAATACTTTGATAAAGGGAGTACTTTGAGTTAATGATAAACTCGTTATACCTACTTCTATTTTGGTGCTATTTATTTAAATTGTATATTTGTTCGTTAGTAAAAAAAACAAATTATTGAATGGCTCGTATTAGGTACTATTATGATACTGAAAAATGTCGCTACGAACGTGTAGAGGTAAAGGCTCGAGCTATTATTTTGAATATTTTGGGTTTTTTATCCATGGCTTTTTTACTAGCCGTAGGGATGACTTTTTTATACTATAAATACTTCCCTTCTCCTAAGTATACTTTTTTGAAATCAAAATATGATATTCTTACAAGTAATTACACTAAGCTAGACAAAGATTTAGCTGACATCAATCAAGCATTATATTTACTTGAAGAGCAAGACAGGGAAGTGTATCGTACTGTATATGAGGTAGAACCACCAGTGAAAGACTCTTTTAGATTGAAAAAAGTGGATTATGGTAAAATTACTGACATCATAGAAGTGCGTAATTTGGTGTTAAGTAAGTTAGACAAAATTCATCAGCTCAAAGAGAAGATTTTGTATCAAGATAAGTCTTATATAGAATTACTGGCGATAGCAAAAGACAAAGAGAAGTTTTTAAGTAGTCAACCAGCAATTCAGCCAGTGTCTAACAAAACACTTAAAAGATTGGCTTCTGGTTTTGGTTGGAGAACTCATCCAGTATATAAAGTAAAAAAGTTTCATAAAGGGATTGACTTTACAGCATCAAGAGGGACACCTATTTTTGCTACAGGTAGTGGAAAAGTATTTAGGATAGAGCATAAACTAACGGGTTATGGGACTAATGTCATTATAGACCATGGCTTTGGATACAAAACTAGGTACGCCCATATGCAGAAAGTTTATGTAAAAAAGGGGCAAAAATTAAAAAGAGGAGATGAAATTGGAGAAGTGGGAAGTACAGGTACTTCTACAGGGCCTCACGTTCATTATGAAGTGTATAAAAACGGAAAAGTTGTAAATCCTGTTTATTATTTCTTCAATGATCTCTCAGAAGAAGAGTATGAAGAGATCTTAAGACAAGCAAATATTGAAAACCAGTCGATGTAGTGACGACTGCGATCCGTCAACTGATGGAAAGTACCAAATAACTATTACAAAATGCCTTACAAACCACATAAAGTAGAAAAATTATACTACACGATTGGAGAGATTGCAACTATTTTTGAAGTCAATACATCTTTAATTAGGTACTGGGAAAAGGAATTTCAAAAGCTTTCCCCTAAGAAAAACAAAAAAGGAGATAGAGTATTTACAAAAGAAGACATTGAAGATATACGTTTAATTTATCACCTCTTAAAAGAAAGAGGGTACACAATAGAGGGAGCTAAAGTTATTCTGAAAACTCAAGGAAAACGAGCGAAAAACACCCTAGAAGCAATAGACTCCTTAAAGCGAGTAAAGACTTTTTTACAAGAACTATCTAGCCAATTATAAAACATGAGTATTACGATACATGATGTGGCAATCACTCAAGTAAAAGGAGTAGGAGATAAAACCATTAAATTATTTTTGAGTTATTTTGAAACTACAAAAGCAGTTTTTGAAGCCTCGGATAAAGACCTGCTAAAAGTACCAGGAGTCGGTAAAAGTGTAGCGAATTCCATTAGAGTATTTAAAGATTTTGAAATTGCAGAGAAAATCATTAAACAAGCCCAAAAAAAGCAAGTAGAACTTATTTCGATTGCAAGTTCTAGTTACCCATATAGACTCAAAAATATTGAAGATTCTCCAGCACTACTGTATTATAAAGGCACAGCAGACCTTAACGCCAATAGGATTGTAAATATCGTAGGCACACGAAATGCCACTAATTACGGAAATGATTTCATGGACTATCTGATTCCAGAATTGAAGAAATATGAGGTAACTGTGATAAGTGGGTTAGCTTACGGAGTTGATATTTATGCACATAAACTATGCCTGAAGCATGATATCCCAACTATTGGGATTATGGCAAATGGGATAGACAGAATCTATCCTTCAGCCCATGCGGGAGTAGCCCAATCGATGCTAGAGAAAGGCGGTTTGCTGACAGAAAACACTTTTGGAACAAAGCCAGACGCTCCCAAATTCCCTGCCAGAAACAGGATTATAGCAGGGCTTTCGGATCTTACGATTGTGATTGAAGCTTCCGTAAAAGGCGGTGCAATGATTACTGCTCACTTGGCTAATGATTATAACCGAGATGTATTTGCCCTGCCAGGAGATATCAAAAGAGAGTTTTCCAGAGGTTGTAATAACCTCATCAAACAGCACAAAGCCAACTTGATGAATACTGCTGATGACATCGCTTATATCATGCGTTGGGAAAAAGGAGAAGGAACAGAAAAATTTGAAACGAAAATTGATTATACCAACCTTTCTACCGAAGAAAAAACAATAGTGCAATGCTTAAGTAATTACGAAGAATTGACCTTAGACAAACTCGCAATGCAAACACAATTCCCCATTAATAAATTAGCATCTATGCTGTTGGTCTTAGAATTTCAGGATGTGATAAAACCCCTTACAGGCAATAGTTATATGCTTAAAAAGTAAAATAAGGGCAATCCCTCGTTGTACTTCGCTGTCGCTTTGTACAGCAGTTCGGGTCGGGCTATTCGCTGTATCTTTTTTTATTTTTTACGTGCTTTATATTTCGAAAAACTCAATATGACACGGAAAAAAATAAAAAAAGGATGTCGCTGCTATCCCTTTTGCTCCGATGCTTCTAACGTCAATAAAAAATAGCAATTAATACCTAATGTTTTCGTTCTAAAGTTTACTTTTGTAGTAATTAAAGCTAAAACAATCCTTGATGAAAAGTAAAAAAATCTTTTTCGTTTCCTTATTATTATTTTCAACTATATTCTCTTTTGCACAAAAGATAAGAGGTTATACTGCAGATGAAGAAAATAAACCACTGCCGTATACTGTAATCTCATTACTTCAAGCCTCAGATTCTGTGCTGATTGCTATGAAGATGTCAGACACAACAGGATATTATGCTTTTGATACAAAGGCAGGCTTATATTATTTAACTTTCGAAAACTTAGGTTCAAAAATCACATTTCCTGTATTTGAATTAAAACCTAACCAAGACTTTGTAGTGCCTCGCCAACAAGTAGTTGTAGCATCAATAGAGCTAGACAAAGTAACACTGACACAGAAGAAAAAGCCGATGATTGAGAAAACATCAAGAGGCTTGACTGTTAATGTTAAAGATTCACCAGTTTTACAATCTGGTAATGTAAAGCAATTGATAGGTAAAATACCAGGAGTGATTTTAAGTCAAGATGGCTCGATAACGTTAAAAGGGAAACAAAATGTTGTCATTTATATTGATGGGAAGAGGACTTTTATGTCCGTAGAAAATTTAATGCAATGGTTGGAGAGCATGCCTGCAACAGATATAGAAAAAGTAGAAGTTTTTGACACGCCACCAGCCAAATATGATGCGGCAGGTTCTGCGGGTATTATTAATGTTATACTCAAAAAAGGCGCTGCCTTAGGTCTTAATGGTAGAATAGGACTTAATTTAGGGTATGGAGAGTTTCATAAGGTATCACCTTCTTTATCGGTTAATTACAGAAATAGAAAATTCAATGCTTTTGGTGGAATTCATGCTTATAACAACAAAAGCTTTAACGTTTATGATTCGGAATATGATTTGGCTACTGCTACAAGTCAAACTCATTTTGATACCCAATCTAAGTCTCTTAGCCATGCAAAAGGTTTTGGAGGTAGAGCTGGCTTAGATTGGTTTTTAGGAAAAAAAACTACTGTTGGATTCTTGTATTCAGGGTATTCGGGTGGTTTTTTAGGGACACCTGCTTATAATCGAACAAAATTATCGGGAGATAACACTTATAGTTATGACTCTATTGATACAAAATTCAATAATGATGTTTATTGGGCTGGTCAGAGCTTAAATTTGAATTTTGAACATAAAATTAAAGAAAAAGAGATTTTTGTGTTTGATGTGGATTTTGTGTCAAGAGGCTGGGGGTTTGGGCAGGATTTGATAAATAATCGTTATGAAAAAGGAGCGTTGGTATTGCCTTCGGTTTTAAAATCAAATTCTAAAACAAAAGTAGGAGTAGTTGTGCTTAAGGCTGATTATGAAAAAGAATTAAAGAAGAAATTTTCATTAGAAACAGGGGTAAAAACAACGCTGGTGAACACGAAAAGTGATAATGAGCAATTTACGGGAGATGATTTTAATACGCTTTTTGCAAATAATTCTAATACCTTTTTTTACAATGAAGATGTGTTTGCGTCTTATGCTTCACTAAGTAAAAAATGGAAAAAATGGAGCGGAGACTTGGGGATTAGGTTGGAGTATACTTATTCGAAAGGCTTTTCTCCAACGGTAGACAGTACTGTGAAAAGAAATTATTTGAATGTGTTTCCAAACTTTAGCGTAAAACGAGTTTTGTCCAAAAAGACAGATGTAAGTTTTTCTTATACTAGAAGGATTGATAGACCTAATTATGGAAGTTTAAACCCATTTGAGTATCAGACAAGCCAGTTTGCTTTTTACAAAGGGAATCCCTTTTTACGCCCTCAGTACTCTGATGCTTTTACGATGGGATTTGGGATTGAAAGTGCAGTGTTCTTCACCTTTGGTTACACTAATACATCTGATGCGATTAATCAAATTAAATTCAAAAAAGAGGGATCTCAAGACATTACACAAACACAAATAAACGTAAACAATATTCATAACTTTAATTTTAATGCAGTTGTACCTATACCAGTCACCAAATGGTGGACTTTTAATTTTAATGGAAATGTGTTTTATAATCAACAGATTTTTGAGTTTGGTGGGCTTAATGTCAATAATTCATTATGGAGTTATACCTTAAATATGCAGCAAATGTTTAAGTTACCAAAAAAGTTTAAAGCAGAACTCAGTGGCTATTATAACTCAAGTGTGTTTTGGAATACATTTTTTGTGGAGCCTCATTATCAGTTGGATTTTGGTGTAAGTAAAAAAATTAAAAGATTTGATTTTAATTTGGTGTATCAAGATTTTTTAAATATTAGACAAAGCTTTGGTTATAACCAGCAAGATGATTTACGTATAGATTATTTCTATACTTGGGAGACGCGTCGTTTGAAACTAAATATTGGTTACAGATTTGGGAATAATAAAATAGCAGGATCAAGAAGAAGAAAAACTGCATCACAAGATGCTCAGAATAGGGCAAAATAATTATTTTTTTGTGTGAGGGATAGAGCGGTTTGTTTGAAATCCTTCCCGATTTTCTTTTTCGGGAAGATTGAGTAGCGATAGCCTGACAGCACTCTGCCTTTTTTGGCGAGTGGTGGCACACCCAAATAATAAAAATAGATTTTAATTTTTCTAAAATGATTGCTAGTTAGATTTTGTATCTTTGCAACTTATGGCAAATAAGGAGGAGTATATAGAGATTTACGGTGCTAGAGAGCATAACCTAAAAGGGATTGATGTAAAGATACCGAGGGATAAATTGGTAGTAATCACGGGAGTGAGTGGTAGTGGAAAATCTTCTTTGGCGTTTGATACGATTTATGCGGAAGGACAGCGTAGGTATATGGAGAGTTTTTCGGCTTATGCACGCTCTTTTATCGGTAATATGGAACGCCCAGATGTAGATAAAGTGGATGGTTTGAGCCCTGTTATTTCTATCGAACAAAAAACAACTTCTAGAAATCCTCGCTCTACTGTGGGTACGATTACTGAAATTTATGATTTTTTAAGATTATTATATGCCAGAGCAGGGAATGCTTATTCTTATGTGACGGGTGAGCGTATGGCTAGGCAAACGGAGGATCAAATTATAGATTTGGTTGTAGAGAAATATGAGGGTAAGAAGTTAGTTGTGTTGTCACCAGTGGTGCGTGCTAGGAAAGGGCATTATCGTGAGTTATTTGTTCAGATCCAAAAGATGGGTTATACCAAGGCGAGGATAGATGGGGAAGTAGTGAATCTAAGTCCTAAGATGCAGGTAGACCGTTACAAAACTCATGATATAGAGATTGTGATTGATAGACTACAAGTGAGTGTAAATGATAGACAAAGGCTTACTCAATCGGTAAAATCGGCTTTGATAGAAGGGAATGGAGTGATGGCAGTTATAAATGAGGAAGAAAACCTTTCTTATTTCTCTAAACATTTGATGTGTCCTAGTTCGGGTATTTCTTATGATGAGCCTGCACCTAATAACTTTTCGTTTAACTCTCCTTATGGTGCTTGTACTACCTGTAGTGGTCTAGGGGTAGTCAAAGAAATTGCAGAAAATCGGGTAATTCCAGATGATAGTTTGTCTATCGCTCAAGGTGGTATAAAGCCAATGGGGGATTATAAAAATACATGGATTTTTAGAGAAGCAGAGGAGATCATCAAAGCCGAAAATAAAAAACATGATATTAGTACTCCGATTAAAAATTTATCTGCACATGCTTTAAACCTTATTGTTAATGGTGGGGAATACCAAGTAAAGAAAAAAGATAATGGTGCTAAAATAACTGAAGATAAAACTTTTGAGGGAGTAATTCCATTTTTGAAACGCCATCAAGAGAATGCTTCAGAAAAAGAGCAACGTTGGGTGAATGACTTTATGGTTTCAGTGACTTGTCCTAGTTGTGAAGGTCAGCGTTTGAGGAAAGAGTCGTTACATTTTAAATTAGATAAGAAAAATATTTCTGATTTGGCATTGATGAATATTGCTGAACTTTCGGAATGGCTAGAAGGTTTAGAAGATAGATTGGATGATAAACAAAGAGCAATTGCGACAGAAGTACTCAAAGAAGTAAGGAAGCGAATAGGTTTTTTGTTGAACGTAGGCTTAGATTATTTGACGTTGCACCGCCCTGTGAGAACATTGTCTGGTGGGGAGTCTCAAAGGATTAGATTAGCGACTCAAATTGGGTCTCAGCTAGTGGGAGTGACTTATATTTTGGATGAACCGAGTATTGGGCTACATCAGCGAGATAATGAGAAGCTAATAAAAGCGTTGAAAAAACTGCGAGATATAGGTAACAGCGTGTTGATAGTAGAGCATGATAAAGACATGATGCTAGAGGCAGATTATATTTTGGATATAGGGCCTGGTGCTGGTAAGCATGGCGGAGAAGTGGTGGCAGAAGGTACTCCTGAGGATTTTAAGAAGTTAGATACCATTACATCAAACTATCTCTCAGGGACTGATGGGATAGCCGTCCCTAGCGAAAGAAGAGCGGGGAATGGGGAGTATATAATATTGAGAGGAGCGAAAGGCAATAACCTTAAAAACGTGACTTTGACTTTGCCTTTGGGTAAAATGGTGGCTATAACGGGAGTATCGGGTTCTGGTAAGTCTACTTTGATTCACGAGACATTGCATCCTATTTTGTCGCAAGAATTTTTCAGGTCTCTCAAAGAGCCTTTAGAGTATGACAGTATAGAAGGTTTAGACCGTGTTGATAAAGTGATAGAGGTGGATCAAGCACCAATTGGTCGTACGCCTAGGTCTAATCCTGCTACTTATACAGGTGTGTTTACTGATATTCGTAATTTGTATATGCAGTTACCTGAGTCCAAAATAAGAGGCTATAAGATGGGACGTTTTTCTTTTAATGTAAAAGGTGGACGTTGCGAAACTTGTGAAGGTGCAGGAGTAAAAGTGGTAGAAATGGATTTTCTTCCGAGTGTGCAAGTCCCATGTGAGGTGTGCAGAGGTAAGCGATATAATCGCGAGACTTTAGATGTTCGCTTCAAAGGTAAGTCTATTTCTGATGTTTTGGACATGACAATCAATGAGGCGGTAGTATTTTTTGAAAATCATCCTAATATTTTGAGAAAAATTAAAACAATACAAGATGTAGGTTTGGGTTATATATCATTAGGACAGCATGCGACTACATTATCTGGGGGAGAGGCTCAGCGAGTAAAATTGGCAACCGAACTGTCTAAGCGAGACACAGGTAAAACGTTATATATATTAGATGAACCTACTACAGGCTTACATTTTAAAGATATTAAAATATTAATAGAAGTCTTGAATAAATTGGTAGGGAAAGGTAATACGGTACTTGTAATTGAGCATAATATGGACATTATAAAAGTAGCTGATTACGTAATAGACATAGGTCCTGAAGGAGGTGGAAAGGGTGGCAGAATAATTGCAGAAGGAACTCCAGAAGAAATTATAAAGATAAAAGAGAGCTATACAGGAAAATTTCTTAAATTAGAACTATAAATGAAAAAGATATTAATCATAATGATATTGTCTAGTGTAGCTTTTTTGAGCTATGGACAGCAGAATGCTTATATAGGTCCTAGATTAGAATACGGGTCTTTTTTCCGCTCTTATTCGGCAGGGAGAGAAGCTCTAAGAAGTCCTTCTGTTGGTTCGGTCATTAATTGGGGTGGGCAAATCCAGTATAGGATTTTTGATGCAATCACGTTGGAAGGTGGTGCTACCATTAAGCGATATCAATGGAAAATGAGGGATAAGAATTTTGAAGAGCGTCACCCAGGGTTTAGAGTGAAAGCAAAAAGCGTAGCAACTTTTCCTTCTGTTTTCGGCTCTTTTCAGTATGCACATCAGATTGAAAAAAACACTTATTTTTATGCTCAATTAGGAATTGATTATGATTTTGTAAATGCGAAGAGACTCAATGCTTCTAAAAGTTTTGCGAGAGGAAATGATGATGTGACAATAGCGAGTACTTTTGCTAACCGAAACTTAAATGCAGTACCAGAGATTGGTATACAATGGCGAGATTTTTATGATGGAATGTGGTCTGTAGGTTTAGCATTTCACGCAAGTCAGAGCATTGGTAATTTGCAAGAAATTGATTATCAAATTATTAATAAAGGCACGAATGTAATCAAAGACAAAGCGGTGATGAAAGGCTCGTATATTGGATTGAACTTGAAGTATAACTTTATGTTCTTTGAAAAACAAAAAAGAGAGAAACCAACAAAGAAACTTATTGATCAAATTGTGATGGATTCTGTAGATGTATTTGAGGAGTTACCAGACACCAATGTAGTTACAAAAGATAAAGTAAACGATAGAGACATAGTAACTAAATATAAAATTAAAGTAAAAAGTCCAGAGCTAACGATATATGTTTATGATCACCAGCTGGTAGATGGAGATATTATCTCTTTGTTTTTAAATAGTGATGTGATTTTGAAAGAATACACCTTAACTAAAGATAGGTACGAGATTAAGGTAACCATCCCAGAAGGGAGTTCTAGATTGATTCTATACGCTCACAATTTGGGTAAGTATAGACCAAACACTGCTGCTGTTGTAGTCTATGATGGTGTGAAAGAACAAAAAATAGTAATGAAATCAGATTTAGAAGAAAGTGGTACGTTGGAAATTAAATACAATCCAAAATGAAAAATGTAGCTTATATAATATTGACCTTAGTTCTCTTTGCTGGGTGTAAAAAGTTAGAACTAGAGATAGAGGAAACAAAGTGTAAAAAAATGAAGCTCAAACGTCCTCGTTATGAGCTTGTCCCATCCAAATGTGGTACTAGTAACAAAGATTTTGCCGTAGATGTTACTTTTGATTTTGATGGTGATCCAGATTGTATTCATCTGATAGATGTTGAAGCCTCAGTAAAGAACTCCTCTGGTTTTAATATGCCAGAGGTCAATGCGTTTGAAGGGCAATTATTAGCTAGTGAAGATAAAGTAACAGTAAGTCAGTCAGGGACAGCTACTTTTCATTATTGTTATAGCTTATCAAGTGTTGCAGATACTGCCAATCTTGGATTTATAAGACTCAATTGGCACACCGAAAATGATTTAGAAAATGAGAGTAACCAAACAGGGATTAGAATTAATTTTAATACCAATACAGGTACTTCTGACCCAAGTACTTATCAGAATACTTACTCAACCCAAACAAAAGTGATACAATTGAAGGTATGGGATAATGCTGATCAAGATGGAGATGTTATATCTATCAATCATAATGGTACTTGGATTAATGAAAATTTGATGATAACCAACGGAGGAACGATTCTTAATTTGACTTTAACACCAGGGCATAATTATATTAATTTTTATGCAGTTAATCAAGGTTCTTCTGGTCCTAATACATTGTCTGCCCAGTTGATGTCTGGCGGTGCTGTATTTGGTTCTTTTACGCTAGACAGCAATACTGGAGAGACGAAATCTATTTCGGTACAATATAATCCGTAGTGTGAAATTTTTAAATAAATTAGATGTAAAATCAAGTTGAATAATGATTTATGTTAGTATTTAGTATTTCCTTTTTCGTCTAATTATTGTTTAGGTTTGTGAATTAGTTTAGGAGAAAAATTCTGAAAATTAAAAAAAATGAAAAGAGATATAGAAACAAAAAAAGACATAAAATTAATGGTAGATTCATTTTATGACAAAGTGAATGCTAATAAAGTTTTGTCACCTGTTTTTAATGATTTTGCTAAGGTAGACTGGGACTCTCACCTTCCTAAGATGTATGAGTTTTGGTCTAAAATAATTTTTGCTAAAGGAGATTATAATGGAAACCCTTTTCAAGCACATGTGTCCTTGCCTGTAGATGCAAAGCACTTTGCACAGTGGGTAGAGTTGTTTGTTGAAAACATGGATGAACTTTTTGAAGGAGATGTAGCTGAGTCAACTAAGACAAGAGCAAGGTCTATAGCTCATGTTTTTGAAAGTAAATTGGCTTTTATGAATAAGAGGTAGGTGGTTTTTTGTTGCTAAGCTATCCTTTTTTAAGTTTTGGAAATAATTTCATTTTATGATTTCTTTCGTTAGCTTTTATTGGATAATTCTGATTTAACCTTAAATACCAATGATGAAGTTTTCTTTCTTATTAGAGATGTTTTTTTACTACTCATAAAATGATGTATAAAAAAGCATTTGAAGAGCAATTACAAATGCTTAAAGGAGAAAAAAAAATTGATTTTAAGAGAGCAGTTTTTATCACCGAAAATGTTTATCATAAAAACACTTTGAATTATCAGGTTTTTAAAGAAACGATTACTGAAATTGGAATCCAATTGAAGGGAGTAATTAGGAAAAAAGGATTGATGAAGTATAATACCATTTTAACTATAAGATAAGTCATTTATCCTGTTTGTTTTTACAC
>CAZEGV010000048.1:0-21223 GCA_964511645.1 uncultured Cytophagales bacterium
TATTACTATTAGTATTTTTTTCATCTTATTAATTCTTTATTATCTTAAATATTTTGCCACATTGTGGCTTTTATTAATTCTTTATTATCTTAAATATTTTAATTACTTGTTTGTTTTTACTTACTTTTAGCAAGTAAGTTGCCGTAGGTAAACTTACTACATTTATAGAAGTACTGTTACTACTTACTTTTTCACTTTCAATTATTTTTCCTCGTATATCAGAAAGCTGATAATTCAAATCAGTGTTGTCTTCTACATTTAGGGTCAAATAATTGGTGGTAGGGTTGGGATAAACCAAAAGCTTCAAGTCAATACTGACTTCGTTTATACCTATTACAGTAGAGATTTCAAAAGCTTGCTGTATACCTTGTGCTACGCTTCCGTTTGTGCCTGTATTGGTGGTGTAAACCACTTGCCCTACCGAGTAACTGACTGTTCCGCCTGTCCCTGTTGCCTCTCCACCTGTGGCAGTTGGGCTTTCTTGTGCCTGTAATCCCCCTAGTCCTAAGAGAATAAAAGCCATACTTGTTATTGTTTTGTTGTATTTCATAAGCTGTTATGTTTTAATTTATTTGGTATAACATAGGTACATTCAAGGTCTTAACGCAAAATCATTAATAAATTCATCAAGTGTAAATCTACTTTTTTTTTTCTAAAAACCTGTTTTTGTGAAGGCTTTTTTGCAAGGAAAGAGTATTACGGTTTTAGACATAGAATACTCTTCAATGTTGAGCTACTACCAAAAACGACATCCTGAAATTCTGTAAACCGCTGTATATGGGGCAAAGCGAAACTTTGAGCCAGCTTAGTGTGGATATGTAGTGGGTGCGAGAAGTGTACTGTTTGACCGTCAGCCATCTACTCGATTGGTATTTGTTTTACTATTTACAAATCGAAGTATCTTTGCAACTTGGGTATTTTATTGTTCTAATACCAGTTTAACTATAATATGAGTCTAATTTAGATTGAATTGTTTTTTGCAATATCGAGGAAAAATGATTTAGCATAACTGGTTACGGTAAATTATTTTAACGAAGAGAGTGTAAAAACAAACAGGATAAATGACTTATCTTATAGTTAAGATGGTATAAATAGGTGATCTATTGTACTCAATCCATTCTCCACAGTTACAAGTTACAGAGTGTGGGAGTTTGCTTCGGTATTCATGGTGATTTTTCCGTTTTTATAATAATCTTGTTAAATGATTTTAAATTGAGGTTTGTCAGTGTTTTTTCTAGGTACTGAATCAGGGAAGTATTGATAAGGCTAGGGTCACCAAAGATTTTCACAAAAAATAACCAATAAAAAAAGATTGGGAACAGAAAACCCAACCACACAAGCCGTCATTTTGGCGAGTGGGGAAACGTCTATATTTTTTTTTGAGAAACACCAAATTAAAACTAATAGAAAGCTTGGTATATTCAAAACATTTTGATAAAATAGAATCCGTTTGTAAAATATTATAAAATCAACGCAATGAAAACATTGTTATTAGCTGGTGGATTTGGCACAAGATTAAGTGAAGAGACTCACACAGTACCAAAACCTATGGTAGAAATAGGCGGGAAACCAATCCTATGGCATATTATGAAACAATATTCTCATCATGGGTTTAATGAGTTTGTTATCTTGCTAGGTTATAAATCAAATGTAATCAAAGATTTTTTTATCAATTACTTTCTTTATCAAAATGACGTGGAAATTGATCTCAAAACGAATGAAGTCAAAATACTCAATAATAATGCAGAGGACTGGAAAGTAACACTGCTAGACACTGGCTTACACACTATGACTGGTGGGCGATTAAAAAGAGCCAAAGAAGTAATAGGTGACAATCCTTTTATGTTCACTTATGGTGATGGGGTTTCTAATATTGATATCAAAGGATTGAACAACTTTCATCAATCACACGGAAAACTTTGTACAATGACTTCGGTGCAACCAGAGGGACGGTATGGTGCTATGACAATAGATGACAATAACTGCGTAACGAGTTTTAAAGAAAAACCAAAAGATGATGGCGGATTTATCAATGCAGGTTTTTTTGTCTGTCAACCAGAGGTGCTAGATTTTATAGAAGGGGATTATCAGATGTTTGAAAATGACCCTCTGGAAGCTATCGCTAAAAAGGGTGAGTTAATGACTTATAAACATTCGGGGTTTTGGCATGCGATGGATACTTTAAGAGACAAACGAAAGCTAAATAACCTTTGGGATGAAGGGATTACTCCTTGGAAAGTATGGGAATAACGAAACAATCAATATTAATTACTGGTGGCTATGGTAATCTTGGTTCTTGGCTCACGCATTTTTTTTGTTCTCAAGGATACGATGTTACTTTACTTACGAGAAAAGAACGGAAACTAGAATTTGAAGCTAATTTCAATACTATCATTTGTGACATTAGTAATGCCGAGGATTGTAAAGACAAGCTTCAAAAACATTATGATGTTATCATACATACAGCAAGTATGAATGATAATTTTGTTGATAATTATGCTTTTGACGCACTAAAAGTGAATGCCTTGGGTACTCGAAATATTTTAGATGCCGTCAAAGAACAACCTCCTTCACATTTTATTTATTTTTCTACTTTCCATGTCTATGGTAGTTATTCTGGAAAGCTAACTGAAGAAAGTGCCCTCACTCCTATGAATGATTACGGCACAACTCATCTCTTTGCAGAGTATTATGTAAAACAATTTCATAAAACTCATAATATCCCATTTTCTATCATCCGATTGTCTAATAGCTACGGATGTCCAAAAGATTATAATTCATCTAAATGGTATCTTATTCTCAACGACTTAAGTAAAATGGCTTTTGAAAAGAAAAAAATCGTATTAAAGGGAAACGGGAAGGGTTCTAGAGATTTTATATGGATGGGAGATGTCTGCGATGTTATTCATCAGCTTAGCGACAAAAAGGCACCTAACACTGTTTTTAACTTGAGTAGCGGAGTCACTTACTCTCTGCTAGATGTAGCAAATAGTGTACAAGTTGCTTTCAAAGAAAAATACGGAGAATTAATCCCTATTGAAATCAATACAAATGATACTTCTACACCTAAGAACCCAGTGGAAATCATCTCCGACAAAATAAAAAAAATCATTCCCTTTGAAGTAAAATCACATTTTAAAAATGAAGCCATTGAAATATTTAATTTTCTAGAAAAACGATAAACTAATGCCTGATACTTATCTAAACAAATACCACGGAAAAACGGTTTTTATTACTGGGAATACTGGCTTTAAAGGGGCATGGCTATCTATTTGGTTACTTGAATTGGGGGCTAACGTTTATGGCTATGCCTTAGAACCAAAACATCAACTCGACAACTTTACAGCTTGTAACTTAGCGGACAAACTACATCAAACTTATGCCGACGTTAGGGAGGCAAAGCTACTTAAAGCTGAAATAGAACGAATTCAGCCCGATTACATTTTTCATCTTGCTGCTCAGGCATTGGTTATTGACTCTTACGAGAATCCTTTAGAAACCTTTGAAACCAATGTAATGGGTACTGCAAACCTTTTGGAGGCGGCAAAATCATGTGCTAATTTAAAATCTATTGTTGTAATCACTAGTGACAAATGCTATGACAACAAAGAGATTGTATGGGGTTATAGAGAAAATGATGAACTAGGAGGTAAAGATCCTTATTCGGTATCTAAAGCATGCGCGGAATTAGTTACAAGAGCTTTTTATGAGTCGTTTTACAAAAAAACAAATATTAGAATTGCCACTACTAGAGCTGGTAATGTGATTGGTGGTGGTGATTGGTCTAAAGACCGTTTAATTCCCGATATCTTCAAATCGGCAAGGGCAAACGAAACCGTAGAAATACGAAACCCTAGTGCTACACGCCCTTGGGAGCATGTATTAGAACCCTTAGCAGGATATCTTCAATTAGGATTGAAATTAGAAGAGTCTAATGAGTATGAAGGAGCTTGGAATTTTGGACCTAGTACTTATATCCATTACAGCGTGGAGGATGTTGTTACTGAAATCACTAAACATACTAACGTTTCGTTCCAACTCGGCACAAGCCCCCCTTTACTGCATGAAGCTAATTTCTTAAAACTTGACATTACCAAAGCAGGTTCTCTTCTTAAGTGGTTGCCCCAATTAAATTTTGAACAAACAGTTCAGTTTACCGTTCAGGGCTATCTAGATCAAGATGCTGACGACTTATATGAGAAACGGCTAAATCAGATAGGAGAATATACTGCTATTGCTAAATCAAACAAAACAGCTTGGGCGTTATGATATTTACCGAAACAGCATTAAAAGGAGCATTCATCATAGACATTGAAAAGAGGGAGGACAATCGTGGTTTTTTTGCTCGTGGCTTTTGTGCTGAAGAACTTGATAAACAGGGACTTATATTTTCATTTGTACAGTGTAATATTTCATCTTCTGACAAGAAACATACTCTTCGGGGTATGCACTATCAAATAAATGGTGCTGAAGAGGTGAAAATAGTGAGGTGTACAAAAGGTAGCCTACTAGATGTTATTATTGATGTTAGAGAAGATTCTCCTACTTATTGCCAACATATAAAGGTAGAACTTTCTGAAACTAATCACCGCATGCTTTACATCCCTAAGGGCTTTGCACATGGATTTATTACACTAGAGTATAATATTGAACTCTTTTATATGGTATCTGAACCTTATGCCCCTGGAAAAGAGGCCGCAATAAGATGGGATGACCCAACTTTTGATATCCAGTGGCCTACCGATAAGCCTATTCTTTCTGAAAAAGATGCCAATTGTCCAGATTTTGAATTATAGAATATCTACTATTAGACATAGGGGTGATACTTGTTAAAAAAAAACATCATACTAAAATTGTAACAGAGCATCAGAAGTACGTTTAGCATGTTCTTTTGCTGACTTTTGTATTTTTTCTTTCAAATTATCTGATTTCAAAACTCCTTTTAAAGTTAAACTCTTGCCTGTTTGATTTGCAGCAATCAACTTTACATTATAACATCCGACCATATTTAGCCAAAAAGATTCTATTAATTGTACTTCCAAAACATGAAATAACTCTATATCACATTCAACTTTATTAAAAAAAATATACTTTTTTATAACTTTTTCAGTTGTAATCTAAAATAAGCAATACTTCGTTCTTAAAAAAGAAAACAATGCGATAAAGACAGGGATTATTAGCCAGAAGAATAATCCACATAATATATATGTGTTAAAATTGACCCACTGAGACGGCTTTCCCTCCCATATAATTCCTTTCATAAGTACAAGACTTAAAGTACAACTCCCTTATAATTAATCATATCATAGCAAATATAACTAAACACATAGTTATTGTCAATTAATTATATGACAATAATGTTCTTTTAAAGCTTGAATTTTGTTTAGTGACTAAAGAGGAGTTAATACCATTTTAACTATAAGATAAGTCATTTATCCTGTTTGTTTTTACACTCTCTTCGTTAAAATAATTTACCGTAACCAGTTATGCTAAATCATTTTTCCTCGATATTGCAAAAAACAATTCAATCTAAATTAGACTCATATTATAGTTAAACTGGTATAAAACATAAACTAGGGCAACGCATAATTGAATTAAGGACTTTGAAAGGTTGGAGTCAATCAGATTTAGCAAGGGCTTGCGAAAAAGATAGACAAGCAATAGAGAAGTTTGAAAATGGAAAAGTTAATCCCACTCTTTATTCGTTATTAGAAATTGCAAAAGGGTTAGGGGTCTCATTACCTGAACTAGTTAATTTTTAATTTAATTATTTTGATAAAAAAAGAGCTTTAAGATTATCTTAAAGCTCTTTTTTTTTTGTTAATCAGTTACCCGCTTACAGAATAGCGTTAAACTTAGATGATTTAAATTGAGACTCGCAATAAGCTTTATCGATTACTAACTTCTTTTTGTTACTAGACGGCATTTCAAACATAGCATCTGTTAGGATTGCTTCGCAAATACTACGCAAGCCTCTAGCTCCTAACTTAAACTCATTTGCCTTTTCAATAATAAACTCAATAGCATCATCTTTAAGAGAAAACTGAACTCCTTCCATAGCAAACAACTTAGTGTATTGCTTGGCAAGTGCATTTTTGGGTTCTGTTAATATTCTTGTTAAAGCATCTTTATCCAAAGGATCAAGGTTTGTTAATACAGGAAGACGACCAATCAACTCAGGAATTAATCCAAAAGATTTTAAATCTTGAGCAGAAATATATTGTAATAATTTTCTTGGGTCTATTTCTTCCGACTCTTTGTCTTGCTTAAAGCCTAAAGGTTTTGTGTTTAAACGCCTAGCGATATTTTTTTCGATACCGTCAAAAGCTCCTCCACAAATAAATAATATATTTTCGGTATCTACTGCTATAAGCTTTTGATCAGGGTGCTTACGTCCTCCTTGTGGCGGTACGTTTACACTAGTTCCTTCAAGTAGTTTTAATAAGGCTTGTTGTACCCCTTCTCCGCTTACGTCTCTTGTAATTGATGGGTTATCACTTTTACGAGCAATTTTATCAATCTCATCAATATAGATAATCCCGCGCTGTGCTGCCTCTACATTATAATCAGATGATTGTAATAAACGAGTCAAAATAGTTTCTACATCCTCTCCTACATATCCTGCTTCGGTAATCACCGTAGCATCAGCTATACAAAAAGGTACATCAAGAATTTTTGCAAGCGTACGGGCTAGGTAAGTTTTTCCTGTCCCAGTATTCCCGACCATGATGATATTAGATTTTTCAATACTAATCCCATCATCATCATCAGTTTGTTGTAAACGCTTAAAGTGGTTATAAACTGCTACCGACAATACTTTTTTGGCTTCATCTTGCCCTATAACGTACTGATCAAGGTGTTCTTTAATCTCTTTGGGCTTTAGTAAGACAAAATCATCTGCCGAAGTATAACTAGCGTTATTAAACTCTTCTTTTAGTACTTGGCTAGACTGGTCTATACATAAATCACAAATATTACCTTGTAAGCCAGACATCAAAACTTTTACTTCGTGTTTGCTTCTACCACAAAACGAACATTTATCTTTTGCCATCTTATCTTCTTAGAACTTCATCAATTAAACCATATTTTTTCGCTTCATCAGCTTTCATCCAATAGTCACGGTCAGAATCTTTTTCTACCTTCTTATATGTCTGACCTGAATGCTCAGCTAAAATATCAAAAAGTTCTTTCTTTAAGATTAAAATCTGTTTAGCTGTAATTTCAATATCTGAAGCTTGTCCTTGTGCACCTCCTAATGGTTGGTGAATCATCACACGTGAATGAGGTAATGCAGAACGCTTCCCTTTTGTACCACCAGCTAGTAATACTGCTCCCATTGAAGCTGCTAAGCCTGTACATATTGTAGAAATATCAGGACGAACATACTGCATCGTATCATAAATCCCTAGTCCAGCATAAACTGATCCGCCTGGGCTATTTACATATATTGTAATGTCAGCTTTGGCATCTATCGACTCTAAGAATAACAACTGTGCTGTTACAATATTAGCTACTTGGTCATCTATCCCAGTTCCTAAAAAGATAATTCTATCTTTCATTAACCTAGAAAACACATCCATAATCGCTACGTTCATTTGACGCTCTTCTACGATGTTTGGTGTTAAGTTTTGTATAGTTGAGATATATTGATCAGTAGTTGTACTACTAATGCCACTGTGTTGAGTAGCATATTTTTTAAATTCTTTTCCGAAGTCCATTTCTTTATTTTTTTTACTGTTTTGAATACAAAAAAGTCCTTTGCATGCAAAGGACTTTTAAGGTAAAAATTTTATGTAATTTAATTAACCTTTTTCGATGATTTTTTGAAATTCTTCTATCGATACTGATTTTTCTTTTAGCGTTACTTTACTCTTGAAGTCTACAAATAATTCGTCAGCAAGTACTTGCTCTACAATTCCATAATAATTTCTTCCTTCTCCTTCTTTTAGATAGTTATCTACAAAATTCTCAAACATAGGAATCATTTCTTCAGGAACAGCCTGCCCACCAAAATACTGAGCTTGAAGCATCTCACCTGCTTTATTTTTTATCGCTTGATCTTCTACTTTAATGTCGTTATCTATTGCTAACTGATTTTTGATAATCGACCATTTTATCTCACGGATATATTTACCTAAATCAGCCTCTATCTTCTCTGTTGTTAGCTCTTTGTTAGTCGCTAATAACCAACGCTTAGCAAATTTCTCAGAGATTTTTAATCCTGATTTTTCAACAATCTTTTCTTGAATATCAAAGTATAACTTAGCGTCAGTATCTTTGATGTAGTTAGCCCCTACAAGTTCTTCTAGCTTAACTAAGTATTCTTTTTCGTTAGTTGCTTGATCTTTCCCTAAAGTAATGTCAAAGAAATCTTGATTTAGCTCAGGAGCTTCTTGACGAGTAATTTTAGTGATTTTATATTCATATTCACCAGAAACAGCATTTACTTCTTCTTCTGGAACGTCTAAGAAATAACCTACGTATTTCTCTTCTTCAAAAATTGCCTTAGGGTCAAATGTGACAATATCCCCTGCACTCTTACCTTCAAATAACTTAGCACCTTTTTTAGTCAAACGCTCTGTTAATAATAAAGTTTCTTTCCCTTCTGCCTCTTGTCCTTCAGGTTTGATTTCACCATAAACAAAGTCATTAACCTCTACGCTATCTACTTCATTTTGCTTGGCGTGTTGCTTCTGAAGGTTTTTATTAGCTTCGTCCAACACTTTTTTATCTACTTTGATTTTATAATAATCAAATTTATCTTTACTACTTAACTCGGCTTTAAAATCAGGTATAAGACCTAAATCATAATTAAAGTCAAACGATTTATCTTTTTTCCAGTCGATTACTCGCTTATTATCTTCTTCACTAGGGATTGGCTCTCCTATTGTTTTAAGCTTATTATCACTTAAATATTGTTTTATCGATTCAGACAAAAGGCTATAAACTTCTTCTGCAATAAGGTTGTCACCCGCCATTTGCATAATAACTCCATGAGGAATTTTACCAGGTCTAAAACCTTTTACTTGAGCCTTCTTACCAAACTCTTTAGCTCTTTTCTTTACACCTTCTTGATAATCACTTTCTACTAACTGTACTTTAAGTGATCCAAATGTTTCGTCTTTCTTATTAAGAGTGATTTCCACGATATCTTGATTTGTTTTTAAACAAAAATCCCCAACCAGTTTGGTTGGGGTTTTTTTACTATTGTACGGGTGGAGGGAGTCGAACCCCCACGTCCGAAGACACTAGATCCTAAGTCTAGCGCGTCTACCAATTCCGCCACACCCGCAACGGTCACGCAAATGTAGGGAGTATTTTTTTATATGCCAAAGAAGAGGAAAAGAAAAATGTAAAATCCACATTGTTTTTATCACTCCGACACCTCAAAAGCATTACTGGTGATTTTTTAAATCACTTTTGACTCGATCTTTCTTTTTAAAAGTCTTATCATAAGAAGCACATCGTTGTCCTTTTCGGCTAAAAATACTACAACTATGCAAAAAGAAAACGAGACTGGTGAGGTATAATAGTTTTTTCAGCATGAGACAAAGCTAATCATTCAAAATTTTAAATTCAACTCTACGGTTCAGTTGGCGAGAGTTTACAAAGCGATTATCACCTACTGGACTCGTACCTCCATAACCTTTCGTTTTCAACCGTTTAGCATCAATCCCTCTTTTTACTAGGTATTTCTTTATCGCTTCTGCTCGTTGTTCCGACAATTTCATATTTAGTAATGCATCTCCTACATTGTCTGTATGTCCGCCTACTTCTATTTTCATACTTGGGTTTAGTTTTAAGATTTTTACTAGGTGGTTTAGTTCGGCGTAAGAGGTGGATAGTATTTGTGATTTAGCTTTTACAAAAAAAATATTATTCAAGGGGATTTTTTCACCTTTTTCGTAAGGCACTAATAATAAATTTTGTTCTATTTCATCATAATCTTTTAACGAATCTAAGTAAATATTTTCTCTCACTGCATAAAACCCTTGATAATCGGCATAAAAAGCATAATTAGACTTAGCTGGCAAAACAATCATATATTCTCCTGATTCACTGTTGGAATGTGCCAAAGCTACATCTTCTCCTGTATCAATATTTCTAATGGTAATTTTTGTACCTATTGCTTGTTTTGTTTTTCTGTTCAGCACCTTACCTTTCACTAATAAAACTGCTTCTGGTTTAAGTTTTTCTTCTTTTAATTTTATTGTGTAAATTTCTGCTTGTCGGTTACCTTGATATGAGACAAAGTAAGCATCATCTCCTGATGCTGATATAGAAAAATAGGCATCCCAAACGGATGAGTTAATTCTCGACCCTAAGTTATATGGCATCGTCCACTCATCCCATGCTCCTAATCTTTTAGATACAAATATATCTTGATCTCCATAACCTGGGTGTCCGTTGGAGGCAAAATAAAGTGTTTGATTATCTGGTGCTAAAAATGGTGTAATTTCATTTGTTGTTGTATTAATGGTTTCTCCCAAATTAAATGGTGTACCAAATAGCGTATCATTTTTCCGAAAGGACACATACAAATCTGTACCACCTATGGCATCTGCTCGTTCTGCCGAGATCAATAAAGTTTTGTTGTCGGCAGATAGTTGAAATCCATTAAAGTAATTATAATTATACCACCCTTCTATTTTAATTTCCTTAGGCATTGTCCATTTTCCATCTACATAATGAGTAATAGAAACACCGTCTTTTACACATTTTCCGTAGTTGTCATATACGTTAACCACCATCATCGTTGTACGATCTGGCGATACTGATATAATAAAGTTACTCGATTCATTATTAATTGGTGAACCTAAATTTATGGCGTCTTTCCACCCTGAGTCTAGGTCTTTCCTATTCGAGATCCAAGCATCTTGTTGATGTTTTGTTCCCTTATTATCTGGGTGACCGTCTCTAAAAAAGTATAATGTTTTTCCGTCCACCTGTATAATTGGTCCTAAGTCATTATATTTTGTATTTATCGTTGATCCAAGTATTTGTTTTTGTGTAGTTAAACTATCTACGGCTAAGTGTATCTCTCTATTGTCGCTATATAAGTTCAGGCTTTCCACTCCTACTCTCATATTGCTATTCAACACAAAACTAAAAGATTTACTACCTAATTTACGTCTGTATGTTGTTAATACTAATTTAGTATTAACATAAAAAAACCATTTGTCATTTTGTTGTATAAAAGTAATTTCATTTTGCTCTGGCATTGCTTTGATGTATTTATTATGTTTCCAAGGGGAAATTTCAAATACTTGCTCGCCAACTACTCCAAAGGCATAAAAATTACGGCTTGGTGCTAATAACACTCCGTAAGCACCACCTTCTGCGGGATCTCCTAACATAAATCCATAGCCTGCGGTGTTACTTCCTGAGTATTGTCCCATTTTAATTTGAATAGCAAAATCATCTGCATAATCTTTTAGGTCATAATCAAATCGTTGAATCTTTTTTGTTTTATTATTCAACCACAGTTTTCCTTTAGAAATCCCTGAACTAATAGTTTTTGTTGTTGTTATTTGCCAATTGTTTTGATTGTTATCAAATGATTCTTTAAATAATTGTTTTTCTGTATCCATTAAAGAAAAATCTACTTTTGCTCTAGTAAAAGCTTGAGATGAAACAAAAACACTGTCCACAGATAATTCTAATTTATTATTTAAAACAAAACCAATACCATCTCCATAAAAATTACGTGCTGGCACTCGATGTACCAATTTTTCATTTACACTAAAATACCATTCACCCATCTTTTTAATCAAGCTAAGTGTATTCCAATTTTTTTGATGAATCTCAACATTGCTATTTTTCCAAGAGGCAATCATATTTAATTCCCCTTTTCTAAATTCATAGATGCCTGCAATTCCTTTATTTGTTATTGTAAAGGCATAGAAGTTGTCTAAATTTTTTTGCCCTAAAACCAATCCATAAGCTTGATTTTCATCTCCTGTAAGTTCTTTTATTTTGATTACAACCTCATAATCTGATTGATCGTTTAGTTTAGAGAAATCTTTCATAAAACATGAAAATCCTTCTCCGTTATGTTTAATCTGATATTCTCCAGATTGAACACTTGCCGAGATTTCATCATCTTCACCTACATACCATTCTTTTTTATTGTTTAAAAAACCTTCTTCCAAGATTGTTTTTTGCTGTGCAAATAAAAAGTTACTTACAAAAAAGAGCGATGTTAAACTGATTTTATAAAACTTGCTGATAAACCTTTTCATAAAAAGGTAAAATATTGGTAATGTCATATCTTTTTGCTTGTGCTAATGCGTTCGCCTTAAATTTCGGTAAGTTATTAAGCACATCCAAACTTCTTGCCGCCATTTCATCAATATTTCCCAATTTGCAAGTATAACCTGTATCTCCATCAATATTTACTTCTGGAATTCCACCAATATCTGATGATACTACCGGCACTTCACAAGCCATTGCTTCTAAGGCTGCTAAACCAAAGCTTTCTTTTTCGGAAGGCATGATAAATAAATCACTGACTGACAATACTTCTGACACTGCATTTAGTTTACCCAAAAAGCGAACGTCAGAACAAGTTCCCAAATCTCTACACAAACTTTCTACATATTCTCTATCAGGACCATCACCTACCAATAATAATTTTGATGGTTTTTGTTCATTCACTTTTGTAAAAATTCTTATTACGTCGTCTACACGTTTTACTTTTCTAAAGTTAGACACATGAATTAACAAAGCTTCTCCATTGGGGCAAATTGCATCTCTAAAGTGAGATTTGTTTTCACGTCTAAATTGTGCTAAATCTACAAAATTAGGTACAACCTCTATGTGTTTTTTAATGTCAAAAATAGCAAGTGTATCATCCTTCAAGCTTTGAGAAACCGCCGTTACAGCATCAGAACTTTCAATAGAAAACTTAACTGCTGGTGCATACATTTTCTCTTTTCCTACAAGGGTAATATCTGTACCATGCAAGGTAGTAATAAACGGAATTTTAATTCCTTCCGAAGCTAATATTTGTTTTGCCAAATAGGCGGCCGTAGCGTGAGGAATAGCATAATGAACGTGTAATAAATCAAGTTTTTCATATTTAATTACATCTACCATTTTACTTGCCAAAGCCAATATATAAGGTGTATGTTCAAACAAAGGGTACTTAGTAGGAGTCACTTCATGATAAAAAATATTTTCGCTTAACAAATCTATACGTGGTGGCTGAGCATAGGTAATAAAATGAACCTTATAACCTTTTTGTGCCAAGCCCATTCCTAATTCTGTTGCCACTACTCCACTCCCACCGTAAGTAGGGTAACACACTATTCCAATTTTCATATACTCAATAGTTTATACCTTTAACTATTCAATCATTTTTTAATCAAAAAGGTTCACGTTAGGCTGAATTAACGCTTTATAAATTTCTTCTTGGATACGAGTTCGTACATCTGTCCTTATCAACTTCTTGTTGGACGCATCAGGATAAACCCTATTAGATAAAAATACATAAACCAAATCGTACGTTGGATCTACCCAAACACAAGTACCTGTAAATCCTGAGTGCCCATAAGCCAAAGTAGATGCTCGCTCTGCTGTACCTCCCCTTCCTTGTGGTTCTGGCTTATCCCAGCCAATTCCTCTTTTATTTCCTATTAATTGTTGTTTTGTAAAGTATGGAACAATGGTGTCATTTAATATTCTAGTTTGATTAAACTTCCCATGATTCAAATTCATCCGAACTAACTTTGCCAAATCAAATGCATTAGAAAACAAACCTGCATGTCCTGCTACGCCACCAATCATTGCAGAACCTGGATCATGAACATCTCCTTGTATAAGCCCTTTTCTGAAAAACCTATCATTCTCGGTAGGAGCAATTCTTTTTTTACTGAATTTATTCAAAGGATTATAAGTTATCGTTTGCAGGCTCATCGGTTTATAAAATAATGAATCTGCGAGCTTATCTATCCCCTCACCAAATTTAGTTTCGATAATTTTTTGAATTAAATAATAACCCAAGTCGCTATACACATAACGATAATCATTTGTTTCTTTACTTGTCTCTTGCACAGGAGACTCTAATATCCATTTAAACACACTATCTCTCACCTCTGGAATTGCATATAATTTATCCGAAACTCTTACCGAATATTTTTCTGTTTTGTTATAAGCAAAAAACTCATCATCTAATTTTCCTTTTCTTTTTACAAATTTTTTCCAAAAAGGAATCCATGATTTTAATCCTGCTTGATGCAACATAACCCTACGTAAAGTCATGCCTTCCTTATTTGTACCTTTTGCCATCGGCAAGTAATATCCTACTGTCTTGTCTAAATCTATCAAACCTTTCCCTGCATAATACATCAATAATTGAGTAGGTGCTGCCACTTTAGTAATCGAAGCCAAGTCATAGATAGTATTCAAATCAATAGGTAGTGTCTTTTTATAATCTTGGTAACCAAAAGCTTTGGCGTAGACAATATCATCTCCTCTCATCACCAAAACCTGGGCTCCAGGCATTGCTTTATTAGCAATAGCATTTGTTACAATTGTATCAATACGATTCAGCATTGTTGCGTCAAATCCTTTCTGACGAGGGTTCACAAAACTGATTTGAGCTTGAATTGGCTGATTATCTTCTCCATCTCCCAATTTATATTTCCCTACTGTCACTGGTAGCTTCCCATTTACCTTCACTAGACCCAGTAAAGCTTGAGCCGCAGCACGGTTTGCATAATCATTATCTTGATAAGCACAAATTACTTGAGTTTGATTTTGAAAATACTTTAAAGCATACACATTAGCGTACAGCACCAATATCACATTTGTTTTTTTAGAAAGCATTTTTACAAAATCTTTTGTGTAGTTAGTAATCCCAAAACTTCCGTAACCTCTGGTGTTATGCACACCTATTATAACTGTTTCATACTTGGCTAATTGATTAATTACCGTACTCGATATTGCTTTATTTTTAGCATAATTATAATTATCTACTTTTACATGTAATGCTAAGTGTTCTTGAAAAACAGTTTTCGACATTACACCTATCTCCACAGAGGCAATGTTTTTTATTCTGTCTAATGGAATTAAATTTTTCTCATCTTTAGGGATTGTAATTGCCTCCTGAAACAATTGATAGTTCAATGCAATTGCTTCTTCCGAATGTAAATCCTCCGAAAGTCCGTTCAAAATTACAGGTTTATACTCATGAAGCCCTGCCCAATGTTTTGCTCCTAATATTTTTTTTACTCTATTTTCTAAATCTTTTTTAGTAACTTTTTTTAACTCTATTGCATTTTTGATTTTAGCAATAGCCCTTGGTACATCTTCAGGGAAAAGTAACACATCATTTCCTGCTAAAAAAGCTAACAAGTCTACCTCACCTGGTTTATAATATTTACTTACTCCCTTCATATTTAAGGCATCTGTAAAAACCAAGCCCTTAAACCCCATTTCTTCTTTTAGCAATTTAGTCACTACATTGTATGAAAGTGTAGTAGCAATATTATGTCGGTTATCTAATGCAGGAATATGAATATGGGCCACCATTAAACTCATTAATCCTTGCTCAAATAATTTCCTAAAAGGATATAACTCTACTTCTTTAATTCTCTCTACACTGTGATTAATCACTGGCAATGCCATGTGACTATCTGCATCTGTGTCTCCATGACCAGGGAAATGTTTAGCATTTGCCAATATTCCATTTTCTTGTAAGCCTTTCATGTACTGTAAAGCTCTCTCTGCAACTTCTTCTTTATTTTCCCCAAAAGACCTGAAGCTAATCACTGGGTTGTTTGGGTTTACATTTACATCTATCACAGGAGCAAAATTAATATGCAAGCCAATCCGTTTACAGTGATTGGCCACTTCAACTCCCATTTCATAAATCAATTTTTTGTTTTGAATGGCACCCAAAGTCATCTGGTAAGGAAAACTCATCGTGCTATCTAATCTCATCCCCAATCCCCATTCCCCATCTATCGCCATAAACAATGGCACTTTGGCTTTAGATTGGTAGCGGTTGGTCAATACTGCTTCTCGCATTGGTCCACCCTGAAAAAATATCAAACCACCAATTCCTTGATCTTGGATTAAAACATCTAACTTTTTAAAATGCTCTTCCCCACGGTTAGAGTAAGCTGCTACCATAAACAACTGTCCAATCTGCTGGTCAAGGCTTAAACTATTATAAACACTATCTACCCAATCTTTCTCACTATCTTGAGCCTGTATCTGTAACGACAAGCAAAAAGGAAATAAAAATATTAATACTTTTTTCATACATTTATTAGCTATAGCCACAAAGTAAGGAAGTATCATTTTTAAAACAAGTCCATTAATATTTAATACTAAACTTATCTAAGTTTCAAAAAAAAAGATTCCCACGAATAACATCCGTCTACTGACGGATCCCTAACGCAAAAAAAGCTAAAGATTTGTTTTTTTTATTCAAACCAAAAGCCATCAATAATAAGTAATTCCACATCTAGGAAACTTCTTTTTGAGGCGTTGAATATCGGCTTTTGTAAAGTTTGTATTATTTGCAGTAAACACCTTCAAATCTTTTAATTTCATAAAAGGAGAAATATCCGAAATATTAGCTTGAGCACAATAAAAACGAGACAACTTGCTAAACCGATGCAATACAGAATAATCACTAATAGCATCTCCCGTAATATTTAAAGTAAAAAGATATTGAAAATTCTTAAGTGCATCTAATGATTTTATTTTAGTAAACCCAACATTCAGCGTATGCATATTCACCATTCCTTTGATAGGTTCTAAATCGGCTATTTTTGTATTAAAACAATTCAAATTTTCCATCATCACAAGCTGTCTAATCGGAGATAAGCTTTCTATTCCTTTATTCTTAGAAAAATCCAAAACTTTAATTCCTAAACAATATTTCAAAACTGAAATATCTTCCACCTTATTATTTGAAAATTTCAAAGTTCTCAAATGCTGAAAATTTTTCACAACACCTATCTCCTCTACTAAATTATTATTAAACGACAAGCCAACCATATTCTTACACCTAGCCAAAGGACTAATATCATGAATCACATTACCCGAAATATTAAGAGACTGCAAGCCTATACAATTCCTCAAGGCCTCAATAGATGTCAGTTCATTATTAGCAAGAGATAATATTTTAAGTCTTTTGAATTTACTAAAATCAAACAATGTATCCAATCCTAAATCGTTCAACTCCAACTGCTCAATCCCAGAAAACTGAGACAAGACGTGTAACTCTTCCTTTTTAATCCCTTTTAAATTAATTTTCTTAATCCCTTTTACTCTTTTAAGGTAATAATCCGTTGGCACATCAGGGAGGTCAATGGCGTTTCTTACATTCTTCTTCCACTTTGGTGATAAGCTCACCCACCATGTTGACAAAGCAGAAAGCTTATACTTATAAACAGGCTTTCTCATTTTTACCTGTATAGCCTCTAGCTTAAGTGGCTCAAACTCTCCATACATGATTTTGGTTGTGAAATAATAGCTTAATAAAGTCACTTTGTTTTCATACGTAGTATCGTAATGCAACTCATAACTATTCTCTTCTGATAAGTTTAGGGTATCTACTGTACTACTTTCCACCGAATCAACTTTAATCACTGGATAAGTAAACCTCTTCTTTACCCTTGCAATCACTCGATAAGTATTTCTTGCACTGTCAATATGTATATCTTCAAATTTCATCTTATCCAACAATACCTGAGCCTTAAAAAATGGATATGTTTCATCAATTATTTTTAAATATCTACTTAATGACAAGATACTATCTCTACCCTCTTTTGTGAAATCATGCGGCACTCGTATGTAAGGGCTTGTTACCAATTTCGACATTTTTTTTTGTTTACTCAGTAATTCCGATGAGCTCACATCATTATCCCCTAAGGCATTTATTAGTTCCGTATGACTCGTAATTATTTTTTTCGCTTCCGCTAAAAAATCTCTTTTTTTGGGCTGTTGTGCCGACACTTTCGCTAAAAAAGTCAACAAAATCATTGTATATAGTATATATTTCATCATTATATTAATTCTTTATTCAGTAAAACATTTAACAAAAACAGGCTATCTAGTATTCTGTTTTTATGTGATTCTCAAAAACAAAACATCATTTTACTTCTACATCAAAAGCCATTCTGGCTTGCACACCATTACTATTCTGTAACCTATGGTAAGCTTGTAATATTTTATTTAACTCTGGAATAGCTATTCCTGTCACTTCCGATAACCTTATACTTAACGGTGAGGTAGAGAAATTAAAGAGCATTTGATTTTTAGGGAAATACTCTACTTCATACCCGTCTCCAAGACTTGCCTTTTCGGCCGCTTTACTCAAAGCAAGATTCAGTCCTCCTAGCTCATCTACCAACCCTTTTGTTTGAGCATCTTTACCAGTCCATACTCTACCCGAAGCTACTGCATCTACAGCATTTACGGTCATGCCCCTTCCTTCCGCTACTTTCGTGATAAAAGTTTGATAGGTTCTGTTTACATTCTGCTGGATAATATTGCTTTCTTCCTCTGTAAACTTACGTGTAGGCATTCCAATATCTGCAAAACGTCCTGTTTTGACTCTATCTGTCGTAATTCCTATTTTGTTTTCTAATAATTCATCCAATTCTACCAAAATCCCAAAAACCCCAATAGAACCTGTAATTGTATGTGGGTGAGCTATAATCTCGTCACAAGCTGCCGCCATATAATAACCGCCAGACGCCGCCAACGAAGACATTGAAGCAATCACAGGTTTCTTTTCTCTTGCTACTCTAATCGCATGCCACATCACATCAGAAGCCAAAGCACTACCACCAGGTGAATTAATTCTAATTACAATGGCTTTTATATCTTCATCTTTGACCGCTTCATTTAGGTTTTTAATAAACGAAGTAGAACCCAACTTCCCATCACTGCTTGTACCACTTACAATCTCACCTTCAGCAATCACTACAGCTACCTTATCTCCACCAGTAGCCAAATCAAATGACGTGTTAGACAAATCACTTGTGCTCAACAGTTGCATTTCTTGATTGACATCAACACCTATATTGGTTTTTAACAATTCAATTACTTCATCATAATACTTAGCTCCATCTATTAACTTGTGCTTTACCGCATCCATCGGATTCTGAACCAACAATTCATTAGCTATATTTCTTAATTCTACTACGGAAACTCCTCTGTTCTTACTTATCTTTGAAAGGACTTCTCCATACATTGATTCCAAAAACCGTGAAACTTGCAATCTATTTGCTTCGCTCATGTCCTTTCTGAAAAATGGTTCTACCGCACTCTTAAATTTCCCTACTTTAAAGATCTTAGGCTCTACCCCTAATTTTTCAAACAAGCCTTTAAAAAATATTAGTTCCGTACTGAAACCATTAAATTCTACAATTCCTTCTGGAGTGATATATACTTTATCAGCAACTGATGCCAAATAATATGATTTTTCACTCATATACTCTCCATAAGCATACACAGGTTTTTGAGATGTCTTTTTGAACAACTCCAGTGCCGACCTGATTTCTGCCAATTGAGGAAGCCCAGCATTCACTATACCCAAATCCAACAAAATTGCTTTTACATTTTCATTATTAGTCGCATTTCTAATTGCTGACACGATATTCACCACTCCACTTTTCTGGATAAACAACTCTACAGGTAGTTCAATCCCTTGTAAAGGATTTTCGTCACTCTTCTCTACTACGGCATGACTCAAGCTTATTTTCAAAATAGCATCATCTGTAATAGACACCTGCTTTTTGGTAGGGTTAAAATCTTTCACCTCTCCAGCTACAGATTTGATGACCCAAATAATCACAAAAAGAGAGATAACCCACATTATTCCCATCGCTATGATAGTTCCTAAGGTAGATGCAAAAACATTTTTAAAGAATTGTCCCATATCATTTTATATTAGGCTTGTAATTTACGCATTATTTTTTGTTTCTTAGCACTCATGAATACAGCTTATCTACTACTCGGGGGAAACATTGGTGATGTAAGCCAACTTTTTCTGCTCGTTATTCAAAAAATATCAAAATACGGTAGTATTGGTAAACAATCATCTTTATACAAAACCAAAGCTTGGGGAAAAACTGACCAAGCAGACTTCATTAATCAAGTAATTGAATTCCGAACTAAACTAAACCCATTTGAGTTGCTTAGCCTTGCTTTATCAACAGAAAAAGAATTAGGGAGAGAAAGAAAAACACATTGGGGAGAACGCAATATTGACATCGATATACTTTTTTATAATCATGACATTGTTAATTGTCACAACCTTGTTATCCCTCACCCTAGGTTGCACCAGAGACGATTTACATTAGTACCTCTGAACGAAATAATTCCTCAATTTCAGCACCCTTTACTTGTCAAAAGCATAAGTGACCTATTGAATAATTGTAAAGACAATTTAGATGTAGTGGTTCAATAATAACAATAAAACTACAACACTTTATTAAATTATCACAAATCCTAGCCAATGATTATCAAATAACAACTACCATACCCATCTATAAATCATAGAGTTAACCTTTAATGAGATTACTAAACAAAAACCCTTGTAAAATAATGTTTAGGGTAAATAGTTACTATTAAATACTTGAAACGTATATAATTGTACAAAAACAAACTACTATGGACTTTCAGTCCATAGTTTTAAAAGGCGACTAATACCATTTTAACTATAAGACAAGTCATTTATCCTGTTTGTTTTTACACTCTCTTCGTTAAAATAATTTACCGTAACCAGTTATGCTAAATCATTTTTCCTCGATATTGCAAAAAACAATTCAATCTAAATTAGACTCATATTATAGTTAAACTGGTATAAAAGTCGCACTAGCACTATATGAATACTGAACAATTAATTGAATTCTTAAAATAATTTGTAAAAGGGAAGAAACGTAAAACATATCTTCTATTAGACAATAGACGTATTTATCATAGTAAAGTAGTAAAAAAATGGGTGGAAGATAATAGCGATAAAATTTCAATTTTTTTATTTACCATTTTATTCACCGAGAAGAATCCTAATGAATATTTAAACTGTGACTTAAAATATGAATTATCAGAAAACCCTTCCCCCAGAAATCAAGAACAGCTAAAAAATAACCTAGAAAGTCACATGAAAATGTTCCAAGAAAATAAATCCAGAGTCATAAAATATTTTATACCATTTTAACTATAAGATAAGTCATTTATCCTGTTTGTTTTTACACTC
>CAZEGV010000049.1:0-20809 GCA_964511645.1 uncultured Cytophagales bacterium
AAAATATTATTATAAACTCAAATCTAAAAGTTGCATTTATTACTTGAACTTAAGTCTCTTTCTATTTTTGTTATCTTTTCTTGTCCCTTATCTTCTCATAAACCTTTTGGTTGTCAAGGCTGACTTTTCCTTTTTCGTTCCACTGTTTGTAGATAAAAGGTTCTTCATCTTTTGGGTAAAATGGCTTACGAGGGTAAATAAGTATTTCTTTTTTGAAATGACGCTTGCCTTTATTGTCGTGGTAAGTAACCCATCTACCTGTTTTGTAACCGTAGCGATACACACCGTATTCAGCTAGTCTACCACTTTTGAAGTATTTAAAATACTCCCCATCAAGTTTTTCTTCTGCGTTATAAGGTAATATTTCTTTGTATCTTTTTTGTTGAGAATCATGGTAGGTGATTTCGGCTTCTTTTGGCCAGCCTCTATTGTATTTCTTTTTTGTTAATAATTGATTTTCTTCAATCTCTATAGTATCATGAATGGTATAATGCTTCGTTTTTTTCCAGGTAGACCATCTGCCGTGCTTTACTCCTAAGTAGTATATCCCTTCTTCTACTACTATATCATCTACCATTCTTACATATGGTCCGTGAAGTAACTTAGAGGTGACAGGATCGTATTTGTGGCTTTTTATTATTTTTTGCTTGATAGGGTCAAACCAATAGATGTCTTTTATATAAGTATTTGGATCTTCCCATTTTTTGAGATAGAAAAAGATTTCTGTAGTAGTATGTTGCCCTTTATTATGAAATGAATAAGATTTTCTGGTTTTGTAACCATAAAATACTTTCCTCTTCATTTTTTTCTTCTTAAACTCTTTTGGGGCTTCTTTTTTGTTTAAATCTAACTTAGACTCTGTAGGAGTAGAGAAAATTACATAACGGTTGGAATCCGCTAGACTAGTAGAATCTGATTGGGCAATTGAGTTTAAACTCAAAAATAGTAGGGTAAAGAATAAGATATGTCGCATTGTATTGTTCAAACGCTGTGGTTGTCGAAATATTATTAATCAAATATAATACCTTAATTGATGAAAATCGATAATTGTCTTTTTTTCTAGTTTTACCTTCACTTTTTAATAGTCAACTTTATATAGTAAAAGCTTTTATAATTATTCTTATCATAATCTTCCACAGCTACTACCTTTACTATGAACTCATCATCAGAAAGCCACATTGGGTCTGATATAGGAATCCACATTGGGATTTCAACCCCATATAAATGGGTGATTTTTTTATCATCATCTATGTTGTATAACCCAATTAAGGACACTGTATAATCAACTAAGCCCTCTGTATCTTGATAAGAACTACAAAAAACAAGACTTTTTACATTTGGAGAAATATAAGGAATCCCCTCTCCTAAATAAGAAACTGCCCCAGTTGCGGCATTATAAAATCTATAACGACCATATGCATTATCATTCTCAACTATATACATGTTAAGGACGTCTAACTTCCCTATATAGCGATAGTGATTTGATCCTCCCTCACTCTCATGATCATAGAGGTAAATATTACCAGTATCTACTGGCAAGTAAAACGATTTATAATATTCGTTAATTTTATATTGTTTCCATACAGCTGGGGCGGGAGCAGGAATTGTAATGTCTGTTGTATCAACAGTATAAGAACTAGTTATTATTTTATCTTTGTAGTCATCAAAATCAACAGTAACCCAAGAGAGGTGTTTGGATTCAAAGGCTAAATCTTTACTCTTACTTATTTTGTTTATATGAGCTTCAGTTGGGATGTTGTAATACAAATCTTCATCACTTGGTTTTTTATAATCTTTTGTTTCAATAGAAAGAATATAGTATTGATTATATTCTACTAGGTAAATGAAGTCGATTTCCCCTTTGATTAGTTGCTTATCATAATTTAATCGCTGTTCATTATTAATTGCGTTAAATTTTACCGTACCTTCATAAAACCTGAAATCACTACATAATTCTTCTAAGAAATATCTTATTCAATTGAAATGACCGATTTGTATCTGTTAAGGCTTTAATGTTTTGCAGCAACTCTTTGTTATGTTGAATGTAATATTTACTCGCTAGACCAAAATTTTCTTCATTACAATCTAAAAACACTTTCTGAAAATTTTCTTTAGAAATAAGGTATTTTAGTAAAGGTTGTTTATCCCCTGTGTTTAGTGTATTCAACACGGTCTCAATTAGTGTTGTTTCATTTGTGAATTGCCCAAAACTAATAAATGTAAAAAATAAAGAAAGTGATAAGAGTATGTTTTTCATAATCATTTATATAATAATATTTTAACCAAATATAATACTTTATTTTTAAGTATTAAAACCCCTTATGTAGAGTGGATTCTACCTAAATGCTTACTTTTGTGTCAAACAATAAACTTTAATGTTCAAATACCTTTCTTTTTTGTGGAATTCTAAAAATGAACACCGTGTTCATTCCCCATTTGTATACGACTTACAGATGAATATCTTTAAAGATACACAGCAATACTACGCCTTTGATGAATTACGAAAATACGCCAATAAAAACTTAACTTATAAGAGCTTAAAACAATTATTTAGATTCATTAATCAGACGCAACCCAGTACAGTTGTATTGGTAGGGAATGCAACTACTGAAATACATAAAACAATAACATTAGCAAAAAGTAATATTAAATTATACATAATAAATTCTACACAGGAGTTTAAGAGACTACCATTACCAATAGATATTTTTTATATAGAAAGTAATCAATTAGAAGATTATTACCCTTTGATAAAATCCAAAAGCAACAACCAAACAGCTGTAATTATCACGAAACCTCATCAGAGTTCTTATTGGTCGAAGATTATAGAATACTCAGAACTACACGTTAGTCTCGATTTATTTGATATTGGTTTTTTGTTTTTCAGAAAACAGCAAGTAAAAGAACATTTCATTCTTCGCACTTAGGTGGTTTCATTTATTAAGCTTAATTTTGTATCCTTCTATTAATTAGTGTGTTATACTACTAAAAGAACAAAAGATAACTTACGACCTATAGTTGAGGGAAATAAACTTTTCCCAATTGCTTGGTTAGACAAATAAAATTAGGGGCTTTCCTCTCGTTATACTCATAAGGCTATTTCGCCTTATCGGTCGGGCTTTACGTTCCCAATCTTCCCGATAAAAAATCGGGAAGGATTTCCACTTCACTCCCTAAGCCACAAGCTATCGCTTGTTCATAATACCGTACATTTTATCACTTAAAGATTCTGCTAAAGCTTTACGGCTATACTTTTCTATATTAGCAGTAGTTTGGTAAGTATCATTCTTAAACTGCTCATAAAGTAGCTGTATGTTGTCTTTAATTTGTTGCTTATCTTTAAACTCTGCAATACACCCAGTCTTAGTCTCCTTCAAAATATTAGCAACATCACCATCAGTAACACCTACAGCCAATATAGGTTTTTGACAAGCCAAATATTCAAATAACTTCCCTGGGATATGTCCTTGAGCATTAGGTGTGTTATTGAGCAAAAGTAATAATATAGCTGACTGGCTATACATATTTAATAACTCTTGATGAGGAAAATAGTTAATATATTTTGTTTTCTCACTTAGATAGGTAAAATGAGAAATGTCTTTTTTTACTAAGTTGTCAATCGTTCCAGCAAGTGTAATAGCTAAGTCTTCCCTGAAACTATGAATTTCAGAACACAACTCTTCTAACGCTACCCATAGTAATACAGGATTTCTGAAGGAGGTAATAATTCCTCCATAAACAATTGAAAACTTAGTTGCTTTAGTTGCTTGATAAGTCTTAAAGTCTGATTCGTCAAATCCATTAGTAATCGTGAAAGTGTTTTTAGCACCGAGCGATCTTAATTCTTTTTCCCAATTACTACTTACAGCAATAGTAGCGGTGGCAGTTTCTAATACTTTTTTTTCTAACCTCCGTTGTTTATTTTTAGCATACTTAGATGGGGAAAATATGTCCAATACATCCAAATTAGACCAAGGGTCTCTAAAATCAGCTAGCCAAGGGATACCCGTCTCTTTATGAAGCTTGAGCCCAATTAGGTGCATGCTATGTGGTGGTCCTGTAGTGATGATTATATCAGGGTTTATATTAGGTATTCTTTTTATAAGATACTTTATGGATGGCTTCACCCAAAACTTACGAGGATCGGGGATGAGTATGTTTCCACGTACCCAAAGTGCTAGTTTTGTGAATAAAGAAATATTTTTTTCATCAAATAACAGTCCGCTGTTTACTTTTTCTTGTTTGTTTTTACCTGTTAGCTTCCTAAAGAAAGCATAAGGTTCCCAAATAGGGTGTTTTATAACTTGCGTATCAGGGTGAATATCTTTAGACAGGGTTTCATCTAAAACTTGGAAGTCTGGATTTTCAGGAGTATAAATAATAGGGTCCCAACCGTATTGCGGAAGATATTTAGAAAGCTTGAGCCACCTCTGCACTCCAGGGCCACCTGCTGGTGGCCAATAATAACTAATGATAAGTACTTTTTTGTTTTTCATTATTTATCAAAAATAGGATATATTTTGATAGAATAGAATTTAATGTCATTTTAACTAAAATAAATCCTTCTAATTAATAGATACATTGGCTTAGGGATTGCAGTGGAAATCCTTCCCGATTTTTTATCGGGAAGATTGGGAACGTAAAGCCCGACCTTACGAGTTTTTCACGAGTAAGGGAAGCCCCAAATTACACTGGGTCGATGTCTATAACAATATGTGCTTGTCTAAATTTTTTATCTTTACCCAAATGGCGTATCCGTTCATATATAAAGCTTTTTATTTTGAGTAAGTTTTTGCTTTTACTATCTACTTTTACAATAATTTCATTGATGTATAAATTTCTCACTTTATTGATAATCGGCTCTTGAGGTCCTAGTACATGTTTTTTTTGGATGTGAACTTTCAGTAGCTTTGCGAGTTGATTAGAGGCTTCAATACTTGTTTTTTGTTCTAGGTGTTTTACCGTAATTTTGATTAATCTCGCAAATGGTGGGTAGAAAAAAGCTTCTCTGTCTTTAATTTCTTCTTTGTAAAAAGCATTGTAATTATGATTTTTTATGTGCTCGAATATTTGGTGATTGGGGTTGGCTGTTTGGATAATTACTTCTCCTTTTTTAGCTTTCCGACCTGCTCTTCCACTCACTTGGGTAATGAGTTGAAAGGTGCGTTCTTTACTTTTGTAATCGGGAAAATTAAGTGTTCTGTCTGCGTCAAACACACCTACAAGGGTTACATTGTCAAAATCTAGTCCTTTGCTAATCATCTGAGTACCTACAAGAATGTCAATTTGTTTTTGATCAAATCGCTCAATTATTGTCTCAAGGCTATTTTTTTTACGAGTAGTATCTAAGTCCATTCGTTGTACTACGGCATCTGGAAATACAAGCTTCAGGTTGTCTTCAATTTTTTCTGTACCATGACCTCTTGTGTGCATTTTGGTAGATCCACAAGAGTTACAATTTTGAGTAGGGGGTTCAGAATGACCGCAGTAATGACAACGTAACTCATTGATATACATATGATAAGTGAGGTTCACATTGCAATTTTTACACTGAGGTATTGTTTCGCAAGCTTCACATTGTATATAGGGTGAGTAGCCTCTTCTGTTTTGGAATATTATACTTTGCTCTTGTTTATTGAGTCTGTCCTGTATGGATTCAGTCAGTTGAGAGGCAAAGTTATGTCCCGCTTTTTTGTCTTGTTTATTTTGGGTAGGGATAATATCAGGGAGTTGTGCTTTTCCGTATCTTTGAGAAAGAGTGACAAGTCCAAATTTTGCTGTAAGTGCTTTGTAATAGGTCTCTACCGATGGAGTAGCTGATCCAAGTAAGACTTTTGCTTGGTGTATATTAGCCAATATAATTGCGGTATCTCTAGCATTATATCTAGGAGAGGGGTCATGTTGTTTGTACGAAGCATCATGCTCTTCGTCTACAATGATGAGTCCAAGATTATTGAAAGGTAAAAAGATAGATGAGCGTACGCCTACAATTATTTGAGTTTTATCGTTGATTAGGTCTTTCCAAGTGTCTACTCTCTCATTATCTGAAAATCGAGAGTGATAAACGCCTAGTTTGCTACCAAATACTGCTCTTAGCCTTACTACAATTTGTGTGGTAAGTGCTATTTCGGGTAGTAAATATAGGGCTTGAGTACCGTTATCTATAGCGTCCTGAATCATTTGGATGTAGATTTCAGTTTTCCCGCTCCCTGTTACCCCATGTAGCAATACTGTGTCTTTGGCTTCAAATTGGTTATAAATATTGTGTAAACTTTCTTCCTGTGCCTTGCTAAGTGTATGTATTGCCTCGGTTTTGTATTCTTTGTCAAACCTTGAGATTATACGTTCATCTTCTACCAGTATTTGGTTTTTAATCAATGTTTTAAGTGAGCTAGCTGAGAATGGTTCTCCTTTTAATTCTTTTTTGATTAAGCCAATTTTGTTGAGCGCAGGGTTATTAAAGATGGGCACTTTGCGTAAATAGCCTAATAATATCTCTAATTGTTTTGGTTTCTTCTCTAGGGTATTGATTGTGTTTTCTAGCTCATTGGTTTCTAAAATACTTTCGCTAATGCGGATGTATTTTTCGACCTTCGGTGAATAGCGTTCTTTTGCTTTTTCAAACGTAAGAATTACTCCTAGTTTACTAAGCTTTTTAATGGTTTTGTGAGCCAAGGAAGCATTTGTAATTTTACTTATTTCATCATAGTTTAAACTCTTCTTCTCGTGTAATTGATCTATGATGAGTTGCTCTAGAAGTGTGAAAACAAATTGGCTTAAATCCGCATCAGGGTTGAGCTGGATATTAGATTCAGAGCTTATTTTTAATCCTGATGGGATAGCATTTTTTATTACATTCCCAATAGAAGACATATAATAAGAAGCGATCCACTCAAAGAGCTTGAACTGTTGGGTCTGTATAAGAGGAGAGCTGTCTAATACATCTAATAAAGGTTTGGTGTCGTATTGGGTAGGTTTATCGTGATGTATACTCACGATGATAGCCGTGTATATTTTTTTATCTCCAAATTGTACGATGGCTCGTGCACCTTCTTGCAAATCTTCTTGTAAGTCTTCTGGTACATGAAACGTAAAGAGATCGTTGAGAGGTAGTGGAAGTACTACGTCTACATATATTAATTTTTCTGAAAATAAATCTTGAGTCACTTGATTTTGTTCGCTATGTCACTGCTATTTTCAAGTAAACACTTAATTCGTTCAGTTATTTCATAACCACTGTTTTGAGAGGAGTAATATATTTTAGACACTTCGCAGTAACAATCCTCCTTTTTAAAGGTTTTAATAACAATTCTAGGTCCTCTAATGTGATTACCTCTTCCACTTCGTATTTTTTTGAAACCTTTATTAATTAATATTTTTTCTACTTTTAAAATACTATTGTCTGGAATTTTATACACTAAAGAGTCGTATAAAAACGGGAAATCTATTGTTTCATTTATTTTATTTTGAATGATGAAGCTTATAGTTTTTTTTAACGTACCATCTTCTTGTAATCCCCTTTCTTTACAACTAGTGGTTATTATGACGAATAATAAGACTATCGGTTTTATAAAAACAATGAAATCATTTCTCATTGTGTCCAGTCTTGAATTTTAATACTTTCAATACGTTTAAAGTGTTTCGTGTTGTTGGTTACAAGTATCATATTGTTTGATACAGCACTTGAACCAATTAACAAATCAAAATCATCAATAGCTTTACCTTTTTTTCTTAATCTTGCTTTTTCTGTAGCGTAAAAATCGAGAGAGTTATAGACGGGTATAATCTTAATTCCATTAATAAAACTATCTAATGCGGCTTTGTTTTTATTTTTTTGATTGCTGTTTTCTACTCCGAATTTAAGCTCAGCAAGAGTTATTTCTGAAATATAACAATGCTCATTACCTATCTTTTTAATTTTCTTATCAAGATTAAAAAGTCCTTTCATATAATAAATACAAATATTTGTATCTAATAAATACTTCATTACAGAGACTCTATAGTTCTATTAAATTTTCTGTTTTCTCTTAATTCTAGTATGATGTCATCCGCTGATTTTTTTGACTTCCAAGCACCAAAAGCTTCGCTTAAAGAAGTTTTGTCATTTCCCAAAGTTTTTTTAATCTTCTCAATTAACCCCAGTTTTATTTCTGGACTTAAGTTTCGTATTAACCCGAAATAATTATCAAGTAGTGTGGTATTTATATTTGTTGTTTTCATATATTAATAAGTATTATTTTAATTTACACTAAAAATAATAAAAGACAAACTAAAAAAGGGATAATAATAAGCTTGTTTATACAAATATCGTTTTTTTATCTAAAAATACAATTTTATCGTTCTTCATTGTTCCTAGTTATTCAAATAGTTGTACTTTTGATTCTATGAAAATTATGGTGTTTCTTCTTCTGTTTTTGATTCAAACAGGTATGGCTACTGCTCAAGATAGTACTGTGGTTAACAAAGCACGGCTTAAAACCGTACTATACGGTACAAGTTCGGCTTATGGAGTGGCTTTGGTTGGACTCAATGAGCTTTGGTATAAAAAAGAACCTCGTACAGGTTTTCATTTTTTTAATGATAACAACGAATGGCTACAAATAGATAAAATAGGGCATTCGTACACGGCATATACACAAAGTTTATTAGGTATAAAATTGATGAAGTGGTCGGGCTTATCCGATAGAAAATCAGCACTTTATGGTGGTTTGTCAGGTTTAGTTTTTCAAACTCCTATTGAGTTTTTGGATGCTTACTCTACTGCTTGGGGTTTTTCTTGGGGAGACATAGGTGCTAATGTTTTTGGTGCTGGATTGGCAACTTCTCAGCTTTATTTTTGGGGAGAAGAGCGAATTACTTTAAAGTATAGTTATAGAGCGTCTGGACTGGCTAGCCAAAGACCAAGTGTGTTGGGAGAAAACTTAACACAAAGATTATTGAAAGATTATAATGCTCAAACTTATTGGCTATCGGTCAATCCAAGTGCGTTTATGAGTAAGGAGGCAAAGTTTCCTGTATGGCTTAATGTAGCAATGGGGTATGGGGCAAATAATTTGATTTATGCTAAACCTAAAGACAATCTTAAGATCTTGAATCTAGTGAGTAGTAGGGAATATTATCTTGCACCAGATATTAATTTCAGAAGAATTAAAACAAATAAACAAGGGTTAAAAATGTTATTTTGGTTACTTGACTTGTATCATTTACCTCTTCCAGCATTAAAGTTTTCTAATCAAAAATTAAAATTGCTCTTCCAGTAATTAATACTATTGATTTTTATACCTTTGCATCGCAATACGCATGTGGCGGAATTGGTAGACGTGCTACCTTGAGGGGGTAGTGAGCTATGCTCGTGGAGGTTCGACTCCTCTCATGCGTACAAAGCCTTAATTACGAGAGTAGTTAAGGCTTTTTTTAGATCTCTTCGAGAATAGATTCTCCTTTTGAAAAATCTCCAGAAGTCCATTGCCAACTTTCTGTTAACCTAATTTTTCCATTAGGAAGGATTGTAGGAATTGATGTACAAATACCAGTCATTAGTATATTTTCACTGTTGATTTGGTGATATTTCATATCAATAATCCCATCCTGGCTTACTAAACCAATTAAATGCCCTTTCTTGATTTCTCCTCCTGAGTAATCGCAAGTTAAAATGTCTCCCTCTTGTTTGTAATGAAAAATAGTATCTTTGGAGGTTTCGCCATTTGGAGTATTACTTATGGATTTGAATATTTTGTTGTTATAGTTCATTGGTTTAACCTACTTCTTTTGTTTTCTCTATCAATATGCTCGTTAATATTTACTTGGTGTAAGTCAGTTTCATTTTTCACTATGTCATTGATTTCTTTTTCAGTTAATACTTCGCTATACATTTTTGTTATGCTTGTTTTCTCATTACTTCCGTTAATAGAAAAACTAGTTAATTCAAATTTGATATAGATAGATGAATAATGACTGAATTTTTGATATCCTAATTCATTTAAGGCTGTATAAGAGTATTCTAGGTTTATGGTTTGAATATTTTTTTCTAAGATTGATTTTAATTCAGATGTATCGAAATTTAAAATTTCACTAGAATAGTTTTTTTCATCTATTGAGATTTTAAAATGATTTTTAATGTAAAGTTTTTCAAACTTACCACCTTCATCCCAGAATTTCTTAATTAATGGACTTATTGATGCGTTATAGGTATCTAGGATAATTTCGTTACTTTTAGATATTGAAATAGGCTTTTTTCCCTCTCTTAGTTTTTGTTCTAATAGTGCAATTTCTTTATGTAAATCATTCGAGTCATCAATAGATTCTCCCTTTGCACCTTTTATCATTAGTTCTAACGAGTGAATTAAATTCTCCCCGATATATTCTATAAATGGTGTGATTGTCCCTGCATCGGCTTGCCTTAGCACACTGTAATATCTTTCTTTATCTTCTGTTTTTATAATAACTGGGGGGTAGCCAAATGTTAATAAGATAAAATTCATTAAGATTCTTGCCATTCGTCCATTTCCGTCATCAAAAGGGTGGATCCGTATAAATTTATAGTGAAATTCTGATGCGATTAATATTGGGTTAAAATCTTTTTTTTCAATCTGATTTCTATACCAGTCAGTTAAATCAGTCATCAAAGCAGGGGTTTCCTCTGGTGTAGCAAACCAAAACATTTCCCCCGTTTTAGTTTCAACATGGTTAGGTGTTTTTTTATAGTCACCTACAATTATCATTTTTTTAGATGGTTTTCCGTCAGGTGTTATTGTATCTACCTCATAAGGTTTAACTAAAATTAGTTGATGAAGTTCGCAAATAAAGCCATTATTTATGGGTCTCTCTTGATTGATAATACTTAATACCCACTTTATAGCTTTATCATGCCCTTTAATTTCGACATAGTCTTTAAAAGGTTTCCCTTGAGCAGTAATGTTAAATAATATTAAGGCTTTTGTTTCTCCGTAGGTTAGAGAGTTTCCTTCAAGGTTATTAGAATGATAGTTCCAATCTAGTCGAAATTTATCCATGATTCTTAACTCATCATCACTAGATAGTGGTCTTAATGAGTCAAGTTCTTGTTTAAGCTGAAGTGATTGTATTATGTTTTCCATCTTCTCTGTAATGTTAATTGCAATAGGGATAGCAGCGGCATCCTTTTTTGTGTGTTTTTATTCTGTATTTCGATTTGAGTAATATGATATAAAAAACACAAAAAAGATATAGCGTATAGCCCGACCGAAGGGATTGCCCTAATTTTGATTTAACTCTTTCCTCAACAAATCTAATAAACTTATGGCTGTAATTTTAATGTTTTGTTCTCTCAGTTTATTGAGGTGCAAACATTTACTTATTGTTTGTTTTTTGTCTGCGTAAGCAATCCAAATTGTCCCTACTGGTTTTTCTTCTGTACCACCATCTGGACCAGCTATACCAGATGTTGCTAGTCCAATGTCTGTATTTAACGTTTTTCGTACGTTTTCTGCCATTAATCTGATTGTGGTTTCGCTTACTGCTCCTTGGGTATCTAAGGTGTCTTGAGGAACATCTAAGAGTTTTATTTTAATCCCGTTGCTATATGCTATAATACTCCCTTTGTAATAGGCAGAGCTTCCTGATATGCTAGTAAGTAGGTGAGAGAGGTATCCGCCTGTACAGCTTTCTGCGGTGGCTATGGTTAGTTTTTTATCGGTTAATAGCATTCCTACCGATTCTTGGATAGTTACACCGTCTTCACCATAGATGTATTGTGGGATAAGTTTATAAAGTTGTGTTACTTTCGTGTCAATTTCATCTTTTAATTTTTTTTTGTCGGGGTGAGTACCTGTAATGCGAAGTCTTACCATTTTGAGGTTAGGTAGATAGGCGAGACTGAGATAGTCTGGGAGGGAATTTTCCCAATCTTCGATTATAACGGAGATATTAGATTCTGCTAAACCTATAGTGTGTATTGTCCTGTGGTAAATAGAGGGGAGGGTGTTTTCTGTTTGTATGCGAGGAAGGATGTCATTTTTCATCATCGTTTTCATCTCAAAGGGAACTCCAGGCATTGAGATAAGGTGTTTCTTGTTTTTGGTAAACCACATTCCGCAGGCTGTACCCACTTCGTTAGGGATGATGTCGCAGGATTTGGGATATAAAGCTTGTGAGCGAGTGTCATCATTTAATGGGATATTTTTAGCTTTATAGAAGTCTATAAGTGTTTTTAATCGGTTTTTGTCAAGTATAAGGGATGTATCAAAATATGTTGTCAATGTTTTTTTTGTGATATCATCTTTTGTTGGTCCTAGTCCGCCAGTAACAAAAGTAAAGTCACTTTCTGATAATGCTTTATCTACTTCTTTGGAGATGGCTGTTTCATCATCTGATAGTGCGGTCTTTTTGATGATGGTAATGCCTATTTTGACAAGTTCTTGTGCAATCCATTGAGAGTTGGTGTCTAGTATTTGTCCGATTAGAATTTCGTCTCCAATGGTCAAAATAGTAGCGGTTATTTTCATCTAATATAGTGTTAATGTTTGTCTAAAAATATTTGTGTTGTCAGATATGATTAATATATATGTTCCTGTTTTTAGGTGTTGTGGTAATGAAAAATTACTTTGTATAGTGTTGATATATAGTAATTTACCATCTAGGCTATAAAGTGATATTTCGTGATTTTTATCATCGTTAATATAGATTTTATTACTGATTTTTGCTGGATTAGGAAAGATAATCAATTGATTATTTGTAGATAGAGTATTTTTGGTACTGGTAATAATTGTTTTTTTGAACATTAACTTTTTGTATTGATAATCAAGGTAATTAATACTACTAAATCCTGTTCGGATATTAGTATAAATGGTATCTGTAAATGCAGGGATAAAAATTTTACTTATATAAATGCCCGAAGTGTCTAAGGTATTAATAGGGGCAATACTGAGGCTAGTGTCCATTACTATAGACAAAGTGTCTTTGGAAGAAATAGAAGCCACTACCACAGGTGAGTTGTGTAAGTAATTGAGGTATCGGTATGAGATTTCTACCGTATCACCGTTTCCAATGATTTCGTTATTATATTGTATATCTACAATCCTGAGGGCAGGAGAGAGGCTGTCTAGTAATGCTTTTGTCGGGTTTAGCATTGTCCCAATTTTTTCGGTATATTTGGGATTGTACAAGGAGTCTACCCGTGTACCAGTTATGCGTAAGCGTTGGATTACCTGCTCTGCTGTAAGACTAGGATTGTGGCTTCTGAGTAATGCGGCAGCTCCACTTACTACTGGTGTTGCTAGAGAGCTTCCCCAGTCATTGGTATAACTAGAGTCTGTAGAAGTATTGGCGAGAGATACACGCCCTCCTAATGCGATTATATCTATATCTGTATTATAAGTAGTAAACCCCCACATTGTACTGTCTTCTAAGATTGTGGTTACTCCTAAAACATATTCGGAAGATGCTGGTTGATATTGTATCTGATTTCCTGCATTACCCCCTGCTGCCACGATAACTACATCTAAATCTACAGCTATATACCTAATAATATTTGTTAGGATAGTTGGTAGGCTTTCTGCTTCATAACCCCAAGAGCAATTAATTACCTTAGCACCATGTTCTGCTGCGTATAGCATACCGTCATAGCCGTGAGTGATTGAGTTTGGTGTTGCGTCTTGTACTACTTTGATTGGTAACATCATACAATTACCCCCAGTTCCAGCCATTCCTTTTCCATTGTTAGCTTCAGCACTTACAATAGAGGCTACTTCTGTACCGTGAGCGGTAGCAGGTGAGTAGGGAGTATTGTCAAAGTCAGCAATGTCCCAACCAGAGAAATTGTCTGTAATTTCTTGACCAAAATATGTATCGTCATCGTTATTAACGCCATCAATGGTGTCAGCATAATTGTGCTTAATCTTGTTTTTAAGATCTTCGTGAGTGGGTAACACACCTGTATCTACAATGCCAATTACTAGGTTGCTATCCCCTGGCTCTATATCAAAAGCACTACTAAAGTCATGGAATATAATGGGGGAGCGAGATAAGTTAGAGAGTGGGTCGTTAGGAGTGCTCAAAGGATATGCTACGGGTACAATAGTGAAATCTTTGATGTTTGGGTGAACACTAAGCTGATATCGAATGGCTTCGGTAGATAGTTGACTCAAATAAGTAATTCGATAAATTTCTTTGAGAGGGTGGGTTTTGGTAGAAACACCTCTTTTTTGTAATAATTTATTGGTTTGTTGTGTATAAAGTGGTTTTAACTCCTTTATTTGACTGTAAGGGAGTGATAATGTGCGATTGTTTTTTTTAAAATCCTGTTTTGTTATTTTTATATAAAAATGATAAGTGTTTTGGGTATAAGAAGTTAAACAAAACAAGGTAAATACAGTAAGTAATAATAATCTTTTCATCTCCTCCTATACGTATAGAGGTTGTTTTTGTTTCCTTTTATTGGTTTAATTTATAGACAAAGTATTCTTCATTTTTGATGACCTTATTAAGGGTGTATCTAAAATTATCAACTATACTCCCTTCTATTCTAGTCTCTAATGTGGCATTAGCACTTACCCCTAATTGTTCAAGAAATCCATTTATCTCTCTGAGTGATTTTTCTGGACTGATTTCTACTAAAAGATAATCGTATTCATTAGGTTTTATATTTCGGGTATCTTTATTAAGATAGCTAATTTCAAGAGTTTTCCCACTATAAAAAACAGGAACCATATTAGGATTTTCGTATTGAGTAGGAAAGACAGCAACCTTACTAACATCGGTTTTTGTACCGATATATTTCATTACTTCTACCCGAGATTCTTTAGTGTAATATGTTGATAAATACCCCATCATAATAATATTCACGACAAGTGAGATACGCCACATTATATTTAGCCATTTTTTAGGTTTAGGGAAGTATTGAATATAAGCCAAAGAAGCTAAAATCATAAAATAAGGTATGAGGGTAAAGATAAACCGCTCTTGCTTGTTAGGGATAATTGAATGAACGATAAAAAAGAAAAGTACTCCTAAAGTAATTGGTAAAGTTTTTTTCCATTGTGTCCATACAAGTCCGAAAAGTAACACGCCTATTGGCGGAAGTAAGAAGATAAAACCAAATAAAACATAATCAAATACTGGACGAGTGATGTAATTATTAGCATTTTCTACATTATAAACAAAATAAAATAACAGTTTACCAAATGGTTTTGTAGTAAGTAGATAATCACCATATCCATGTACAAGTCCTACCCAAGCCAGAAACGTTATTAATGTAAGAAAAATGGCTTTGTAATCTTTTTTTTGGATAAAGAAAAACCCTAATCCTGCACTTACAAGTATGGTTTGGTAACGTATTGTAAAGGCTAAGAAAATCATAGTACCGATGAGTAATAAATTGCTAACGCTATATTTTTCAGTTTTAATAATTAACCACGTAGCGTATAAAAGTGGTGTCATAGCAACTACTTCTATCAAGGTACGAACGCTTATAAATGGCATAAACCACATTCCTGCCAGCATCAGCCCAGACATAACAAGTGCCTTTTGGTTATAATATTCGGTAATTTTCATGCCTAAATATACTACCCATAAAGACAAAACAATGTGTAATAAACTTACTATAAACATCTTAAGAATAGGAGAGTGTAAACCTATTGCATCCATTCCTGAGAATAAGATGTAAAACATCCCAGGGTATATTATGCTTCTTCCGTTGTCATTTTTAGCATACTCATCTACTATCCAACCTGACTCGTTACTTCCTTCTACCCATTCTTGGGCTACTTCTACAATGAGGTAATGGTCATCGTGAGCATAGAAACCGTTAGAGAAAAATAAAGGAATTAACCGTAATAATAAAGCAAGTATTAAAATTCTTTGATAAGGCTTTTCTTTAAAGTAATTCCAGATTTTTTGTAACATAATATTGTGTTTTAGATAGATTTAAAATCATTCAAATCAGTGTCTAGCAAATGAGTAGGTGATACATTTTTAATAGAATTAAAGATGACCTCTGTACGGTCTGGATAGGTTTTCTCCCAGTCTAGTAGCATATTTTTGATGTTTTGTCTTTGCATATTTTCTTGAGAACCACATAAATTGCACGGTATTATTGGGAATTCCTTAAAATTGCTAAATTCAATAATGTCTTTTTCTTTACAGTAAGCAAGTGGTCTAATCACAACGTGCTTAGCATCATCTGTGCGGTATTTTGGTGGCATTGTTTCTAGCTTACCGCTAAAAAACATATTCAAAAACATAGTTTCAATGATATCCTCTCGGTGATGTCCTAAGGCTATTTTCGTACAATCCAAATCTTCAGCGGCGGTGTATAAAGTTCCCCTCCTTAACCTAGAACAGAGTGTGCACATTGTCTTATTTTCGGGGGTTTTGTCAATTACTATTGAGTAAGTATCTCGGTCAATAATTCGATAATCGACATTTAATGCGTCTAAATAATCGGGTAAAATATGATCAGGGAATCCAGGTTGTTTTTGGTTAAGATTAACTGCTATAATAGTAAATTTAATTTTGTTTGTTTTTTGGATGTGTATCAAAATATCAAGCATGGTATAACTGTCCTTACCACCCGAGAGGCAAACCATTATTTTGTCTCCGTCTACAATCATTCCAAAATCATCAATAGCAGTCCATACTGCTTTACGTAATTTTTTGGTGACTTTTATTTCTTCAAATTCAGCCATTTTATTGAAATCCCAGTTTAGTTTTAATCCTAGCGAGTACTTCAGTCGATATTTTATGTGCTTTTTCTGCTCCTTTTTTTAGCTCGACGTCTATAAGAGAGGTGTTCACCATAAAACGATGATAGGCTTTTCTTTGTGTGGCGTACTTATCAATAATGAGTTCGTATAGTGCTTGTTTGGCTGCACCATACCCGTAATTTCCTGCTGTGTAATTTTGGCGTAATTCAGCAATTTGAGCTTCGCTACCTAATAATTGGTATAGCTTGAATACATTACAAGTATCAGGGTTTTTTGGATCGTCTAATGGTGTGCTATCAGTTTGGATACCCATGATTACTTTCCGTAATTTTTTATCAGGTAAGAATATATCTATAAAATTACCGTATGATTTACTCATTTTTTGTCCGTCTGTACCAGGTACAACCATTACCTTTTCTTGAATTTTGGATTCCGGTATAACGAAAGTATCTCCGTAGTTATGGTTAAAGCTACGGGCAATGTTTCTTGTGATTTCGAGGTGTTGCTCTTGATCTTTTCCTACTGGTACTATTTCTGCGTCATATAATAATATGTCGGCAGCCATCAATACTGGGTAGGTAAATAGCCCCGCACTAATTTTATCTTTATTGAATTTGGCTGATTTGTCTTTAAAAGAATGAGCGTTTTCGAGCATCGGGATAGGAGTGAAGCAGTTCAAAAACCAAGCGAGCTCACAAACAGCGGGAATATCCGACTGTCGGTAAAATATATGCTTATCAGTATCTAAACCAAATGCTAACCAAGTGGCTGCGGTGGCGTAAGTGTTGTGCTTGAGTGCTTCTGCATCACGCACAGAAGTTAAGCTATGATAGTCTGCAATAAATAGTAAAGCTTGATTGTTGCTTTGCTCCGCTAATGCGATTGCAGGCTGTATCGCTCCTAATATGTTTCCTAAGTGTGGGATTCCAGAGCTTTGAATCCCTGTTAATACTCGTGCCATTTGATAATGATTAATTGAGAATGCTAAAATAAACAATGAATAATTAAAAAAGTGTAATTCGAATTTAAATAAAGTTTTATTTTAGAGAAAAGGTATAAAAAAAGAGATGCTAAAAGCATCCCTTTAATGTTGACCGACTAGTAACAACAACTTAAGACCAGGTAGTTCTACAAATAAGTTTACGATTGGCGGTTACAATAATAACAACACGTCAACTCCGAGCACGGCATTTAGTTCAGCCAAATATTATGAAGCGTTTATCGATACTGATGTCTGGAAGTTTCCTGAAGGTAGTGGTTTTGACATGACAAGTGAATTCGGAGGTAAAGTCGGAAACGGTCAGACTGCGAACGCAGGCGGATTAACTTACTGGAACGCAAACGTTTGGAAATCATGAGTTTGAAGACAACTATTTACATCATATTTGAAATGACAGCTCAACTTACAGAAAGTAATGTAGCTATCATAAACAAACAGCAAGGGACAAAATTCCCTGTTGGGATTACTTATCAAAACCTTTACGATTCTCGAACTACTTTCAAGGGGTTATTTCAGAAATTAAACGGTGATGATGTTTGGATATTGCCATCAATTACATCAGCAATTGATATGACAGATGTTAGTTCAGACATTATAATTGAACTTACAAACGCAGAGTTTGTAAATGATTTTGAACCGAGTTTAGATATGATAGAAGAGGTATTATGACACATTTAGACGGTAGCGGAGGAGGTACAAAAGGAGAGGGAATAAAGTCAGTTTGGGATACTGCAGTATTTGGTTTAGGATTTGAACCAAATATTATATCTGAAGTATCTATTTCTGCACTACTTAGCGTACCTTACGCCATTGGTATTCACAAACCAATTGTAAGGCAGTCGGTTACTAATCTATTTTCTAATTTTACGATAGATACAATTTTTAAGGTATCACCATTAAAACTAAACGGTAAGATAAAGACCCGTGCCGTTTGGCGTGCAATTCGCAAAAAAAACCAAGCTTAGGAATAATGCAAATAGATGCGGTTTTGCGGAATCTAGTCACTTTTTCTCAATTCATCAAATATCAGCAAAAGGATATTTACGCAAATTGCTTAGTCTTATGTGTAGATTTCGTCACACAGAAACGGGTGCTCCGCTCGATGAAAAAAGTCAGCTATGAAGAGTTTTTTTAACTTTGTACAGCTAGTGCAAGCATTCCAGTATTTGCCGACCCCGTTTCCGTAGGAGGTATGTACTTATATGACGGCGGGGTTCGAGACCACTCTTGTGCAAGTATGGTGATGGATGCGTATAGCCCTTGAAACGCTATCTGTTTTTAGCCGCCCAAAGGATTACAACATTACACAAACCAATTGGGCTCCTAAATCTGTAGTTGAGGTTTTGACTAGGACAATGGAAATATAATGCAGTTAGAAATATCAAAAAATGACGAGCAACTACAAATTGTGTCCGCAAAAGAAAACAACGCAAGATTGTGGCAAGCTTTCTTACCAAGCATTATGCGTGGCCCTTTTGATACCAACAGACAACGCTTAAACGAACTAAAGAATAAAGCAAGATTGATTAAGCCATTTGAATACAGCCCATTATGAACAATATGAAAGACAATATACTCGTAGCGTTGAGTTCTATTTTTTCATTCCTAATTGGTGAGTTCATTCATAACCCGATTGGATTTGCAGGAGCCGTCGGCATGCTGTATGCTTTATTTATGATGCTTGAAAAGTATTATAGTTTTAAAATCAAAAAGAGACAAAATAAGGAAGAGGAGGAGAGTTGAATTTTTTTTGTTTTTCCTTTGTTATTTAACTAGGAAAATACATACTTGCCTTTGTTATGACTAAACAATTACCCCTTTCTGCCGACTTTATCTATAATAGCTACAAGCGACAACGGATAGATAAATCAGAATTAGATGTACAAACTACTTTGCTTATTAACTCTATAATAAGTAATTCAAGTGCTTTTCCTATAAAAAAACTAGCTGACTTATTTTTGAAAGATTGTTTTAAGCTAAGAATGATTTTTATTCAAAAAGTAGGACTTAAGCAATTGAATGCTGTTACGAGTAATGTGATTTCGACGGAGATGGTTTCGTCTCTAAGCTATGGTACATCTCTAGGGGTAACTTATGGGGAAGTAATAGAGCTTATTAATGCTTATTCATCTGGTGATGAAGTGCGACAAGTAATAGAAAAAGGGATTAATGAAGAAACAGTAATAACCACCCCTAGTTATAATGAGTTCTTATCCGTTCTATCCACATTAGGTAATAATTTTGTTTCATTTTTTAAATCAAGTTTGTATGTTGATGTATATTCTATTATCACTAAGCTCGTTTTAGAAAAAGAAATAACATTAGATAGTGAGCAGGTAAAGACATTAAACCAATCATTATTTCAATCAGCAGAAGAATTTGGGTATTACTCAAGTGTAATTGGGATTTGGACACCTAGTGAAGACGACGAATTTGTACTTGCTAGAAATATTAAGATAAGGTTGGCAATGGCAGGTGATTGTTCTGGTTCTATAACTTTAGATGAATTAAAAGAGTTGTATCTATAATGATTTATTTTTCGGATAGATTCAAAAAAGACATTTCAAAACTAAAAAAAGAAGAACCAAATCTAGCCAATAAAATATTTGCTGTGTTATTCGATATTGAAGAACATATACAGACCCCACTTAGCGGGTACGCCATCATGACCCGGGCAGGTACGGGTATAATACTTTCTAGTCGTAGCAGGGCTATCGTGTCCCATTATACTAGCCACTATACATCATAGCCTAAGCCCAATTCATTTAAGTACAAAGACCCCGCACTACGCCTGCCTGTATGTGATGATATGGGTTTGTTGATACCGACAATCACCGCAATCTCTTTGAGGTAAGAATTGTATTTTTTATTAATTTGTTTGGCAATAATATCACATATTGATTTAAGCTTATACCAATTAAATTATAATATAAGTCTAATTATTAGTATTTTTGTTTATGGGAAGATTAATGAATTTAAAGATAACAGAAAGTATTTTAGAGCTTAAAAAAATCCAAAAAAGATAAGTTTCTATTAAAGCAGAGCGACGAATTCTTTGTTTGATTTTACTTAAGTCCTTAAGTTCAAGTAATAAATGCAACTTTTAGATTTGAGTTTATAATAATATTTT
>CAZEGV010000050.1:0-20523 GCA_964511645.1 uncultured Cytophagales bacterium
GCAAAAAACAATTCAATCTAAATTAGACTCATATTATAGTTAAACTGGTATAAGAAGAATTTTGAGTATCGGACGATGCAGTAAATTTAGCCATTCATGAGTTTGGACATCGCTTGATTATAGAAGACTCTAACCAATCCATTTCATCAAAAAATGTAGATAATCAGAAATTAGAAAACTGGAAAATTGAAGACAGAAAAAAGCTGATTTTAATCAGGGAGAACAAAAACAAAGTACTCACCTTGTAACGGTCTTATAATATAAGTATAATGTTTAGGATAGAGTAGATAAAGGGAGGTTTTACACTAAACCTCTCAACCATACTTGATACTCACCCTAAGCAATAATGTTGATTTATTACGTAGTTTTTATTGTTTGGCGTCACTGCTGGCACGCCCAAGTTTTATTTTTTCTTAAACTCTATAATCCACTCATCTTTTTTGAGAGATTTTGTATCTACCCAGATATACTCTTTGTCTTTGACGAGGGAAGCTAGTTTGGTCTTGGCTAGGTTTTTCTCTACATCGCTTTGTATCACCACCGTCATATCTATTGTGAGGACGGTAGTTGAGTCCAGTTGAATGTCTGGCATAATATTGTTGTAATAGATAATAATCTCTTTTTCTCCCTGCTCAAGGTAGGATTTCAATAAGCCAAGTTCTACATCGCTTATGAGTTTGGCAGTGCTGTCTACAAATTTGTAGCTAGTAGCGAAAGTGTGTTTTTCTCGGTACGTTTTAGGCGTTTTGAAGTCTGGAATCACACTATAAATATAATCTAAGTCACGGTTTTGTATGGCTATATGGCTGTTGGGAGCGATGTAAGTAGTTTGTATTGATGTATTTTTTGTCATTCTTTTTTGCACAAACTTATTGTTTTCATCATAGATTGTAATCATACTTTTCTGCGGTGCTTTGGTGATGTATTGTATGGTGGTGTTTGGCATGACATCTGTTTGAGTAGATAAAATCCCTTGAAAAATATCAAAGCTTTCTTTCCCATGTTTGGAGTAAGTGATTTTATTGTTTTTATAGTCAATAGTAGCGAATGCAGTAGGGTCTGTAATGAGGTAGACTCCTAATTTTTTAGTTTTGATTTCATAGAATCTAATTCCTTTTCCGTCATTAATTAGGTAATGGGTTTTGTTAACATGGGGTTGAATTTGGCTTACTTTAATTGGTAGATTTACCTTCTTTGGGTTTGCCCAATTCCCTTTACTAGTTTTTTTTGTCATGTAAACATCCCCAAGTATTCTGCTTTTTGTTACCGTGCCTCTAATGAAGTATAATGTTTTACTATCTGCTGAAAATGAAGGCATCCCCTCGCTAACCGAAGTGTTAATAGGTGCTGCGATGTTATTTGGTTTAGACCAGCTTCCGTTTGATTTTGTACTTATCCATAAGTCATAAGAGCCTACGGTAGGGTGTTTGGTTGTAGTGAAAACGATGGTGTTTCCGTCAGGAGATAAACAATAAGAGCCTGTCAATTGCATAGAGGCATGTGCAATAGTAGATGAGACTTCTGTTGGTCTAGGCCATTTTCCTTCTGAATTTTTGGTGCTGATATGAATGGTGTAATGAGATGATCTCATGTCTTTTTTTAGGAAGGCCATGGTGTTACCATCAAGTGTAAGAGAGGGTGCTATCTCATCGGCTAGTCCGCTAGAAATATTCCGGTGCATGACACGTTCTTTGTCTACCTGAGCAATTGAAACAGTGATTACGAAACTAAGGATACTGATTAATGTTTTTTTCACGAGCTTATTGTTTTTAGCGAAGAAGGATACAATTATAATGCCGATACTAGCATTTTTTCTTTTATAAAGAATAATAATAAGGATTTCTATTTATAAGTTTTAAAATTAAGCGATAAAATTACACAATAATGCACTTCTTTTATTAAATTGGTGGCGAAATGAGAGAAGAATTAGACATGAGTATTGATAAAACAGAGAGTTCTCGTATAGATCAAGTAGACTTTGATAACCTCCTTTTTGGAGAAGAATTATCTGACCATATGTTTATGGTTGAGTATAAGAATGGGACGTGGGGTCAGCCAAGTATTTCTGCTATGCAAGATTTATCGTTTAACCCTTCGGTGTCTTCTTTGCATTATGGACAAACTGTTTTTGAAGGTTTAAAAGCTTTTAGAAATACTGAAGATGAAATACTTATTTTTAGACCAGAAGAACATGCCAAGCGAATGAATTTATCGGCAGAGCGTTTGTGCATGCCTGAAATTCCGGAAGAATTATTTCTTGAAGGAGTTTATGATTTACTAAAATTAGATAAACAATGGATTCCTGTAGGTAGTGGGCGTTCTTTATATATCCGTCCTATGATGTTTGCCACAGAGCAAGCTTTAGGTGTAAATCCGTCTGACTCATATCTATTTATTATATTTACATCTCCAGCGGCGACTTATTATTCTGGCACGGTAAAGGTTATTGCCGAAACGGAGTATGTGCGTGCAGCAGAAGGAGGTACTGGTGCTGCCAAATGTGGCGGAAATTATGCCGCGTCATTACTACCTATGAAAAATGCTTTGGCTAAAGGTTATGATCAAGTAATCTGGACGGATGCCAAAACGCATAACAATATTGAAGAGATAGGCACGATGAATGTCATGTTTCAAATAGGAGATACTATCGTTACTCCTTCTTTGACCTCCTCTATATTGAGCGGTATTACTCGTAAAAGTATTATTGCCTTAGCTAAACGTTGGGGGCAAGCTGTAGAAGAAAGAAAGATAAGCCTTGATGATTTAATAGAGGCAGATAAAAAAGGACTCTTGAACGATGCCTTTGGTACAGGTACTGCCGCTACCATTACACATATCACAACTATTGGTGTTAAAGGGCAGGATTTATTAATTGATGAAGATGCACCTAGGAGTTTTTCTCGGAAAGCGGAAGAGTATCTAAGTAAGCTTAAAGTAGGGGAAGTAGAAGATTATATGAATTGGATGGTTAAGATTTGATTGGTGGTCATTACTTTAACAATAAAAAAGGTTTATAGAAACTAGTTTCTATAAACCTTTTTTATTGTGTTTTAGTTTTTCGAGCACTGTGCTTCACCAAAATTATAATACAAACCCACTTGATATGCTCCTACTTTTAGACTTTGTTTATCTTTGATACTTTGAGAGAGCGGTTTTAAATAATTAAAACGTAATCCTAGGTGTTTATAACGTACTTCTGCACCTAAGATGCCTTCTGTAAGACTTACTCCCGTGTGTTTTATCATTTCTCCTTGAAAGATATCTTGGGCTTCATTCGTAAATTGAATCCCCACTTTTGGTATAAGTGATAATTGATATATATGAATAGTGTAATAAGCGAGAGTTTGTAATGATACCACATCACCAAACCTATACTGACCGCTTTTACTGACGATTTTCCCAGTACCTGTAGCAACAGAAGAAGTGGTCTTTCGCTGGGAAGACCTATTGTATAATGCTAGTGCCGAAATGCCGAAAGTAGAGTTAATACTATTAAAATATTGAATTCTTGGGCTAAAAGACCAAACTCCAGTACCTGGTAAATGACGAATGTCTACAAAGTCATTCTTTTCTCTTAGGTCAAATCGTCCTGTAGGAATGCTAAGACCTACCCCATAATTAAGTCGATGTTTTACCTTCTTTTTGTTAATCAGTAAAGTCTTATAAACTGAAAACTTAATATCTCCTAGTCCTTGTGTTGATACAAGTGTATCCTGTACTTGTCCAAAGTTAAGTGGAAAAACCTGATTTAAGTAGGAAACTGATTTTGTGTAGGGGATAGAAAGCTGTAATAAGAATTTATTTTTAATATTGTGGTTAATAAATAAGCTGTGAGTAAGTGTGCTTTCATAATCGTTGTTACTTGGATTAATTATATAATCTTTTGTATCAACAGCATGTTGTGGTCTAGCTTGGTATTGATTAAATTGAAAGGATTTAGCACTAGATAGGTTGTTATAGCCGCTAAAGAAGCTGTACTGTCTAAATAGACCAACAAAAGTATTGCTTTGATCTTGAGAGAAATCGTAAGTACTACATACGTCACATGCAAAAGTAGGTATATTGATTAATAAGAGTAGTGTGTATAGTGATTTTTTCATTTTGATTGTATGCTTGTATCATCAAGTGTTTTTAAGAATGTTATAATGTTTGTTTTTTCTTTTTTAGAAAATCCAAAACTATTGTTAGGGATATGTGATGATAAACTAGAAGAGGGTTTAATACCATTACTATAATGATTAATTACTTCTTCTAGGTTTTGAAACCTACCATCATGCATATATGGTGCGGATAGTGTAATGTTTCTGAGCGTAGCTGTTTTATAAGCTTGCAAATCTTCTGTCTTATTCGTTATTCTATTTCTGCCACGTTCTTCGGCTTCTATGTCTAACGCATCTGCAAATATACTATCAAGCCCGTTATTATGATGTTTGTAATCGCTAAATAGACCTTCTGTATGACAAGATGAACAGTTGGAGAGATAAAGTTGGAAACCTTTTTGTTCTTCATCTGAAAAACTAGCTTCTCCTGATTTTACTTTATCATACTTACTGTTAAAGGAAGTAATAGATAATTCGTATTCAGCAATAGCATCAGCTAGATTGGCAATTCTAACTCCAGAGCTATAAATTTCTTTAAAGGCAGTGTTGTAATTTTTGTTTTGTTTTAAGTAATTTTCAATTTCTTTTAAGTCAGCCCCCATTTCATCAGGAGATAATAAAGGACCAAATACTTGTGAGGATAAATCCTTAGCGCCTCCATCCCAAAAGAAATTATTATGCCAAGCCATATTAAAGATGACAGGAGAGTTTCTCTTTAAGGATTTACCAGATACACCTTTTTTACTAAGCGCTACATTTTCTCCAAAAGCAAATTGATTAAGGTGGCAAGAAGAACATGATACTTGATTATTTTTTGATAAATTTTTATCAAAAAACAGTTGTTTTCCTAAGGAGACCTTACGCTTTTCTAAGCTTATTTGATTGGGTGTCTGTATGTAACTAGGATAGTTAATAGACATTACTGCTGTTTCTTGCTCTATTATCTCTTTAGTACACCCCGATAGAAAGCCTATCAGGATGCTAAAGAAAAACAAACTATTATTTTTGACAATAAGTTTCATGAAAAACTTATTGAATCCCTAGATGATGAATTTTCAAGAAATCTGTTTCAGCATTTTGGAATAAAGCACCTTTTGTGCCACTACCTCCGTGACCTGTTGCATTATCTAAGTCAATTTTATGAGTTCCATTCAGTAAGGCAAGTAACTCTGCCTGTATATGAATCGTGTAATTATTTCCCTGTTTAAAATCTCCGCTAGCATTAAGTGTGATTGTGGTGTAGTTTAGGTCTTTTCCTCGATGAACAATGAAATTTCCCGTTTTAGTTTCTCCTTCAAATCGAATGAATTTATACCCTGTGTTCCAAGTCCATATCATTCCATTATTACCTGAGGGGTCTAAATCTCCTTCGGTATGAGAAATGCTATGATTGGCTACTGAATCTATTCCAAAACTTACTTCTATTTTGTCAAATTTAACGTTTTTGTCTAACGATAAAGGGAATTTATTCATTCCACCATTGTCCAAGTCAAACAAAAGGTAACTTTTTGGAATTACAGTTCGTTGGTTATTATTGCTATTAATTAGCGTAACATTACTGATGTAATACCTAAGTTGAGTAATAGAAAAGGTGTCTTTTTTGGATATATATTCGGTATTTTTGACGATTTTATTGCCGTTTACAACTGTTTCAATCATTAGATTGATTTTTGAATCTTCTATAATTACTGGAGAATCTTCCATAATTACTGGGGAATCTTCTTTTTTACATGAAATGACAAGCATAGCTAGTACTACTATAGATAATAAATTTTTCATAATATATATAATATACCTCATGACTCCTTAATCGTAGTGTTGAGGTGGGTTTAATTTAATGTATTAATAATAGGGAGTAATCCCTCTCTTATTGTTCGGTATAAACTATATTATACTTGAGGCGGAGGAGTATGGCGAGTAACAAAAAGTGATTGTATGAAATATTGTTTTCTGGAACACTGTACTTCCTTGTCTTTATAGCCATACTGATAATTAATGCTAAAGATTTGACAAGGAAGATATTCAAAAAGTATAGATGATAAAGTGTTAATTGATTGATTTTTTTGTATGTTGGCTGCTTTGATAAGCTTATTGATATGACATTTACCATTACAATGTAGCTCTGGTTTATCCTTGTTTACACAAAAATAAGTAGTGATATAATCATTGCACGCTTGATGATAAACCTTTATAGCTATATAAGAACTAAGGTTTAATACCATAAAAAATAAAAGAACATATGCTATGCTATATCGTTTCATTATCTTGTAAAGATAGTTATTTTATTCAAATGGTGAATGAAATTTTTTGTTTTTAATCAATTTTTTGTCTGTAAGTGTTTTTAAGAACACAATAATGTCTTCCTTTTCTTGTGCTGTGAGTTGTAAAGAAGTAGCATTAAATTGATTAGTAGCTGCAGTGATTTGCGGGTCTAGTGTAGCGCTGAATTGTATGTGTCCATTATAATGGTCTAATACTTCTTCTAATGTGCCAAAACGCCCATCATGCATATAAGGAGGGTGTAATTCTACATTACGTAGTGATACTATTTTAAATTTTCCTTTATCATTTTCATTAAGACTGGTCTCTTCAAGCCCAATATCTGAAGGGTTGCTATCTAATCCGTTATTTGCGAATTTATTATTACTAGTTAATGCTCCTGCGTGGCAGTCTCCACAGTTTCCACCTCTTAGGCTTATTGCAGGATCTGGATGGGTGAAAAACAATTGCTCCCCTCTCTTTTCTTGAGTTGTAAAGTCTGTTTTTCCTTGTTTGTACAAGTCATACTTGGATTCTCCAGACACTATTATACGCTCAAACTGGGCAATTGCTTTGGCTAATAAATTAGGTGTAATATTTCTTGTTCCAAAGGCATCTTCAAACATCGTTCGATATGTTTCGTTTTGTCGCAAACGATTTACAGCATCTAGCCGAGATAAATTCATCTCATTAGGATTTTCTAAAGGAAAAAAGACTTGATTTTCGATAGAATTAGCACGCCCATCCCAAAAGAATTTTGTTTGCCAAGCGAGATTACTAAGTCCCATACTCTTACGTGTAGTAAAGCGTCCTTTTACCCCACTACTAAAACGCGCAGTATCGCTAAATCCGAATTTTTGAATATGACACGAAGCACAAGAGCGAGTAGAATCAATTGATAATGCTTTCTCGTAGAATAACATTTTCCCTAGTGATATACCACTTTTTGTAAGTGGGTTATCACTAGGGATATTAGGTTTTAGGAAATATACTGGAGCATCAAGTATTACAGAATTATCAATAATTGAATCTGGGTCGGGTTTACACGATAAAAATACCGCTACAAAAACAACTACAAGACTATAAAAACCTTTCATAAAACAAAGGTAATTGTTTCTAACCGATATAAAAGTGATTATATTCTCTTAGAAGGATGATAGAAATCATTATTTTCTCTAGAAACAATCAAAAATAAAAATACGTTTTTTGTATTTACCTGCTTGATTCCGCAATATTACAATCATTTCAGTATTGTTTGTAATAGCTTTTTTTACAGTTATAGTGGCAGTTTTTGGATCAAAATCAAAATTGTAAAAATAATGGTTATCAAAAGTTATTTCAATTTGATTTTTATGAAAAATATTTTTTGTTTGTAATTGTACATGGGCATAACACACTCCTGTGCTATCTCTATGTTTTTTTTTGTTAATTGAAAAAGTAACTACATTAGGTTTATTAATATTTGTTTTTCTAATGACTTTAATTGTTTTAGAAAACACTAGTCCCATAGTAGTAAGTAGTTCCATACGGATGTCTTCATTATGAATATTGTTAATGTTTAAGCTTAATATATTTCCGTTAAGGTTGTAAGGGATTATTTGATTGTTTTGGTAAACCTTGATACTGTGAAAAGGACGTAAGTTATGTATTACCGCTTTTACTTGTGCATTTGGCTGTGTCGATAGTAGCGTGTCTCCAATTGGCTGTATCAGTTCTATACGAGGTATGTTAGGGTTGACCTGAGTGTTGGGGTGGTATAAACATCGGTAAGTGATTTTTTCTTCTATTCGGTCGGTTTGGTTAGATGCAATTATCCTAATTGTTTCTGTACCAGTAACCGGTTTTTGGATCACAATAGCATTACCTACTTGTTGAAAAGCAATAGGATTGTTATTACTAATTACACTAATATTTCCATTGTTAGAGGCTTCTGTATAAAGTATTTCAGCTTGTATATTCGTACTGCAAGACTCTATATAATGTCTCACAGGGCGTACAATGTTGATGATTGGTGCTTGTACTTTATTAGGAATATTTTTTTTTGTTTCTGCTTTTATAAGTTGTTGGTTGGTATTGTCTTTTTGTTCGTATTTTTCCTGGTTCAGAGGTTCTGATTTTTGATTTTGATCATTTTCTGTTATAACAGCCTTCTTCGGCTCTTCAATGATAATGGGTGTTTCTTTTTTTGGATTATTAGGATTTGTAATCACAAAATACCGACTATGACTACCTATATTGTTATTTACATAAATTTTAAAATGCTCTTCTCCTACAATTGCTGTTTTATAAGTAAACAGATGAGTATTCATATCAAAATCAAAATCACTAGGCAAGACCATTGTTCCATTCTTTTCTACAACAATTTGAGCAGTGCTATTTATATTTTTAATCTTAGCTTTAATAATGATTTCGTCCCCTACGCTATTTGTAGCTTTGTATTTAGGATTAATCATTTCAATAAAAGGTCTTTCGCTAGTGTTTTTACTAGTCTCAATAGGGATTGATGATTCAAATTTCTTATTCTCGGAGTTCTTGCCCAAACCTAGTCCAATAGAAATAGATGAATAATGTAGTTTGTCATTTGTTCCAGTAAGTGTATTGTTTTTATTCCATTGGTTACCATCTAGTAAGTCGGTAGAGGGGAAGCTAATCCGATGCTCTACACCGATAAATAGATTACCTGTTAGTCTAATAGTGATTCCAGCACCTAGTGTAGGGGCAAACACCCATTGTGGAGTTTCGCTTCCTACTGCTCTAGTTTCGTAACTATTGTCATATAATAAATTCAAATCTGCCTTTTTACTTATAAAACCAGTACCCACAGTTTGGTAAGTATAAGTTTTATTTAATTTATTTTTTTGATTGATAGATGTTTGATAGCCTAATAAGCCTATCCCGCCAATACCATAAAATCCAAGACCTGTTTTTCTTAATAATTTTTTTGAAGAAAACTTAGCCAACAGACTTAATTCCTTACTTTTAGTTTGATAATTAAGGTAGGCGTATCCAAAATTATTATAATATTTCTTAAGGGGTGTGTTGAATTTTATTCCCGTAAATTTATCAAAACTCTGCCCACTTGTTTTGGCATACTGAAACTGTCCTTTTAGGCTCAAACCCAATAGCGTATTACTCGGTAATAATTCATACTCTAATCCTATACCAAGATTATGACCTAAATCATCCTTTATGTCACTATTCTGAAAAGAAATTCCTAGCTGAGATGTAATTGTAAACTTAGGTGATTGAGCTTGAACAAGCACAAAAAAAGAAGTGAATAACAACAAAAATAAAACTTTCATTTAATTATTTTTTTGAATAAAGAACCATTTAAATATTTCCCGTAATCCTGACAATTCATGCGACCATGATCATCGCAATACTCACAAGAAGAATAGACTTTTCCTAGGGAGCTTTCTTCTATTTGTACCTTTGATCCATTACATATCGGGCAGATATAATGTTCATGTTCCTTACAGGCAGTCTGCTCTTGGCTTGTTATTATTGAATGCACAGCACCCGTAGAGTCACTATTGGTTGGTTTTGTTAACTCAACTTCTTTTTGATGAAAGATCTCTTCTAATTGAGCCAATAATTTAATTGCTTCTGTATGATATAAGCCTTCCTTTTTTGTGATTTTTTCATACCTCAATAGTAAATGCTTACTTTGATTATAATACTGTGTATAGAACAATGATTTACCAAACATAAAGGCCAGATTATTAGGTAAAACAATATCTGAATCCGTCAATTGAAGAAAAAGAATATTAGCTTGGTGATACTCAGCAGAATCTACTGATTGCATTGCTTCTTCATACTTTTTCTGATAAATTCCCTCATTAGAAAAGCTTGAAAAGGAAACGATTAAAAAAGTGACGATTAAAAAAGGAAATTTATTTTTTAAGTACCTCATGTACTGTCTTCAACTCTGTATTAAGAAATTTATTGCTCCAACTATTCCCAATATAAGTCATTATATCGGCAATATCCTGATGTGACAGGTGTTTATTATCTGGCATCTGAAACTTAAATGGTTTTCCATTCACAATAATCGCATCATTCGTACCGTAATAAATGTACTCAATAGATTTTTTTGGCTTATGCTTAAGGAAGTCTGACTTTGCTAAAGGCGGATAAAGTTTTCCTATTCCTTTACCATTTTGTTGGTGACAACCATTACAATTGTTGATATAAAGTACTTTTCCTCTAAAATAAGAAGCTCTATCTACTCTATCCACAGCAGAAGAATCACTTAACTCACAAGAACTAAGCAACAGGATTATATATAAATACTTAATCAAGGAGATAATCTATTTACAGACCAAACATCATTTTTTAACTCATACAAAAAACGATCATGAAGACGATTAGTGCCTCCTTGCCAAAATTCAATACGACTAGGCTTTACATCATATCCGCCCCAGTTTTCGGGTCTTTTTGGTTCAATATTATCCTTTACATAAGAAGTAAACGTCTTATCCAAACCTTCCCTTCCGTCTATTATAGTACTTTGAGCTGATACCATAGCACCGTATTGGCTTTCTCTAGGTCTCGAATAAAAGTACTCATCCGATTCTGATTTACTACATTTTTGAATCACACCAGCTATTCTCACTTGCCGTTGTAATTCCTTCCAAAAAAACACCATACTTACTACAGGATTTAGTGCTATATCCTTGCCTTTGCTACTATTGTAATTGGTGAAAAACCGTAAAGACTCTCCTTCTACACCTTTAATTAGCATCACCCTAGCATCTGGCACATTGTCCCGCACCGTTGATAACACAAAAGCATTCGCATCAAAATTAATTACTTTTACAGCATCTTCTAGCCATTTTTTAAACAAATCCAAAGGCGATTTCAGCAAGTCTTCCTTAGTAAGATTACCCAAATCATAGTTAGCACGTATTTTATGTAAATCATCCATAGTGCCTCAAAATTAATCAAATTATACGACAGATTAAAAATTACACTCAAAAGGATGAAAAAACTAACAAAAATGAATAGTAAAAATGACATTCTTTATTTCTTGGGGCTTTCTTTTCGTTTTATTCATCCTGCTAATTCGCAGGGACGGTCGGGCTATTCGTTCTCAATCTTTGTTTGTTTTTATAATTTTGTTATACAGAGCTTGTCGAAGTACAAAAATTATAAAAACAAACAAAGGATTTCCACTTCTACCGTGTCCGTCTACTGACGAATCCCTAAGCCTTCTTCTTGGTAAGGAATTGCCTCAAACACTAATTTTAGTCAATAGAATTGACGGCTAAAGTAATATTAAAAGATAAAAGCTATTAATTACTTTCTCTATTTGTATAGAGATAACTACCTTTAAGGGTGAGTTATAAAAAACTATTATCAGATACAGCTATTTATGGGCTAAGTAGTATTGTGGGGCGTGCATTAAATTTGTTGCTTGTACCTTTTTATACTGACGTACTTACAATGGATGATTTTGGTGTAATGTCTACCATTTTTGTTATTACAGCCTTTTTGAATGAAGTTTTCCGTTATGGAATGGAAACTACTTATTTTAAATACGCTTCGGTAGAGGATGAACAAAAAGTATTCAACCAAATACAAACTAGTTTATGGGGGAGTACCTTGTCTCTAGCAATGTTTTGTTTGGTATTAGTGCCTAGTTTATCAAGCTATTTAGGTTATGAAAATAGAGCTGAACTATTTTACCTCGCCATAGGGTTAATCTCTATTGATGCGGTAAGTGCTGTTCTTTTTGGGAGATTACGCCATAAGAATAAAGCAAAGTGTTTTTCAGTGGTAAAATTAGTTAGCATCTTCTTGAATATTGGGCTTAATATTTTGTTTCTAGTTGTAATGAAAAATCATCCTTTGGTTGAAGGAATAGATAAACTAGTATTTGTTTTTGTGTCTTATTTGATTGCTAATGGTATTGGGTTATTGTTATTGTTACCACAACTGTCTGGTTATCGAGTAGAGTTTAGCTTAGGTAAATTTAAAGAAATGCTTCGTTATGCCTTCCCTTTGCTTATCGCAGGATTGTTCTACATAGCCAATGAGATGATAGACAGGATTATGCTGAACAAGTTGTTGCCAGACGGGTTTTATAAAGGGCTTAATACAGATGAAGCGATTGGCGTTTATTCAGCGTGTTACAAACTAACGGTGTTCTTGACTCTAGGAAGTCAAGCATTTAGATATGCCGCAGAGCCTTTGTTTTTTAAAAAATCAGAAGATAAAGATGGAAAAGAATTTTATGCTACCTCACTTCGTTTCGTGACTTTAGCAGGAAGTATTGTTGTTGTTTTAATTTCTTTTTTTAGAAATGAGATAGGTGGAATAATTATCCGCAATATTAATATGTTGGTAGGATTAGACATTGTGCCGGTATTACTTTTGGCGAATTTATTTTTGTTGATGTACTCGACACAATCTATTTGGTATAAATTAGACAAAAGTAGGACACATTTTGGTTTGATTATCTCAGGTATTGGGATTAGCATTACTTTGGCTGTAAATTACTTCTTGATTCCTTATTGGGGATATATGGCAAGTGCTTGGGCAACTTTGGCTTGTTATGGTAGTATGTCGGTGATTTCATACTTTCTCGGTCAGCAACACTACCCCGTTCCTTATGAGCGAATAAAAATATTACTCTATCTGTTAGCAACTACAATACTTGTTTTCTTAGAAAAATCATTTAGTTTTAATTATTTTGTGAAAATTATATTATTAGTTTCATTTCTTTTTATGATATTCATAGTAGAAAAAAAGTCAATACAAAAATGAAGCATATAATCGTTATATAAAGATGAAGATTAATATCATTAATAGATCGGGTAATCAATTACCTACTTATGAGACAAAATTGGCGGCGGGAATGGATATTCGTGCCAATTTACTGGAGTCAGTTACATTAACTCCTCTTGAGCGGAAACTAATCCCCACAGGCTTGTTTATAGAGCTGCCACAATCCTACGAAGCACAAGTACGCCCTCGTAGTGGCTTGGCATACAAAAAAGGAATTACAGTATTGAATTCACCAGGCACAATAGATGCAGACTATAGAGGAGAAATTGGCGTAATTCTTGTTAATTTGTCCAATGAAAATTTTGTAGTTGAGCATGGTGAGCGTATTGCACAGTTGGTAATTGCCAAGCATGAGCAACCAGAACTAATAGAAGTAAAAGAGTTAACAGAAACATCTCGAGGTGTTGGCGGATTTGGTAGCACAGGAGTAAAATAAAAAAATACAGTTATGAATATTATTATCCCAATGGCGGGAAAAGGAACTAGACTTCGCCCACATACACTTACGACACCTAAGCCACTTATCCCAATAGCAGGAAAAGCTATTGTACATCGACTGGTAGAAGATATTGCCAAAGTATGTGGTGAGCCAATAGACGAAATTGGTTTTGTAATTGGAGACTTCTCTGACGAAGTAAAAGAAAGGTTACATGATATTGCAGCATCAGTAGGTGCTAAGGCAAAAATCTATCACCAAGAAAAAGCTTTAGGTACAGCACATGCAATCCTTACAGCAAAAGAAAGCCTTAAAGGGAAAACTTTAGTAGCTTTTGCAGATACTTTATTTAATGCTAATTTTAAATTAGATACGGATCAAGACGGTATTATTTGGGTACACAAGGTTGAAAATCCTTCTGCTTTTGGCGTAGTCAAGCTGGCTAATGATAATACTATTGTTGACTTTGTAGAGAAACCTGATAAGTTTGTTTCTGATTTAGCAATTATTGGTATCTACTATTTTAAAGATGGAGAAAACCTTAAAAAAGAATTACAATACCTTGTAGATGAAGAAGTAATCAAAAGTGGAGAATACCAACTTACGGATGCTTTGGAGAACATGAAGGTAAAAGGTTTGAAATTTGTAACTGGTCAGGTAACTGAATGGCTAGACTGTGGAAATAAAGAATCAACAGTTTTTACAAATCAACGTTATTTAGAATATTTGAAAGGGACTAACTTGATTGACCCATCTGCAAATATCGGACAATCTATAATTATCGAGCCAGTGTTTATCGGCGAGGGAGTAAAATTGATAAATGCAGTTGTAGGTCCTCATGTTTCTTTAGGAGCAGGTACAGAAGTGAAAAACTCTATTATCCGTAACTCTATTGTACAGAAAAACACAATAATTATAGACGCTCACTTGGAGGATTCTATGTTAGGTAATAACGTTCAGTATCATGGCGCCGCTCAAGACATTAGTATAGGTGACTATAATATAATAAAGCAATAAATCACAGATGAGATCTATTGTAGTAATATTATTAGCAATAAGTTTATCGATTACCTCTTTTGCACAAAAAAGGGGTAATCCTAATACTATTCACTTGCCTCAAAAAGACAAAAAAAGAGAATTGGAGCAGACTTACACGATTGCTACAGGTCTTTTTTTGGCAGATGATCACAAAAAAGCATTAGGTAAATTTTATTCGATAGAAAAAAAACAACCTAATAATGCAAGTGTTAAGTACATGATTTCTAGATGCTTGAGAGGGATGGGGAGTCATGAGTTGGCGTTGAGTTATGCTGAAAAAAGTATTTCTTTTCCTGAATCTGAGCGAGAGTTTTTCTTGTATACTACTCAATTGCATAAACACAATAAAGATTATGAGTCTGCGTATAAGGTATTTGAGAAACTCTTCAACAATAAAAAACAGAGACAAGAAGATTATTTTAACCTAGGGGACATTTATCGAGCTCAAGCCAAAAAGTTACAAAAAGGAATTCAGCTAGTGGCTTTGGACAAAAAGGCTGAAAAAAAAATAAAGGCAATTGAAAATCAAATTATAGGTTTATTCGAAAAAGAGTATAAACTATATGAAGAGTTTGAAACATTATATGCACTCAACCATGATGTGTTTGTTAGAAAACAAGGCATATTATTTATTTTAAACAAAAAGGAAAAAGCTTGGGAAGCAGGAATTCAATACCTGAAAGATAATCAAGAAAATGACAAATTAGTTCATGAGCATTGCATAGCATTTTTTAAGTTTTTACCGAATAAAACAATCGTATTACTCGAAGAAGAGGTAAGAAAAGCCCCCAACCATATTAAAAATAATTTATTGTTACATGACTTGTACAACAAAAACAATCAATCAGCAAAAGCAGAGAAAATCATATTATCAATATTTGATAATGAATCACTTTCGTTAGCCGAGAAAACACGAATCACAAGTGTGTATTTACAAAACAAATCGAATGCTTCTCAAGTGATTGGTAATCAGTTATTATCAAAAATAATGGTGCAATACCCAGAAAAACCCCAAGGATATTCCCTAAAAGGTGACGTCTATTATGTGAATGGTCAAATGGACTCTGCTAGACTTCTGTATCTTCAGGCTTTAAATTTTGATACTGATAAAAAACCTTTGTGGGACAGGGTATTTCTGATTTCTCTCAATCAAGATAAACAACAACAATTACTGTCTGATTTAGAAATGGCGGTGAATAAAAACAAAACGAACCCTTATTATACAGCTAGGTTGGGTTATGCTTATGCTAATGACAAACAATACACAAAAGCAATTGGCTTTTTAGAAGAAGCCAGCAAATCACAATTCTCGGCAAGCGACATAAAAAAAATACTCGGAGAATGTTATTATAACACACAACAATACTCAAAAGCCTGGGAGACCTACGAAGAAGTACTTGTTAAAAATCCTAATGATGTAAATGTGCTCAATAATTATAGTTACTACCTTGCTAAACAAACAACAAAATTAAAGCAAGCAGAATCTATGTGTAAAACATTAATGCGGATGAATGGCGAAAATCCAGCTTATCAAGATACTTATGCCTGGGTTTTGTATAAACTTCAAAAATACACTGAAGCGAAAGAAATGATAGAAAAAGCACTAGTCCAAGTCCAAGATGCTGAGATATTGGCTCATTATGGAGATATTCTTAAAGCAATGGGAGACAAAGATAATGCGGTGATACAATGGGAGAAATCACTAAAGCTACAACCGAATAATCAATTATTAAAACAAAAGATTAATGCTCAATAAGGTTTTTGTTTTCTTGGTGCTTATTAGTTTGTTATCCTGTAATAAAAAGACGCTTACAGCAATAAATAAAGTTAATAATAATGATTTTACGTATCTTAAGTGTAAAGGAAAGATAAAAACAATTGACTTAGGAGGGAAAGAACATTCTGCATCTATCTATCTTAAAATTAAAAAAGATTCAGTGATTTGGGTCAATGTTTCTAAATCGGCAATACAAATTGCTCGATTTGCTGTAAGACAAGATTCGGCATTTTTCTTAAATAAGATAGAACGAAATTACAGTGCTTTTAATCTCTCTATACTAGAGTCCAAATCAGGTTATAAGTTCACACAAAATATGCTTGAAAATCTATTACTAGGTAATCTGTTATTCCCGATTGAAGCAACCGATAAGGTAAAGAAAAAACAAATTATACAAAAGAGAGGAAATTCTATAATCGTAAGTGAGTTAGATAAAATAACTAAAAAAATCACAAAAATAAGTTTGTCTGAAAAAGGAACTTCTAATGTTGGGGTAATTAAATATATCGGTTATCAGCAAGTAGAGAGCCTTAATATCCCCGAAAAAATGACCGTGTTTTTTTCTAAAACAAATAAAAACGGAGTAGCAGAGGTCTTAGATGTTGAGATTATTTATAACAAACCAGCTATCCCGACTAAAAAAATAAGCTTTCCTTTTAACATTCCTAGTTCTTATGAAAAGCTATAAGTTCATATTCACATTGTTTTTTTTAGGAAGTTTAACCTTAGGCTTCGGGCAAAGCAATACAAAACTAAATAGGCTAAAAGCCAACCAAAGAAAAATTCAGAGAGAGATTAAGCTCATTTCATCTACGCTAGTGCAGATGAAAAAAGAAAAGCAATCATCTTTGGCAAAGCTCAGTACGATTAATCAATTGGTTTTGTTCAAAGAGCGTTTGCTCATCAATATAGAACAAGAACTAGGTTATTTAAGTAAAGAAACTTCAGCACTAGAAGACATTATAAATGCCATGAGTAGCGATCTTGATAGTTTAAGGGTTGAGTACGGAAACATGATTTATCAAGCTTCAAAAGTGCACCATACCAATAGCAAACTTACATTACTTTTTACCTCCTCCTCTTATCAAGATTTTAAAACCAAAATAAAACTATTGTCATTGTATACCGAAGCACGGAGAAAACAAGTGCGGAAGATTGATGCAATGAAAATTATTTTAGAAGAAAAAAGTGCTTTATTACAAAAGAAAGTAAAGGTAAAAAAGACAGCAAAAACCCAATTATTGTCAGAAAAGGAAGAGGTAACAGTACTTAAGAAAGAGCAAATATCATTGGTGGATGACCTCAAAGGCAAAGAAGATGATGTCAAGAAAAGACTTTCTAAAAAAGAAAAAGAAAAACGCCGTGTAGAAAAATTAATCAAAGACATTATACGAAAAGAAATAGATCGGCAAAATAAAAAACAAGACCCGAAAACTCACGCCAAAGACGCTATCAAATCTAAATTATTTGAGCAAAACAGAGGTTTGTTGCCTTGGCCGATTATCAAATGTTTTGTAGTAGGTAGGTACGGGAAAGTTCCTCATCCGCATCTCAGGGGTGTTACGATAGACAATTATGGTGTGAAATTACAGACCCCACTCCCTAGTGCACCAGTTAGAGCCGTTTTTGGAGGGAAAGTGTCAACCGTGGCAACCATTCCAGGGGTAGGGAAAATTGTTATGATTAAGCACGGAATGTACTATACAGTATACTCAGGACTTACTGGAGTCATCGTAAAATCTGGACAAATAGTAGCCACCAAGCAAAATATTGGAAAAGTAAAGAAAAACATAGAAGGAAATTATGTGCTCGACTTTCAAATATGGAAAGGAAGAACTAGAATTAACCCAAGACCATGGCTGTATAAGTGATGAAAATAAGGGCAAATCCCCTCGTGCCTCGGGGTCGGGTTTTTCGCTATATCTTTTTTGTTTTTTTATCAAATTAAATTTATCAAAAAGGAGTAAAAAAAACAAAAAAGGATGTCGCTTCGCCCCCTTTTGCACGCTTTGAGCCAATAGACCTTGAACTATTAATACTACTGTTATTTAAAAACTATCTATCTAAACTTATGAATCAATCCAAAGCATTATCCATTCTTAAATCAGGTAGAAATGTGTTTTTGACAGGATCCGCAGGAGCAGGAAAAACGTATGTACTTAACCAGTACATACAATACTTAAGAGAAAGAAAAGTAGTAGTAGCCGTAACAGCCTCTACTGGGATTGCCGCCACACATATGAACGGGATGACAATCCATGCATGGTCAGGAATCGGAGTGAAAAACATCATCACCGAAAAAGACTTAGCCAACATGAAAACAAAAAAATATTTGGTTAAAAACCTTCAAAAGGTAAAAGTATTAATCGTAGACGAAGTGTCGATGCTTCATCGGTCTCAAATCGAAATGCTCAACACAATCTTAAAATTCTTTCAAGACCCATACACCGCTTTTGGAGGGATTCAAGTCATCTTTTCAGGAGATTTTTTTCAGCTACCTCCAGTAGGCTCTTATGGAGAGTCTAACAAAGATAAATTCGCTTTTATGAGTCCAGCATGGGTAGAGGCCAAACTTTCTATCTGCTATCTCACCGAGCAACACAGACAAGGTAATAACTCCCTTAATGGCGTACTTAACGAAATAAGAAGAAATAGCATTTCTAACCAATCATTACAAATCTTACAACAAACAAAACAAAACACACTTAGCAATACCACAGACTCTACAAAACTATACACACATAACGCAGATGTAGACCGAGAGAACCAAACTTGCTTGAGGGATTTGATGGGAGATGAAAAAACCTTTGAAGCAACAGCCAAAGGAAATAGTAAACTCATTGAAACACTAAAAAGATCAGTGCTAGCAGGAGTAATGCTTACCTTAAAAGTAGGATCAAGGGTAATGTTTGTCAAAAATAATTACGAAAAAGGTTATGTAAACGGTTCTTTGGGGCAAGTGATTGGTTATGATGATGAAGGTGGATTCCCTATTGTGAAATTAAAAAACGGAGATGAGATTACAGCCATCCCCGAAACATGGTCGATGGATGATGATGGAGGGAAACCCCTAGCTTCTTTCAAACAAGTCCCGTTACGTCTAGCTTGGGCAATTACTATACATAAAAGCCAAGGAGTTACGTTGGACGAAGCAATGATTGATTTAAGCAAAACATTTGAGCGAGGACAAGGCTATGTAGCACTTTCTAGGTTGAAAGACATTGGCGGATTAAAGCTTACAGGATTTAACCCGATAGCATTAGAAGTTGATCAGTTGGCGTTAAAGGCTGATAAACGATTTCAAGAATTGTCTCAGCATGTAGATGAAACTTTAGAAGACAAAAGCTTCGCTAGAGAGGCTGATGAATTTATGAAGTATTGTAACGGTCTTACAGACGCATCTGAAATAGCAAAGGTGAAGAAAAAAGCCAAAGAAAAAAGTGAGTCTAAGAAATCAACTCATGAGCGAACCAAAATCTTAATTGAACAAGGTTTATCACTTGACAAAATTGCTGAAGCCAGAGGATTGGCAGTTAATACTATTGCAGATCACTTACTTCCAATTACTAAGAAATTTCCTGAAGTTGATATTTCTCGTTTTAAACCAGACGAAAAATTACTTAAAAAGGTAAGTAAAGCTTATTTAAAAATAAAAAAAGAAAGTGAAGAAGAATCTTACGTAAGTTTAAAAGCTGTTTTTGATTTACTGAATCAAGAAGTGAGTTATGACGACATTAAATTAAGCTTGGCCTTTATCTCTTGAGAGAGCCAAGTAATACCTTATTTTAAAACACCACTTAGCGAATGTTTAGTTTTAAATGAATTATTATGGTATAACATCAAACGTACGAGGTGGAATAGAACTTTACAATATGGTGTACCGTATTTTTTTATAAGGTTTAAACTTGTAATACCATATTGACTATAATCTACGTCAATTATCTTGTTTGTTTTTCACATTCTCTTCGTTAAAATAATCTACCGTAACTAGTTATGCTAAATTATTTTGCCTTAATAATGCAAAAAACAATTCAATCTAATCTAGACGCATATTACGATCAAAATGGTATTATACCATTTTAATTATAAAATACGTCATTAAAAGTATTTAAATAATGATGATT
>CAZEGV010000051.1:0-19857 GCA_964511645.1 uncultured Cytophagales bacterium
TGTTTAATTCTATCCACTTAAAGGTACTTCCTGCTATATCACTTGTAGCGTTTAGAGTGGCTTGATCGCCTGGGCAGATAGAAACTGGAGAAGTGCTAGCTACTGGATTAGCATTAACTTTTATGATTATTGTCGTATCTTTAATACAAGTATTGGGAAAACTTAGCGTAATAGAAACGTCTTGTGTTCCAACAATTATAGATAATCGGGTATCATTTACACCCGAAACTGAATTGGAAACATTATTGGCGACAGCCCAAGAAGCTTGATTTCCTAAGTTTGGAGTTGAAATTGTTAAAGTATCACCAACACAAGTATTTGTTGGTGCAGTAACGGAGGCGCTTGATAAAGTACTTTCATTTACAATATATGGTGCATAGCAAGTTGTCGAAATATTTTTAAATACCCATTGATAAAAAGGACTTGAAGATTTGGAATCTGTAGAACCGTTCATATCGATAATTTTCACTCCTCCAAGGTTCACAGGCTTTGGCCATGTATTCCCTGGATACCCGTTTATATTTATATTAAATGCACCGCCAGAGGGAATAATCGCATAATTACTTCCTTGAGGAATAAGCCAGTTTACAGGTACTGTTTCTAAATTCCCACTAGGCGTACAGGCACTAGTAAAAGTGTAACTGGTACCTGTTGGTGCTCCGTTTTGATATAAGTCAAAAGTGTAAGTACCACTTGATCCTCCATTATTTTGGCAAGAACCAGTTAATCCAGTATTTACATCTATACTAAAAGATTCTAAAAAGACAGTTTGTAAAGCATCAAAACGCATATTTATCCTTGTAAGATCTGCAGAAGAACTTAATGTACCTGTTGTGTGATTATAATTTACCGTATTAGTGCCAGACCAAATTCCTTGAGCATAAATAGTATCTGGTAAAGTTGGCAAAAGTGTTTTTATAGTATCTGAATTTGATATTAAAAGAGTTCCTCCTAAATCATCATACCAATTCACTGTATTTACATTATTGTAATTGAAAACGGCAGTAATAGGGTCGTTGGTACAAGAAGTGATGGTTTTTCCTGGGCAATCATCGTCTATTATGGTAATGGTTGAAATTAAATTACATGAAGAAATATTCTTAAAAACCCCAGTTCCGCCAGAAATATTTAATTGAATATTCTCATTGCCTTCTACTAGTAAGTCATTGACTATTTGTAGAGGGATATTAATTGCTGAGGCATTACTTCCATCATAATAGCCAATGGGTACATTAATAGTACTAATGGTTGTTGTATAATCAGCAGGAGTATTGGCTGTTCCTCCTGTTCGAGTAATAACAATACTTGAAGGAATAGTAACATTACCTTTGATTGGTAAAACAACAAATACACTTCCATCTGCTTCTTTAAATACACTATCCTTGAATACGATAACTTGAGCTTCAATTAAGTGTTTGGTGGAATCTTGAAATTGAACAATGGTCAAGGAATCATCGGATAGCACAGTTCCTCCTAATGCAACAGGTAGTTTTTGTAAAATAGCTTGATTAGCAACGGGTTTATCATTACAAACAATAATAGGTAATTTTACTTTCATATCAAAAGACATTGAGCCTACGGGTATGTCAATATCATTGATAAAAACATTACTGGCATTAACTCCTCCTGAAACAATAGTCCCTCCCAAAGGATTTGTTGGTAAATCAACAATAATACCCCCATAATTAATATTGTCAAGAAACTCTGACCCAATTACATCAAACCCTGTTTGGTTTTTAAGAGTAAAAGAATAAGTGACAGTATCTCCGGGGTTTGCTACAATAGGATCAACCTGTTTGTATAATTTCACGACATAAGGGCAGGTAGCCCCATCGTTAACACTTACAGTTGGTCCATCATTCAAAAATGTGCCCACTCCTGTTTGTAGGTTGACTTCGTATAATTTACCTGGGTTATTAAAGTAAACTAATAGTCTACCGTTTGGGTCGAAGTATGTTCCCCCAGCAGTTGTTTGAGGAAGGTTGGTGTTACCTACAACAGTAAGAGCCCCTGTAGTTGGGTTAATCCTTACTAGTTTGAAGTTGTTAATGCCGTATACGAAGCCATCTACTGGGTTGAATGAAAAATCAGCTAGAGAACTTCCTGTGAGTGGTATATTGGCAATAAAGGTTGATGTCATTGTTGTTAAGCTAATTTGATATAAAGGATAAGGGGAAGTGACATCAATACTATAATAAACACCATTCTTATCAAAATCACCTCCAATAGCACCTAAACCACTCCCTGTAACTTGACCTAAAGTTTCAAAATTTCCTAGATTGTCAATTCTAACTAGTTTTCTAGTTAGTTCGTCAACGGCGTACAGAAAATGATCAAAAGGATTATAGGCTAATCCATTTAATTTCAGACCAGTTGAAGAAAAATCAAAAATAGGGGTCATTTCAAGTTTCCCATTTTTGACATCGACAATGTTTAATACCGAATTCACAATTTGGTATAGGGTATTATCACAAGTGAATTTTGCACAGGCTTCATCTATTTGTCCATCACCATCATTATCAATACCATCCCCACAATGTTCTATGCAATTATTAGCCGCGATTATCTCTATTCTGCTACAAGTAACTTGTGAGGTATCTTCAACCCAATAAGAAGTAGATGTGGTTAAGGAAGGCGTTGTAAAAGTACAGCCTGTACTTACTACGTTACCACCAGTTTGAGCATCATGCCATTTAATCGGACAGTTACCAGAAGTGTGTTTAGCTTTTAGTATAACTGAACTAGGCGAAGTACAAAATCCAGAATGAATGACGCTTGTTTTATTATTGACGCATTGAGCATAAATAGAACTCACATAAAATGTAAAAAAGATAATAGTTAATAGTACTCTTATATTCATAATAATTAATATATGTTGTTACAGATCTTTTACCTAAACCACTACATGCGTCTATGTATACATCAAAGCAATAAAAAGTAACCTATTAACCTGATGGGAATATATCGTGATAATTAGAGGGTTTTTTGTGTCTTTGATTATAGAAAAAGGTTAGTTTTCCATTCTGTGTTGTACCGACTTTCCGTCAGAAATAATCTCCTAAGTGCCATAAAGAGGACTTCCGCTTACTACTGAGTATGTGTTTAAATCAAGATCTTCTTCACAAGTAATATTACAGGTATTTTGAGAAATTACAAGTGATCTAGTATGCGTGAAAGTTTTAATTCCAACTGCTGAAATATCCCAATCAAACATACTGCTATAATAATCAGCTCCTCCAGTTTGCACATACACCCTGTCATTTGCAACAGTGCTCAACTTTAAAGTATAATCATTTCCTTGAGGAATAGTAAACCCAAGAGGGATGTTAAATATTTTATTCCCAGAAATATTTCCTATGGGTAAGTTTGTTGGTAAATTACCATCAGTATAACCTATGGTAGTCACCCTTGTAGAACTGGCATCTTCGTAATGGTATACTGTTGGAATAATTGGGTTAGGGTCTATAAAAGAACAGCCAATAGTTACTGTTTTTGAATCATGCCATTTTAAGTTTGCACAATCTCCCGATAAAGAAGTCATTGTCCCTAGCCCACAATAGTTTTCATTATATACTTGTGTATTATCTTGAGAGTATCCCCCGTAAATAAATAGGGTAGTTATTCCAATAAGAAAAAAATGTAAATTAAACCAGTGCTTTTTCATGACAAGTATTTATTAATACGTGTATTTTAATATCAATCCAACTTTTTTATTTAGAATAATCTTGATGCCACCACATATCAAACTTAATATATTTTTATCTAAAAAGAAATGTTTTTGAAAGAAATAAACTGTTTTTATTGAAAATTTAATTTGTTTAAACGAAATAATATGTTTATTTAAAGATTGTTGGTCATGAAACAATTAATAACATTCTTTTTATGATAAGAATCTTTCAAGATTTAATACATTTGAGTTATGAGTATTATACAAGCCAATAATGTCTGGAAATCGTATGGAAATACGGAAGTATTAAAAGGAGTTAATTTACAAATTGAAGAAAAAGAAATTGTTTCAATCGTGGGTTCTTCTGGAGCTGGAAAAAGTACTTTGCTTTATCTGCTAGGTACATTGGACAAGGCTGACTCAGGCACTATACATATTGTAGGAAATGATATTCGTAAATTAAGTAAAAAAAAAATAGCAAATTTTAGGAATAAAGAAATCGGATTTGTATTCCAATTTCATAATTTACTACCTGAGTTTACTGCTTTAGAAAATGTTTGTTTACCTGGGTTTGTGGCAGGGAGAAAACCTGTCGAAGTTAAAAAAGAAGCTCAACGAATACTAGAAGTACTTCACCTTACCCATAGAATAGATGCGAAACCATCGGAGTTATCTGGAGGTGAGCAACAACGAGTAGCTGTAGCTAGGGCTTTAATCAATAATCCAAAAGTTGTTTTTGCTGATGAGCCTTCAGGCAATTTAGATTCAAAAAACTCAAAAGATTTACATGAACTATTTTTTCTGTTGAGAGAGGAATTACACAAGACTTTTGTTATTGTAACTCATAACGAAAGGCTTGCCAATATGTCTGATAGGAAATTAATCATGCAAGATGGAGTGATTGTTTAATTTAGCTAAGTTTTTGACAGTAATCAGTGTATACATTTCTATACCTGCGATTAAACTAGATAAATTAGAGAGCTGATTCCCTCCTATATTCTCTTCTAGGGTAGTAATCAGCTTAGAGACCTGTTTAATGCCCATAATGTTAATTGAAGCTTTGAATTTATGTGCAATTATTTGTATTTCCTTCAAATCGTTATTTTGATGAGCAGTTTTTATTTGAGTGATGTATTCTGGAGCTGTTGCTACAAACATATCAATCATCTTGTTGACATATTCATCATCGTTTAAAGAAGATTCTTTGAGGTAAGAAAGGTCATAAAGTTTAGTTGGTATTTTTTTTACCGATCCACCTTTTACGACCCGAGTAATGGCTTGATATAGTCGATTTTTTTGAATTGGTTTTGAGATTACTCCTTGTATGTCGAGTCCTTGTATTTGAGGTGCCTCAGCATCATAACCTGAGACAAGAATAACTGGGCAAGTATTTTCTGCCGAGCGTAAGTTGCTAATCAATGTATCTGCTGTTTCGTTACCTAAGTGATAATCCATCAATATAACATCATAAGGTTCGTCCTTTAGTAAGCCTAAACATAGTCCATCCTCGCAGATGTCATATTGCATCTCCCAAAGCTTGAGGTAATTAGAAATAATTGTTTGGCTAAGCGGTTCGTCTTCTATAATTAAGACTTTCAAATCAGGATGAGTTTCTTGTTTTACTGTTTTATTTTCAGCAGGTTTATAATTAAGTGTAAAGGTAAAAACTGAACCTTTATTAGGAGTGCTAAATACCGAGATTGCCCCATCTTGTAATTCTACTAAGCTTTTTACAATAGTTAAACCTAATCCTGTTCCTCCATATTTACGAGTGGTATCGATAGACGCTTGAGTATATGGTTCAAAAATAGTTGCAATTTTTTCGGGATCGATACCTATTCCTGTATCGCCTACGCTAAATTCTAGTTTGTGTTTTTTTGTATCAATGAGTTTTATGTTAATTGAGATTTCTCCCTTTTCAGTAAATTTAAATGCATTACTTAATAGATTAATAAGTATTTGCCCTAATCGAAGTTTATCACTCTTAATATGCGTTGGTACATCTTTAGAAAAAATTACTCTTGTCTGAATCCCTTTTTTATTACTCGATAACTCAACAGAAGACATCAACTCTTTCACATGAGCTTTCATGTTAAATTCTACATCTTCTGTTTCTATTTTGTTCGCGCTTAATTTAGCTGAGTCTAATATGTTATTGATAATATGTAAGGCATTATGGCTATAAATTTTAATTGCTTTCAGCTGTTTTTCTTGTTGACTGTCTTTGGGGTTTTCTAATAAAAGGTTAGTCATTCCTAATACTATATTAATAGGGTTTCGTACCTCATGTCCCAAAGTAGCCAAGATGTTTTCGCTTCTAGCTTCAGTAGCACTTGCCTTGTTTTTGGCATCTGTAAGTGCTGATAGAGTAAGGTTTGCTTTAGTTAAATCGTGAAGAGTGACAATACTTTTGTTTTCACCATAAGGTGTGATATTTCCTAAAATATGGTACAAGACACCCGATTGAGATGGTAGGTTAATATTAAAATATCCTTTATCATTGTCATCTTTAGACGATATTTTTTTCTCTATTAATTCAATACTAGATTCATTACACGGTAAGTCGTTGAGATAGGCATTTCCTGAAAAAAGTAAATCTAATTTAGCTGATACCTTACGAATTGGTGAGCTTGGATTCAATTTCATTCTCAATATTTGAAAAGTTTTATTGTCGACAATAATAATGTCATTATCTATGGCGTTAATCAGACTTAAATTTTCGTACTCCCGTTGTTTCAAATCTTCTTCCATCCTCACTCTATCCGTGATGAACCTAGCAACTGCCTGAAAGGCTATAGTCCACCCATTTTTATGAACAGTAGTCACTGTTTGATTCACCCATTCTATTTCCCCTGATTTTGTTTGAATCGGAAATTCAAAAACAGTATTTAATGTTTGGCTATCAAATTGTATTTGATAAAAAGCTAGTGCCTCTTTTCGATAATCTTCGGCTATGATATCCCAAAAATACATTTTCATTAATTCTTTTTCAGAGTATCCCGTTTGTTGAATCATCCCAGGGTTTACATAGGTAAACTTTCCTTGCGGGGAACATGTGTAAATCCCCTCTACCGTGTCGTTAATCAAAACATCAAAGTGATGCTTGTCTCTATTGACTATATTGAGATAGACGCCGTCCTTCTCTTGATAAAAATTAAGTTCTAAGTAAGTAGTTTTTAAATCTTTTGGATGAATAGCGAAACTAGTATTCTTTCTACCATCGGCTATAAATTTATCAATCTTTTCGTAAATAAGCTTTAATTGTTCACCACTTAAAACACCTGTGTACTCTGGAACACTTCTTAGTATTTCTCCTTTTTGCGATAATTTTATTTGAATTGGAACAACCATATAGCTAATATAACTTTTTTTATCCAAATAATATAATGATTGAGACTTAACTCGATGGTTGTCATATTAAACTAAGAAAACTTTTGAAGTGTCTAAAGTTTTCTTAGTTTTGCGTCAGATGAATGAAAATAAATTACGTGTTTGTGCGGGTGCTTATGGACTTTTCGTCAAATTAGGCATCAAAAGTGTAACGATGGATGATATAGCTAAAGAGATGGCTATATCCAAAAGAACACTTTATGAGCTATTTGATAATAAAAACGAGCTTGTTGAAGTTGCCGTCACGGCATATTTTGAAGTCGAATGTGAAATAATAGATACTATTACCGCTAATTCTATAAATGCTATTGACGAGGTCGCTAAAATATCTACCTACCTCAAGAAGGTATTCCATTCCTTTAATCCTTCTATACTTTATGATATGAAAAAATATCATCCTTCGGCTTATGAGTTGTACCGAAGTTATAAGTGTGGACGATTAATGAAGTCTGTATCTGAAAATATCTATAAAGGAATAAAAGAAAGTTTATATCGTGATGATATAGATGTAGAGATTTTATCCAAAATGAGGCTTGCACAAGTTGAATTGATGTTTGATTCAGATGTTTACCCTGTTTTAGATTATACTTTATATGATATTAATTTACAATTATTTGAACACTTTATCATGGGTTTAGTTACCCCTAAAGGTTATGATTTGTATACAAAATATAAAAAAGAAAATGAATAAATTAATTTTACTACTGATAGTTGTAACCTCTAGCTTGAGTCTTAATGCACAAGACACTTACTCGCTAGAACAGTGTATTCAGTACGCACTAGAAAATCATAGCAGTATCAAAAAAGCTGAATATGATAGTGAAATTGCTACTGCAAAGATAAAAGAAACTATATCTCTTGGCTTACCACAAATAAATGGAAAGGTGGATTTATTGAAAAATTTAAACATTCAAAAACAATTTCTTCCTGCTAACGCTTTTAACCCTCTTGCTCCAGCAGATTTAGTTGTACCCGTAGCTTTTGGGGTTGATTACTCTGCAAATGCCAATGTACAACTTAACCAATTGATATTTGATGGGTCTTATTTTGTAGGGCTACAAGCGGCTAAAGAAGTGAAAGCCTTTGCTGATATCGGAGTAGAACAGTCCAAAGAGCAAGTTGTTTATAATGTAACAACAGCTTATTATGGAGCTATTGTAAATAAAGAAAGGGCAAACCTGCTGCACATCAATTTAGCTCAACTAGACTCTCTACTCAAAGAGTCTGAAATAATGTACGAAAATGGTTTGCTAGAAAAAATCGCAATACAGCAAATCGGTGTGAATATTAACAATCTAAAAGTACAAATAAATCGAGTAGATAATGTCAAAAAGCTAAGTGAAGCCTTGTTGAAAGTATATATGGGCATAAGCCCTAACGAAGACATCAACCTAGAAGGTAGTGTCAATGATTTTATCCAAAAGTTAGACACAGAGTTATCAGACCAAACTAGAATAGAAGAAAAACTATTGAGTCAAAAAAAGTTATTGCAAGAACTAAACTTGAAAAACAACAAAGTAGCAGCTTACCCTAAGTTATATGGTTTTGGGTCTTTAGGTTGGAATAGAGGGGATAACAAATTTAACCAAATCACAAAAATTAACTCTTGGGAAAGGTACAGTATGATAGGTTTGTCTTTAGACATACCCATCTTTTCTTCTTTTAGACGGTCTCATGTACTTCAACAAAATAAGTTAGAAATCAAAAAAACAGAAGCTGACCTGAGTTTACTAAAACAACAAGTAGAGTTAGATATAGTCAATGCAACAGTCAGTCTTGATAACGCAAAAAATGCAATGAAAATACAGCAGGAGACTATGAGTTTGGCTAAAGAGATATTGAGAGTAACTGAAATCAAATACAAAGAAGGAATTGCTTCTCATTTTGATTTGGTACAATCAGAGACAGCTCTTCAAGAGGCTCAGACCAACTACTACTTAGCTGTATACGAAGGTTTGTCAGCCTATGTAAATTACACAAAAGCAACAGGAAACTTAACTAAATAAAACACCCTATATTTAATATAACATCAATTATGAAAAAGTTAATATCATTTCTTTTAGGCACATTGCTCATAGTAGCTTGTGCTGAAAAAACAGACAAAGAAAAAAAAGAGACATTACAAGCCAAAATTCAAGAGTTGGAGGCAAGTGTTAGGATACTCAAATCAGAAGTGAAAGACATTGATGCTAAATCTGACACATTAGAAAAACTAACCACAGTGTATGTAGAAGAAATGAAAAATATGCCTTACTCTTCTTATGTAAAGGTAAATGCCCTGGTATCTACTGACCAAAATGTAATTGTAATGCCTGAAGCTAGCGGAACGATACAACAAATTAAAGTACGAAGAGGGCAATCAGTTAGAAAAGGGCAAACCTTAGCAATAATTGACAATAGTGTTTTAAGAAAAAATATGTCTGAGTTGAAATCTCGACTATCGTTTGCTACAACACTATTTGAAAAACAGCAAAGATTATACAAACAAAATGTAGGAACAGAAGTTCAGTATTTACAAGCAAAAAACAATAAAGAGTCTATCGAGAACTCGATGGCTACATTACGTTCTCAGATGAGAAAGACAACAGTTGTAGCACCAATAAGTGGGAAAGTAGACCAAATATTTCCTAAACAAGGAGAGCTAGCATCTCCAGGCTCTCCCGTTGTACGCCTAGTAAGCACCAATCACTTGTATGCTGAAGCAGATATATCAGAAGCTTATATTGGAAAAGTAAACTTAGGGGATTCTGTAGAAGTGTATTTCCCTTTCTTAAAAAAATCATACAAATCAAAAATAACTTATAAAAATAACTTCATCAACCCTAATAACAGAACCTTTAAAGTACATGTAGCTTTAAACAAAATAAAAGCTGTACCTAATATGCTCATTATACTCAAATTTAGAGATGTTTATATCAAAAAGGCAATCACAATACCTGCTAAAATAATTAAAAATGATGGTGTCTCTGACTTTGTTTATACCGTAAAGAATAGTGTTACTACCAAAAATAAAATCAAAACTATTTCTTTATACAACGGGCTTGCAGCTGTAGAAGGAGAGCTTAAAGAAGGTGACTTATTAGTCACAAAAGGTTATACTATTATCTCTAAAGGAGAAAAAATTAACATTGCAAAATAAACTATTATGGACAAAGGAAAACAAAGCAATGTAATACGAGAATTTGGTCTTACCTCATGGGCTGTAGATAACAGGACTACGGTTTTTTTGATGACCTTCATTATTGTATTAGCAGGAATAGCAGGTTATATATTTATGCCAAAAGAAGCTTTTCCAGAGGTAAAACTCCCTACAATTTTCATTAGCACTCCTTATCCTGGTAATTCTCCAGAAAATATCGAAAAACTTATTGCTCGACCTTTAGAGAAAGAAATCAACGGAATTTCTGGGGTAAAAAAAATTAGCTCTAATTCGGTGCAAGATTACTCGGTTGTGATAGTAGAGTTTGAAACAGAGGTAGAGGTAGAAGAAGCATTACAAGACGTAAAAGACGCTTTGGACAAAGCCAAGAAAGACTTACCTACAGACTTAGACACTGACCCCGTAGCCAACGAAGTCAATATGGGAGAAGCTCCGATTATGAACATTAATCTATTTGGAGACCATAGTGCGGAAGAAATAAAAGAATATGCCGAATTAATTAAAGAGAAAGTAGAGGACTTGCTACAAATATCCAGAGTTGAACTCAAAGGAGTTGATGACAAAGAAGTAACAGTAAATATTGATATTCATAGACTTACGTCTTTACAACTAAGCTTTAATGATGTAGTAAATGCAATTAGAGGGCGTAACGTATCAATGTCCGCAGGAACGTTCAAAAATAAAGGACAAGAAATTTCTATTATGGTCAATGGAGAGTTTGACGATGTAAACGACATTGAAAGCTTAGTTGTCAAGCACGAAAAAGGAAATATTGTTTACCTTAAAAACATCCTAGCTTCCCCCATTTTATTACAAGCCAAAGAGAAAGAAAGTTATGCTCGCTTTAACGGAGATAATGTAGTGATGCTTGATATAATAAAAGGTAGCGGAGAAAACTTATTACTCGCATCAGACAACATCGAAAAAATATTAAAAGAAGCAAAAGATACACGTCTTATACCAAAGGATATCGACATAGAAATCACATTGGATATGTCAGACCAGACAAGAGATCAAGTCAGTAACTTACTTAATAGCATCATCTCAGGTGTTATACTCGTTGTCGGGATATTATTATTCTTTTTAGGGACTCGTAACTCTCTCTTTGTAGGCGTTGCTATTCCTGTATCAATGCTAATGTCATTTATGCTACTCAATATGATGGGAATTAGTATCAACATGATGGTATTATTTGGTTTAATTATGGCACTTGGTATGCTTGTAGACAACGGGATTGTTGTTGTCGAAAATGTTTACCGATTAATGGAAGAAGGCTACTCTCCCTTTAGAGCAGCCAAAGAAGGAGTAGGAGAAGTAGCATGGCCAATTATCTCCTCTACCGCTACTACATTAGCAGCATTTATCCCCTTGGCATTTTGGCCTGGCATTATGGGAGAGTTTATGAAATACCTGCCCATTACATTAATTATTGTACTAGGCTCATCATTATTTGTAGCCTTAGTCATCAATCCAGCTCTTACAGCAGTGTTTATGAAAGTAGGAGCTGAAGACAAGCTTAACCCTAAAAAAATTCACCGTTGGTCACTTATATTAGGCGTAATAGGACTACTACTAGTAATAACTGCATGGGGAAAATCAGGAGGACTCGTTGCCACAGGAAACCTCTTACTCGCTTTTGTAATATTGTTATTGCTGAACCTACACCTACTTACTCCTGCCGCTAATAGCTTTCAAAACAAAACCTTACCGAGATTAGAAAACGCTTATAAACGCCTATTAGATTTTTCACTCAAAGGGCTAACACCAATTGCTTTTTTTTCAGGTACAATAGCATTACTTATTTTCTCAATTATTCTATTAGGGTCAGCAGGATTAGACGTATTATTCTTTCCTGACAATGAACCAAGATATGTCAATGTATTTATTGATGCTCCGCTAGGTACAGAAATAGAAGAAACCAATAAAATCACATTAAACATAGAAAAACAAGTTCGAGAAATCACCAAAGAATACGATGATATCATCAACTCAACTATTGCACAAGTAGGACGAGGAACAGCAGATCCAGGAGATCCTTTTGCAGGAGGTGGCAATAGCGTAACACCTCACAAAGCAAGAGTTACAGTTGAGTTTGTAGAGTCTAAACTACGTAACGGGACTAACTCTCAAGACGTAATGAATAAAATACGAAAAGAGATAGATTTCACTACCTACCCAGACGTTGTATTTACCATAGAAAAAGACAGAAGCGGACCGCCAGCAGGTAAACCTGTCAACATAGAGGTTACAGGAGAACATTACGACATACTAATTCAAGAAGTGGAGAAAATTTTAGCTAAAATCCGCATCTCTAAGATTGAAGGCATAGAAGAATTGAAATCTGACTTAGAATTAGGGAAACCTGAAAAAATTCTAAAAATCAACAATGCCAAAGCAGAGCAACTAGGTGTTTCTACTTCTAATATTGCCCAAACAATCAGGACAGCCTTATTTGGTGCAGAAGCATCCAAATATAAAGACGGAGAAGACGACTACCCAATCCAAGTACGGATAGACAAAGCCCAACGAAATGACATTAATACCCTAATGAACCTTAACGTCACATTTCGTTCTCAAAGCTCTGGTAAAATCAAACAAATACCCATTAGCTCAATTGCACACATCGAATCTTCTAGCTCATTTGGATCTATCAAGCGAAAAAATCTTGACAGAGTCGTTACCATTTACTCTAATGTATTGGACGGATATAACGCCACAGCAATCAACGAGCAACTAAAAATCCTATTAGAAGAGCACGAATTACCAGACGGGTACTCTTTCAAATTTACAGGAGAGCAAGAAGAGCAAGCCGAAAACATGAACTTTCTTATCACAGCCCTTATGATGGCAGTATTTATGATATTGCTTATCATCGTAGCCCAATTTAACAAAATGTCAGCACCATTAATCATCATGATGTCAGTACTATTTAGCACCATTGGAGTATTCCTAGGGCTAGTCATATTTGACCTAGATTTTATAGTAATCATGACTATGATAGGCATCATTTCCTTAGCAGGTATTGTAGTCAACAATGCCATCGTACTTATTGACTATATCATCCTCACCCTAGAAAGAACGATGAAAGAAAAAGGAGTAGAAAAAATCACCAAAGAAGAATTAGTTGCAGTAATTGTAGAAAGTGGAAAAACCCGTTTACGCCCAGTATTACTGACAGCAATCACCACCGTACTCGGTCTGGCACCACTTGCAATTGGGCTTAATATTGACTTCTTTAAGCTGTTTATGGAATACAATGCAGACATTTATATCGGCGGAGACAATGCATTATTTTGGCGACCAATGTCCCTTACTATTATTTTCGGAATCACATTTTCGACATTCCTGACCCTAGTAATCGTACCAGTCATGTATCTTGGTATAGAGCGACTCAAGTACCACGTATTCAAAAAGAAAAGCATCACAACGAATTAAAAAATAAGGGCAACCCCTCGTAGCAAGAAGCTATCGCTTCCTGCTACAATTCGGGTCGGGCTGTTCGTTATATCTTTTTTTTCTTTGTTATCGTTTTGGGGTAAAAAAAGGATGCCACTTCCATCCCTTTTGCGTCCACCACTTTTGCCAATTTTATTTCTATAAACAGAAGGACACTAGAAACACAAAACATCCGTTAAGGATTAAAACTAACACAATATGTCGCTGATATTAAAAGGAGAAAACCTTACCAAAAACTACCCCGCATTTAACCTTAAAGATATAAACCTTGAAATCAATCAAGGAGAAATCACAGGAGTAGTAGGAGAAAATGGAAATGGAAAAACTACCCTGTTAAGAATTTTAGCAGGAGAATTATCCTTAGACGCAGGACAATTACAGTACAATTTTGGTAATAATGATTGGTACAAACTAAAGCAAGACATAGCCTATATACCACAACGTATACCACGTTGGTACGGATTCTTGAAAGACAACTTATATTTCAAAAACAGTATCAGAGGGCTTACAGGAAAAGAAAATATTGATTATACCGATGAATTGATTGAGAAATTAGGACTAACAGAATTTACCAACCACAAATGGACAGAAATCTCTACAGGATATAGATTGCGATTTCAGCTAGCCAAAGTCCTACTCGGAAGACCTAAGCTAATTATTTTGGACGAACCCTTAGCCAACTTGGACATCAATGCTGAGCAGAAACTATTAGGCGATTTAAAAATGCTAGCCAAAGAAGAAAATGTAGGCATTATTTTCAGCTCTCAGCAACTCCACGAAGTAGAAAAAGTTGCCGATAACCTTATTTTTTTAAGCAAAGGAAAAGCATTATACAGTGGTAAGCGAAAAGAGTTTTCTACCGAACGTAACGAAAACATCTTTGAACTATATGGTGGTTGTGAACTAGTAGAATTAGAAACTCTTTTACAAAACGAAGCCATAAACACAATTCAAGACACAGGCGGGGCTTTTACCCTAACAGCATCTACCAATATGACTTCAATCAAGTTAATGCAATTATTAGTCACCCATAATATTGAGCTAGAATATTTTAGAAACATCAGCACATCTACCAGAAAATTATTTTCATAATGAAAAGATTAATTCCCAACTTCCTCCGTAACCTTGACAAAAAGCTACTATTAACCCAACCCGAAATATGGCTGAGTAAAGTACATTACGTATTGTTTTTCTCGATTTTGTCAAGTATTTTATTAGTCATTTTGAGTTTCGTAATCCCAGTAGAAAAAAACGACATCCCTACCTACGCAGTAGGAGTAGGCATAAGTTATATCCCTGTCCTAATAGGCTTAGCAATCTGGGTAAGTGTAGTAGTACGCCATAATATAGACAAAGAATTTGGTGACCTGTCTATACTGAAAGAATACAAAGTAATCCTATCATACTTCATAAGTATAGTAGTTATATTACTACTTCCATTTTCTATTTGGATTGGTGCAGAATTAAAAGCCGATACATTAATCAGTGATGAAGAATTAGCCCAAGACATTGTTGATTATGACAAAGGCTCTGTGTTTTTTAATGCTAGTATTACTTATACAGAGCAATTGGGCGATGGAACTTGTGAGTTAGGGTTAAAAAATCATTATAACTCAATAGATGAGCATTTTTATGGAGATACAGTCCTTACATACTCTTCTAAAGCAGAGGTATTAGAAATAATAGGTGTTTTTGCTAAAATTTATGAAAATTATTCTGACAAAGATGTCTACCAAAATAGAATAATTATAAACCCAGAAGAGGTTTTTAATCGTTATTTTGTAAATAAAAATTATTCTACTTATCAAGGTATCTCTAGGTATACTGTACGTAGGAACTTAATAAAGTTAAGAGAAGTCAAACAAGGGTTTTCAGCTATCGAGTCAGGCTTATGGATGTTTTTATGTATAGCAAGTATTATAGCCACTCTTCTGTTGTACGCTTTTAAAAATAGCCGGAAGGTTGATTTTCTAATCGCAATTATTACAATGGCATTAGTCCCAATTTTCTATGGTGTGATTACGCTCCTGTTATTGGGAGTGTTTAAGGTTTTTGGCGGGGGTAAAACAGATGAAATTTACTTCTTAATTACAATAACCGCCATTTGGTTATACTTCTTAGGGCTTGTTTTTATAGGACGATGGGCATCAGTCTACAAAAAACTATACGGAGTAGCGGCTATTATTTTTCACCTTTCTTCGGTGGTGTTTCCTGCTGTTTTTTTAATAATGATTAACGAAACACGGGATTACAGCATACGTTGGAATGATGATGTTTATGTAATTTTCTTTATTGTAAACGCGATATTAACTTTGCTTTTAACTCCTGTTTTATTCAAGTGGGTATATAGACACCTGTTATCATTACCTACAAAGAAATAAAATATGTATATTGGGATTCTAAACAACTAAAATCATGGAAGACATACCAAAAAGAATAATTGCAGGGGTTATATTTGCAGCAATATTTATAATTGTTTTATTAAAATCATCCGTTACTATTGATTCTGGAGAGGCGGGAGTTTTGTTTAAAACTTTTGGAGGTGGTGTAGATACAAGAGCACCTTATGGAGAAGGTTTTCACTTTATGGCACCATGGAATAACATGGTTTTGTATAATATGAAACAACAAAAAATCTCAGAAAACATGTCAGTATTGTCATCGAATGGTCTGGAGATCACGGTGGACGTAACATTACAATTCCAACCAATACATCAAAAATTACCTTTGCTACACCAAAAAAGAGGGCGAGCTTATATAAAAGATGTTGTAGTGCCGGCTACTAGGTCAGCCACTCGAAGTGTAATTGGTCGTTATACTCCTGAGGAAATTTATTCTTCCAAAAGAGAAGTGATTCAAACTCAAATATTTGATGAGACTAAAAAAATCATTCAAAAACAATACGTACAAGTAAATGAAGTGTTGATTAGAGATATTTCATTGCCTACTAAGATTAAAAATGCAATTGAAGAAAAATTAAAACAAGAGCAAGAGTCAGAGCAATATAAATATCGATTAGAAAAAGAGTTAAAAGAGGCTCAGCGTATAAAAATTGCCGCAGAAGGGAAGGCAGAAGCTAATCGTATTTTGAATGCGTCTTTAACGCCTAATATTCTGAAAGAAAAAGGTATAGAAGCTACTTTAGAATTGGCTAAGTCTCCCAATACGAAAGTAGTTGTAGTAGGAGGGAAAGATGGATTACCATTAATCTTAGGAAACAACTAGTTTTTGTAACTATTTATAGAATGTACATTATTCTAAATAAAAACCTATGAAAAAGATTATTCAGATTTCTGTGTTATTAATGTTTGTTGTATTCGCTAGCTCATGCAGTGGCGTACTCAAAACCGAGGTGATAAAATCTCAATCTACAAATGGCGAAATGAAAATCGAAGTTTGGGGTGAAAGAAGAAGTTCATTAGATCCATTTACTACTTATGTAAAAGTCTCACGGAAAGAGCTAAAACTCGCACCAGCTACTACCGAGATTTACGCCGATGATTTAAACACTGAGAATGTTCAGTTTTTTTGGAAATCAAATAATTCTTGTTTTGTACAATTGACTCACCGTGATGGCAAGATATCTAATGTGCCAGTGACCGTGGTAGGGGATTAATCCATTAGAACAGAAAGTTGGTAGAATGATAGTTTTATAGGTCACTTTTTGGTTTATTGTAGTATATATTTAAAATGTATGCTATTATGAAAATAAGATTATTTCTCTCCTTTCTTTTTGTAACTGTAATAGGCTTTTCTCAAATTCCTGATTATGTAGGTAACTGTTCGGGAGTACCCTGTGTGAGTACTGTTAGCGAAAATAAACTTATTCCAATCGGAAATAATGAAATTCGTCTAGGAGAAGGAATTATTACACGAGACAATTCTGGTTCTGGAAACTATAATTTTAATAATACGATTGAATTTAGATGGCCTTGTAATAAGCCTACATGGGCAATTGCAGCCGCTCATTCTTGGACATTATATAGATCTGTAACAGGAATTACCACTCATGATATTAATTCTGCTTCATCAATATTAATTAACGAAACAGCATTTGCATGTGCTTTAGGTTTAGATTTCTCTTCGTGTAACCCTACAAGAGTACACGATCCAGCTACTTGGAACAATGCACCTATACCCTTGCCTGACCAAAGAACTGGATTTGCTAGTGAAGTAGGCGGAGTAGGTGGCGGAGATGGCTGTTTTCAAATAGATGGATTAGGACAAGCAGCCTTAATGGAAGGCAGCAGTGCCTGTGGATCTTGTGGGTTCTACAGTGACCCTGCAGCTACAGAAAGTTATATTGTACAAGATGCTTTTGAAACGGCAGTTTTATCAAGAGCATACTATGATTTTATCTTTTTACGAAAATTAGAAGACGTAAGGGGTTTAGATGTTGTTTCTGTATTGAACAATACAAATGATGCTTACGCTGAGCTAAGTTTGTTTTCCGCAGCATTCAACCAAGGTTTTAATGCAATGTATACAAAAGCAGATAATATTTTTGGACCTGGTAGAGTGGCAGCATTAGCGTCTAATGATTGGTTTAATGGAACACAGGTGGGACCTGTTGGCTATGCCCAAGCTTGTGTACACTACAATAAGATTTTGAACAATGATTACACGTCTAGTCCAACGGATTTGCAACAGTTTCTGGGTTGGTATGATTATGATATTACTTGGACTGTAATGGATCAGTATTTAACAAGTATCTTGCCGATGCATCAATTAAGCCTTGCAGAAGAAATAAATGTCCGTACTCAAGTAAAAGCGGTGTTTGATGTTCAAAAAAATGGATTGGGAACAGTGTCTTTTAGGTATAAATTAGGGCCTATTTTAGATAAGCTAGTTTTATTATTACCATATACTGACCCATCATACAATAACATTAGCAGTCAAGATGGTGTTTCTCAATGTAATGGTTGCGTAGGTCCTTACGTGACAATAACAACAGACTATAATGTGCCAATCTGTAATGGTGCAACTGCCAAATTGGAAACGATTTATGGTGATGGGTATACATATACTTGGCTTAAAGATGAACTAGTTATAGCTAATCCAAATACCGAAAAACATATATTTTACGCAGATCAAACAGGTACTTACTCTGTTGTGGTTGAAGATGAAAAAAGTTGTGGGATTAGATCTGATATTGATATAAAAATTGTGGTTAATAATTGCTCGGCATGTGATTTGACAGCAACGTTAAATGTTTCATCTAATTCATGTACTGATATAGGAGATGGAAGTATAGGTGTAACATTATCTGGAACGAGTTATTCAGCGGGAAATACTTATGTTTACGAATGGACTAACCCTAACGGGAGTATGACATCTATTACTTCTTCAGATTATAATGGCATTATTCAAGGAGGATATTTGTTAAAAGTCTATGAATCTGGAAATGTAGCTTGTTCGGCTTATGGAAATGCAGTAATAGAAGAAACAGAAATTGTCTATCAACAAGTAGATATAACGGCAAGTAATACGGCTTGTGATAAGAATGATTTAACGGCAATAGTAACAGGTAATCCACCAAGAAACTGTGAATATCAAGTAAGAATAGAAGGTATTCCAGATGGTTTTGGAAAATGCTTTGGTTCAGGTTGGCAAGCAACGGATTATCGATTTAATATTAATAGAAACGGAGTGTCGGTAGGCAATAGGATTCCTTTAACGGCTACTGTGAGTGGGAGTTGTTTGCATTTAGATGAATTAGTTGGTGTTTCTCATGGAGATACGTTAGATTTAATTGTAAAAAAGTTAGGCTGTAATGGTTCGGTAGGTGTAAATAAAAAGTTTTTTATTACAGATCCTTTAGGAAATGAAGTAACAAGCACTGTCGCATCTATTTCTCAAACAGGGTCAAACATAGTACTCAGTACTATTGTTTCTTGTGAGCAACCAGTTGTTAATTATGACTTAGCATGGTCATCCAATCCTATCTCAGGAGTCTTATCAAATGAAGTATTAAATACAAACTTAGCCACAGCTACCACTACGGGGTCAGCTTGGGTAACAGTGAGAGCTACTTCTTCATCAAATAATTGTACGTTAATAGATTCTATTGAAGTAATAAATACTTGTGCTGGCATTTGCGACTCCCCCGGCACAGTCACTCTATCATCCACAGGCAGTGAAGACATTTGCGTACCTATTAATAAGACTATTACTGTATCCCAAA
>CAZEGV010000052.1:0-18981 GCA_964511645.1 uncultured Cytophagales bacterium
TAGCAAACGAGATAAAGATAGTTGTTAAGAAGGCTCGACAATATGATAAAAAAAATCTCAATCTTCATCAAATGAGTCTAAACCTAAATTCTAGATAATATAATTAAGGGCTTTTTTAGCTAGAATATAGAATTAACAACTTAATTATGTGACTGTTACATGTAAATGAGAATGATTTTCAAAAACTTTCGGACAGATATGCATATAAATAGCTTATTACGAGTTGTTTGTAACAACAATTAAATAATGTTATACATTCGTCGGGTTAATAATAAAGTTTTTAATTATTTGAGCAATAAGCTTATTAAAAAGTATTATAAAAACCAAACTTAAGCTCTGATAGGAGGTTTTACAAATGAATCTTCCCCGACAAACAAAGTGCTATATTCGATTAAACAACTACAACTTCACAATCAAGACAACGGCATAAGCTGAGACTCCTTCTTTTCTACCTACAAAGCCTAGTTTCTCGGTTGTGGTCGCTTTTATAGAAATGTCTTCTTTAGCAAGATCCATTACTTTTGCCAAACAATCTTTCATTTTAGGGATGTGAGGATTTATCTTTGGGCTTTGCAAACAAATGGTACTGTCTATATTAGAGATTTCATAACCTTCTTTTCTAATTAAAGTCATTACGTCTTGTAATAAAATTTTACTGTCTATTCCTTTATACTGTGCATCTTGGTCTGAAAAATGATAGCCGATGTCTCGCAGGTTTGCAGCACCAAGTAAGGCGTCACATATCACATGAATGAGTACGTCGGCGTCGCTGTGCCCTACTGCACCATGTGTGTGATCAAGTTTGACACCTCCTAACCAAAACTCTTCTTCTTCTGCTAATTGATGGACGTCATAGCCCATCCCTACTCTTATTTTCATCTTATTATAGTTTGATGTAAAGGTATTATTATTTTAGACTAAAAAAGAAATAAACAAATCCAAAGATGGCTTACTGACATAAATTGGTATAGACTGCGTGAGGGATAGTAGTGGAAATCCTTTTCTTTTTCATGATTTTGAGAACTCAAGTTTGTTTTGTCTTCAGCAAGTTGAAATCGACACAGAAAAATTCGGCATGACAAAATCATGAAAAAGAAAAGATTGGGAACGTTATAGCCCGACACTGCTCATTTTTTCGGATGAGCAGTGATACGCCCAAAGTTAAAAAGAACACATAAAAAAAGGAAAGCTTACGCTCTCCTTTTTACTATACGAACAATTTGAACACTATTTCTAGTATCCCCAACCTAAACCAAAGTTCATATATGGAACTAATCCATTGTTCGAAAACCGTATCCCTGTAGAGGCGTAAGGTCTAATGCCTAGCCCTAATCCTCTTCTTCCGTAGCGAGATGGGTATTGATTGTTATAAGAATTATTACCGTAGCCATATCTTGATCTAACTACAACGGGACGATTGGCTCTTGCTACGTGAATGTCTCTGTGCATTTGCATCCTTGTCATTTTTCGCTCATGGCGAAGCATTAAGCGGTTAGGGTTTTCTTGCGGAATGTAAGTGTCTTGCTTTGTAGTACCTTGTGTAGCTGTATATTGGGTATACGTTTGCATATAATGATCTCTACTTTTAGCGTAGTTTGGATTTTGGTCACTGTTAGCATCTTGTGCAAAGATAGTTCCTAATGCCAATGTAAATACGATTGTTATTAATTTTTTCATAGTATTATGGTCTAATGTAAATAAAACAGTTGCTAATGCATTAAAGTTCAAGTATAACTAAACAACTAACGTGCCAAAAACAGAAACAACTTCTACTGTTCATTAAACGTATAGTTAGACTATGGGACATAAGTCTAAAATAATTGGGTTTGGGTTATTGTTTATTGTAGTCATCTTTGAATTGTTTATCCTTTTCTCAGGAAAACACTATCTGAACAAAGCTATTTGGTATAACTTCTCCAAGATTGATGATTATAAAATATTTGATAATCATCAGGTAAAATCGGGTAAAGACAATGAAGAGTGGGCTGTGAGGGGGGATATTTATTCTTTTTCGGAGGAATTCTCTACTATGCATCAGGGCTTAGGCACGGTGGCTTTTTTGGTTATAAAAGAGAAACAAATTGTGTACGAACAGTACTTGGAGAATTATAATAAGGTGTCTGTTTCTGGTTCGTTTTCAGTAGCAAAAAGTTATGTAGGGGCATTGGTCGGAGTGGCACTCAAAGAAGGAAAGATTAAACGCCTGAGTCAAAAGGTTGGAGATTTTCTACCAAGTTTCAACACTGGTAGAAAATCAAAGATCACTATTCAAAATTTATTGACAATGAGCTCTGGATTAGATTGGCATGAGTCTTATAGCAACCCCTTTGCCAATACCACCGAGATTTATTACGATGCTGATATACAAACGGTTATTGACAAACTAAAGGTTATTGAGCCTGCTGGAGAACGCTTCAAATACTTAAGCGGTGACACTCAAATACTTGCTCTTGTTTTACAAAAGATTTATGGCAAATCACTAAGCCACTTATTATCTGAAAAGTTATGGAAACCAATGGGGTGTACTCAAGATGCTTTATGGTCAACGGATAAAAAGGGGGTAGAAAAAGCCTTTTGTTGCCTCACTGCCAGCGCTAGAGATTATGCTCGACTGGGGCAGTTGTACCTACAAAAAGGGGGTTGGAATGGCAATCAGCTGATTGATTCTAATTATATAATGGCTTCTACATCTCCTTACAACTACCCCAAAGATGAGGTCAATTATTATGGCTACCAATGGTGGTTATTGCCTGATATCAAAGAAGAAAATATTTTTTATATGAGAGGTTTGCATGGACAATATGTGATTTGTATCCCTAATAGTAACACCATAATTGTAAGACTAGGACACAAAAGAGATAAAAAAGATGATGGAATTCATCCAAATGAAGTATATTTGATGGTGAAAGAAGTTTTATCCAACCAAAATACTAAGTGAAAAAAGCTTATTATCTCAAGTCTTGCTCTACTTGCCAGAGAATTTTAAAAGAACTCGACATTTTTTTTGATATTTTACAAAACATCAAAGAAGATAAAATCACTCCAAGTCAACTGGATGAAATGAAAAATCTTGCTGGTTCTTATGAAGCATTATTTAGCCGAGTAGCCATGAAGTACAAATCTTTGGGACTTAAAGAGAAAACACTTTCCGAAAATGATTATAAAAATTACATTTTAGAAGAATATACTTTTCTAAAAAGACCAGTCTTTATTATAGATGATAAAATATTTATAGGAAACAGTAAAAAAAACATAACACAACTAAAAGAAGCAATCGCTACAGAAAAACAATCATGATACAATCAATGACAGGATATGGCACTCATACTTTTGAAAATGAGACCATTAGCATCACAGCAGAAGTGAAATCACTCAATTCAAAACAAACAGATATTAACCTACGCTTACCTAGATTACTTAGTAGTCAAGAGCTTAACATTCGTAATACCGTATCCAAAACACTTGGAAGAGGAAAGATGTCAGTACTGATTGAGTACACTGTCAAAAACTCAGAAGAGCAAAAAGCAATCATCAACAAAATATTAGCGACAAACTATTATAACGAGCTTAAAGCATTAGCTGAGCAAGTTAATGATGAAGGAAAAGATATATTCCGACAAGCCTTACTAATGCCTAACGTAATAGAAAACAGTCAAAAAGAAGCTTTGTCTAAAGCTGAAATAGTTTTGATACTTGACACAGTAAAACAAGCTACTGCCAAGTGTCAAAACTTCAGGCAAGATGAAGGGAGAGTATTGTCAGAAAAACTTTCTAGCTACATACAAACAATAGAAGACCTGCTACAAGACGTAATCAAATACGATCCCGAACGAGTAGAAGGAGTCCGAAAAAGAATCAATGAACACCTAGAGAAATACTTAGAAAAAGAAAATATTGACAACAACAGGTTTGAGCAAGAGCTCATTTACTATATAGAAAAACTAGACGTTACCGAAGAAAAGGTTAGACTGAAAACACACCTAGACTATTTTAAAAAAATACTAAGCCAAACAGATAGTAATGGAAAAAAACTTGGATTCATCGGACAAGAAATCGGTAGAGAAATAAATACCATAGGATCTAAAGCCAACAATGCCACACTGCAACAAATCGTAGTTAATATGAAAGACGAACTAGAAAAAATTAAAGAACAAGTACTTAACGTATTATAAATCTGGCTTATCAACCAACAAACACTCCGCTATTTTCTTACTGACAATAGTGGTACTGTTATCATAACTTATAGTATAAGTTTCATCAAACTCTTCGTAGTCTTCAATACAAATCACAACTCCCAGTTTTAGCCCTTTTTTATTCAAAAAACTCAATAAATCTGCCGAAGAATCTGCTAAAGCACGCAATACCAAAACATTCTTTGGCTCAAACTCATCTAAAGACTTAAAATCACACTCATAAATACCCCCAGACTTATCAGGAATCGGCGAGCCATGAGGATCAATGGTCGGAAAATCTAACAACTCATCCATCCTATCAAAAAAATCAGGTGACTTAATGTGTTCCATCTGCTCTGCAATATCATGTACTTCTTCCCATCCAAAATCCATTTTCTCCACCAAAAACATTTCCGTAAGCCGATGTTTTCGCAAAACAAGTGCCGCCGCTAACTCACCTTTTTCAGTCATCCGCAACGGCTTGTACTTCTGATAAACCAAATAACCTTTAGCATCCAAACGCTTTACCATACCATTGGCACTCGGCATACTCACCGACAAAACCGTGCTTAAATCAGACACTGACACTTCTTTATCCGTATTCATCAACGTAAAAAGAGCTTTTAAATAATTTTCTTCGCTTTGAGAGTTTTTCATAATCTTATAAGTCCCTAAAGGTAACAAAATGAATTAACCCAAACAAAAATAGGGCAAAACCCTTCGTTACTCCACTTCGGGTCGGGTCATCCGCTATATCTTTTTTGTTTTTCATACCCTATATCTCGACAAGCTCAAAACAGTAGACAGAAACACAAAAAAGGATGCCGCCTCTACCCCTTTTGCACCCACTTCGTGGGTTTCACAATAAAAGTAAAAACAAAATTGTTAGTCTAACCTAATTAATTATATTTGCATCATCAAACAAATACTTATTATAACCATATTAAAATGAAAAGTTACTTACTACCCATATTCATGCTTGCATTCAGCATACTTCATCAGGCACAAACAATCATCACCGATAGACCTGACCAAACAGAAGCATCATCTACAGTACCACAAGGAAGCCTACAAATAGAAAGTGGAATATTTCTAGGATTTACAGCTGAAAAGACACAATCAAAAAGGCAATTATTAGCCCCTACAACCTTATTTAGATATGGTATCGCCAAAGGAATCGAAATAAGAGTACTTAGCCAATTTGAAAGCCTCAACAATCAATTCACTTCAACAGAAGTAAATGGCATTAGCGACTTAGAACTAGGAACGAAAACACAAATATTCCAAAAAGAAGATGTAAACACCGAAATTTCTTTCCTCTCTCACCTTATATTGCCAATAGGGTCAGAAGGACTTAGCAGCGGAAATTTTGGAACAATCAATAAAATATCTATCGCACATGACATCACTGACAAAGTTGCCGTAGGTTACAACCTTGGCTACAATTACTTTGGCACTGGAGATGGAGACTTTACTTACTCTCTAGCTTTAGGGATTTCTGTAACCGACAAAGTTGGTATTTACCTTGAGCCTTACGGCAACCTAGTAGACTTCAACAATCACTTCTCTAACTTTGATGCTGGTATGACTTATCTTTTAAGAGATAACTTACAATTAGACTTTTCTTTCGGTACAGGAATTAATCATACTATGAATTACCTCTCAACTGGGTTTAGTTGGAATACTAGTCAATAACATTGTTTTAATTTTAAGGCGGAATGTTAAAATAGCAGAACAATAGAACATCCCTTATGAGGACATCACAAGAGCTATTTTGATTAAATTCTTAAATCTGCTTTAAAAACGATAACTGCTCTCCCTTTTATCACTACTCTGTCTTTTTCTAAAGTTACATCCAACTGCCCTGTTCTTTTTGACAACTGAGTGACCTTAAAGTGAGTTTTTCCAGTTTTGTAATTCCATAAAGGTACAAGTCCGCATTGTGCAGAACCCGTCACAGGATCTTCATCTATACCAGAACTGGGGGCAAAACAACGTACTACAAAATCTACGTCATTACCCTTGGCTGTAATCATTAATAAACCTAAACCTTTTTCCACCATTGTACCAAAATCAGGTTTAGCTTTTATAATTTCGGCTTCAGAGCTTGCTACTGCCATCACCCAACCAGAACTTGTTGAATACATTTCAGTTGGATCAAAACCTACTATATTTTTAAAATCAGCAGAAATTTTTGTTCTTTCAAATGGATATGAAGGAAAATCCATACTAATAAGTTCACCTTGCTGAGAGATTACCAATCTGCCACCTTTGGCTCTAAAAACAATTTTATCAACAAGGTTTACCAAACCTAACTCATAAAGCACGTGAGCAGCAGCTAATGTAGCATGACCACAAAGCGGGATTTCTACAGTAGGTGTAATACCATTTTAACTATAAGATAAGTCATTTATCCTGTTTGTTTTTACACTCTCTTCGTTAAAATAATTTACCGTAACCAGTTATGCTAAATCATTTTTCCTCGATATTGCAAAAAACAATTCAATCTAAATTAGACTCATATTATAGTTAAACTGGTATAAAATATCTAATATCAAACTCATTATTATTCTTTGGCGTAACAAAAGCTGTTTCTGACAAATTCATTTCCATTGCCATGTTTTGCATCCACTCACTGTCAAGATTTTCTACCATTATCATCACTCCAGCAGGATTTCCCTTAAATGGAGTATCGGTAAATGCATCTACTTGATAAATATTTTTCATTAGTTCTAAGGCATAAAAAAAGGTTATCAAATGATAACCTTTTCAATTTGAATATTTAATTTGAAACTAAGCAGTAATACCTGCTTCAGCTAATGCTTTTATCATTGTATCACCAATTTCGGCTGGAGAAACTGCTACGTGAATACCACATTCAGCCATAATTCTCATTTTAGCTTCTGCTGTATCATCAGCACCACCAATAATCGCACCTGCATGTCCCATTCTTTTTCCTTTAGGAGCAGTTTGCCCTGCAATAAATCCTACTACTGGTTTTTTGTTTCCATCAGCTCTAACCCAATTAGCCGCGTCAGCTTCATACTGACCACCAATTTCACCAATCATAACGATTGCATCAGTTTCTGGGTCATTCATTAGTAGCTCTACCGCTTCTTTGGTAGATGTACCAATAATTGGATCACCACCAATACCAATTGCTGTAGAGATACCAAAACCTGCTTTCACAACTTGATCAGCGGCTTCGTACGTAAGTGTACCTGATTTAGATACAATACCAATTCTTCCTTTTTTGAAAATAAATCCAGGCATAATTCCAACCTTAGCTTCTCCTGGTGTAATAACACCTGGGCAATTAGGTCCAATCATACGAATACCTTCTTTCTTTAAATATGCCTTGACAGGAATCATATCCTTTACAGGAATTCCTTCTGTAATTGTAATAATGACCCCTATACCTGCATCAGCTGCTTCCAAAATAGCATCTGCGGCAAATGCTGGAGGAACAAAAATAATAGAAACATTAGCTCCTGCTTTTTCTACAGCCTCTCTAACTGTATTAAATACTGGTCTATCAAGATGAGTTTGACCTCCTTTACCTGGAGTAACACCACCTACAATATTACTACCATACTCAATCATCTGCTCAGCATGAAAAGTACCTTCAGTACCTGTAAACCCTTGAACAATAATTTTGGAATCTTTATTTACTAATACACTCATTATGCAATGTCTTTTTATATCAATTACAAAAATAGAGATTTTAGAATCTTATTCAAGTAAAAGGAAAAATGTTTTTTTTGAATATTTATTTTTTTTGAATTTTAATTTGTTGAAGATCTTTATTTGTAATGATTATCATTGATAAAATTCAATTACTTCATCTCTTTTCTTCCATCTGCATGGGAGGCAAACCTACCTTTGCCCAAGCCATGTACTGGATCTAAATCCTCCCAAGGCCAACCACCAAATTCTGTTTTCTGATAATCCAAAAACGCCTGCTGAATTTCCTGACGAGTATTCATTACAAATGGCCCATGCTGTACTACTGGCTCACCAATTGGTTTGCCTTGCAATATCAAAAAACAAGCTTTCTCTTCTCCTGCGTAAATAGTAACAGCTTCATCCGCTACCAGCTCCGCAGAATGATAGACTTCAAGATTTTCTTTATTTAATTTTAAAACGTCACCTTTAAAAAAATAAATCGTTCGATTAATCCCTTTAGATGCTTTGGGCAAACCCCATACTGCATGGGCATCCATCTCTACATTCCAGATAGCTACTTCGTTATTAGGATTGTTTGCCCAAGAATTAGGTGGCGGACTTGGTGATTTAGAACTTTCAATATCACCCGCTATTACTTCTATTTTTATTTTTTCACCCTCTTTATTACTTATTTTATGATTTGGAATATCCTCACTCCATAACATTTTAAAATGTGGTTCTACAAATTTATTCGCTTTAGGTAAGTTTAACCATATCTGGAACAACTCCATCGAGTTGCCTTTATCTTGATTAATCATTGGAAACATCTCAGCATGCTGAATGCCTTTTCCTGCCGTCATCCATTGCACATCTCCATCTCCGTATCTCCCCGATGCACCCATAGAGTCGGTATGATCTACCATGCCTTTCCTGACAACTGTAACTGTCTCAAACCCACGATGAGGATGCCCTGGGAAACCCGGCACTTTATGTCCGTGATACATTCTCCAACCATCTTTTAATAAAAAATCTTGTCCTATGTTTCTCCCGTCTAGGCTAGCGTCTGGGCTTAAGTCTTTATTACCTTGAGGGTAAGCATCTTCATGATGCACACAAAATAAAAAAGGATCCATTGTTTCCCATACAAACCCAAGTGCTTTCTTATTTTTTATTACCATCATATCTTTTTTAGTGTTAGAAAATCCAACTTTAGAGCCGAGAGCAAGTCCTCCTACTGCCCCATTTTCTGAATAAATCCTCATCTACTTGTTTTGTTTTTCTTCATGCTTAGTCAAAACAAGTAAAAGCCTTAAATAGTTCTAGTTCTGAAAGCACCGAAGATGATTGTAACTTAGGAATCCGTCAGTGGACGGACACCGTAATGTTGCGGCGTGTCTGAATCAAGTGAACTGAGGCATTAAACATGATGAGTAATGAAAGCCGACTTTCGTAGCGGAATAGCGAAGAGAGAAGCCCCTAATTTCAACAAAAAACAATCCTGTTATGTGTTTTTTTTATACCTTGCAATATGCTTATTGCTATACTCAAGCTTGTCCGATACAAAAATTTACTGATTATATCAGCTGTTCAGTTTTGGATTTTTTATGCACTTTTTCCTAATGAAAGTGTCCAAGAGTTTTTACCCCTATTTGTGGCAACGATAAGTACTGCTATTGGGGGTTATATTATTAATGATTACTTTGATATTGAAATTGATAAAATCAATAAGGAGATTGTTGTAACAGATAGTATTTCAAAAAAAATCGTACTTATACTTTATGTTTTTAGCCTCATCGTTAGTGTTATTAGTAGTACCTCTCTTCCTGTACAAGCATTTTATACTACTCTTATTATTATTTGTTTTTTGTTTTTGTATTCTTTTTCATTCAAGAAGTCCCCTGTGTTAGGAAACTTAGTTGTTTCATTCTGTACTGCGTTATCCATTTTTATATTTTACCTTACTTACAAAAACCAGCTTAATATTCTTTTGCTATATTCTGTTTTTGCTTTAGACATTACCTTTATACGAGAGTTGATAAAAGACATTGAGGATATCAAAGGAGATGAACGGATGGGGGCAAAAACAATCCCTATATTGATCGGTGTTCAAGCAAGTAAATACTTACTTTACTTTATTATTGTAGTAAGTTCTTTTTTGTGGCTTATTTTTTCTACTTCCTTTGGCTCATTACTTTATTACTTACTTGTGGTTATCATTCCTTTTATGATTATCATTATTTATTTGATTTATCGGGCAAGCGAGAAGAAGCATTATACAATGCTGACTCGTCTCACAAAGTTGATTATGATATTGGGGTTGTTTGGTTTAGGAGTGTTGATTCAATATTAAGTTTTTGGCAAACAGTAATTATTGACTACCTTTGAATCAGTAAATAGAATCTTGTTATGGCAAAAAAACTAAGCAGAAAAACACTTATTATACAGTGTGCTACCGAATTTTCTAAAAAAGGTTATCACGGTACATCTATGTCTGACTTGGCATTGGCTTGTGGCGGTATCGAAAAGTCTCATTTTTATTATTACTTTAACGGAAAGGATGAGTTATTTATAGAAGTATTGCTATATATTTTAGCGGAAGCGGAAAAACATATTTTTGAAATAATGGGACTCAAACAGATGTCTGAGGAAGAAAAGCTAGAAGAAATTGTAACACATGCCTTATCCTATCACAAAAAACCTTATAACCGACTCATTGCCTTAACAGCGACACAAATATCATCTATCCCAATGGTAGAAACGAAAGAGATTATTCATGATTTTTTTGAACTTTGGAGAAAAAATTTAACAAGAATCTATAAAAGTACTCACAAGAAGAAAAAAGCAAAGAATCTGGCTTTGTTATCAACTCAAGATTTGCAAGGGGCAATTATATTGTCGGAGTTTTACCCTAAAGATGACATCATTAGGATGTCATTGGAGCGAGCTTTTGATAGGCTTGTAGAAGACTAAGCGAACTTTCTGGCGGACAAAAGTGGGGCTAAAAATTGTTTACCGATTTCAAATCCTGAAGTAAATCCTTCGGTTTTGCTTAATATTTTTTCCCATTGAAAGAGGAAATCTGTGTTCTCCATTACGCTCAACATTATCCCTTCGTCTTCATAAGCTTTTTGTTCCCAAGAAATATTTAGGTAGGCTTTATGCTCATCTTTGAATATTCTTTTCTGACGAACATAGTCTCTTAAGTAAGAGAAATAAAAGCTAGTACCTCCTTTTTCGTGTACGTCATGGCGATGCCTTTGTTCATGTACAATATAACGCATCCACGTTTTGAGATTATCTTCTCGTAACCATTGATCAGAGTAATACACTCGATTGAACCACGTAATGGCATTAGGTGTATAGCGATCGTAAACAAGATGACCAGGACCATGTAGCCACGTTGTATAAATCACAGATGCTTCTGAATAAGCGAATCCTCCCACCAACAAACCCCGCATTACATCTGTTATTTTCCCATCTAAAGTGATGAGCGATTTAGGAATTCTGCTTTCCACTTCTTTCTCCATATCTTAAGTGTTTTACAGATACTCCAGATTCTTTTAACTCTATAAGAGCATCTATCCCTATTTGGATATGTTTTTCTACAAAATCACTGGTCACTCCTTTATCACTTTTAGATGTTTTGACTCCGTCTGGTGTCATTGGGTTGTCCGATACTAATAACAATGCTCCGTGAGGAATCCCATTGGCAAAGCCTACCGTAAATATAGTGGCTGTTTCCATGTCTATTGCCATAGCACGTATTTCTCTTAAATATTCTTTAAATTCTTCGTCATGCTCCCACACACGACGATTGGTTGTGTATACTGTACCCGTCCAATAGTCTAAGTCATGCCTAATGATTATAGACGATAAAGATCGCTGTAATCTAAAGGAGGGCAAGGCAGGGATTTCTGGTGGCATATAATCGTCACTAGTTCCTTCTCCTCGTATTGCGGCTATCGGCAATATCAAATCACCTAGTTTGGTTTTTTTGAGTCCTCCGCATTTCCCTAAAAACAAAACGGCTTTGGGTTTTATTGCCATAAGCAAATCCATCACCGTAGCTGCCATTGCACTTCCCATTCCAAAATTAATAATGGTAATACCATTAGCCGTAGCCGTTTGCATCGGTCTGTCTTCTCCTTCAATCGACACATCAAACATCTTAGCAAAGATGTTTATATAATTAGAAAAATTAGTAAGTAATACATACTCTCCTACCGAGTCTATCTCAGTACCTGTGTATCGTGGAAACCAATCTTTAACAATTTCTTCTTTAGTATTCATAATGTTTTTACTTATCTTGCACTTAATGCAGCAACTCAACTTTCCTCCTATACAAGCAAAGATAAAAAAAGAAGATGAGCAATTTTTTATTTTTGACATTATACGAAAAAAAAACATTTTTCTCACACCAGAAGAGTGGGTTAGACAACATATTATTCATTTTTTAATTTCCGAAAAAAAATACTCGAAAGCACTTATCTCTTGCGAGAAGGGGTTAAAATATAATAAACTAAGTAAACGAAGTGATATTGTTGTCTATGACAATACAGGAAAACCTTATCTTTTGATAGAATGCAAAGCTCCTAGTATAAAGATCAATCAGGTTGTATTTGAACAGGCTTCTACTTATAACCAAACGCTTAAAGCTCCTTATATAGCCGTTTCTAATGGTATTAAGAGTTATATCTGTAAAATAGATTTTGAAAATAATAAGTATGTTTTTTTGGATGAGTTTCCCACTTCTACTCAAGAAACGAAGTGATATGCTCACAAACCTCTGTGGGTAATTCTTCTTGGATAAAGTGCTTAGCATCTATCAAGTAAATGTCTTTTGATTTGATTTTTAATGTTTTAATAAGTTTCTCTTGTTGAGGTGTCCACTGTAACATCTCATCGTGTTTACCCCAAACAACCATAGTTGGGATGTCTAGTTTACTAATTACCGACTCATAATCAGGAAGTGAACGGCAGGTTTGTGTAAAAAAATAATACATTGCCCTAGTTTTCCCTTCTAGCAAAGGCAGTTTGTATCCAGCTAGCTCCTCTTTGGTCAAGTTGTTTTTTTTGAGTCCTACTTTAAACAATCCTTTGAGCATTTGATTGGTTGTGATGCCGTTTTTGTACACCCACATTGCCATTTTAGCGAAAACTCCTTTTTTGAACTTTACAGGTGGCTGAAAACCTTTTTCGTACACAATAGTATTGAGCATAATTAGGTGAGAAATTTTACTAGGTGCTAATCTCAACATTTCCCAAGTCCATAATCCTCCTGCGTCATGAAACACCTGAGACCACTGATTAATCTTTAATGTATCCATTAAACTTAGCAAACGCTTAGCATGATTTTTTTCATTATAAATTTCATAACCTTTGGGATTATCGCTATTCCCAAAACCAAGCATATCAGGTGCTATTACACGATAGCCTTTGGCCACAAGTTGATTAATCATCTTGCGATACAACCACGAAGAAGTCGGTACGCCATGGAGTAAAAGCATAACTGGTCCTTTTCCTTCATCTACATATCTCATCACGCCGTCTTTAGACGTAAAAGATTTTTGAGTTGCTCTAAATTGATTATATGGTGTATTGTACTTGCTTGATTTACAAGATAACCCTAATAGTACTATACTGATAAAAAGGACAATTCTTTTCATGTGTTTCAAACTACTCTTCTTCCTTAATTGCATCTTGATTAAGGTCTAATTGAATTGGATCGTTGGCACTTAATTTTTTCTTCAAATTACGACTCAATAGTTCACTAAACCTATTAAAAGAAGTTGAATAAGACAAACTGACGCCATAGAGTGTATTGGTTGCATTATTTACCCCCGTAGCAGAGTTTAGGCTATTGTTTTGAGTTTTATTATAGGCTTTAAGTTTTAGTTTCCCATCATTGGTGATGATGTATTCCAGTGTCCACTCACCAAATACATTGGCCAGCGAATTGGTAGAGTTGGTATTTGTAAAGTTATTATTCTGAGTAATCCTTAACCTCCCATCAAGAACGGAGTATTCAAATTGAACCCTAAAGTCAGAGCCTTGCATATCAATTTGTATGTTTAGGTTTTCGTCAAATTGGCTAATCCAATTTGAGAACTGGTTACTTAATAGTTCACTCACACTAGACCCTGCACCAAAACCTCCTATAAATGACTCCTCTGGTGCGAACTGTTTCAGTACAATCAACGAAAAGGCTTGTTTATTCCGTTCTTGTTCATTGTTTTTAATTCTTCCTTCAAAACCTACTACCAAATCTTCAATTGACGTAGGAGTTTGTTTGATGTCTAAATCAAACTTAACATCTGGGTGTAGTAGTTCTCCCGTAAGATTTAATCCTACATCAACAGGATATTGCCTACTAAATTCACTTCGAGTCAAATCATATAATAGAGTATCAGCAATAGGCTTAAGAGATGCGTACTGCGTATATTTTGCTTTAATATCTAATTCCCCTTTATACGGATCACCTCTCCAAGTAATCGTGCTGTTGTCTTGTATATTAAATCGTTTATCAAATAGATTAATCAATGTGAAGTTATACGTTCCTCTATGAATACTGTATTGCCCTGTCATAAAAAAATCTCCACGAGTATTAATGTCCAAATGGATTTGTCCATCTCCCACTCCTTTGATAATGTCCCCTGCCTTTTTATCAAAAATAATCTCCATATAAGCATCTGGCGTAATATTAAGGTTTACATCCACAAGTACCCCTTTTAGTATCGCCTGTGTGGTGTCTTTTACTTGTAGTTTTTCTTTTTTATGAGGGTCTACAAATGTGATAAAACTTTTTTGACTTACTGTTTCTGTACCATCTAGCGGAATGTAGATTTTGGTATTAGCATTGGACGTAAGCTCCTCACTATAAATTTTAAATTCAGAAAAAGGACCTGATAAGTAAATGTCCCCCGTGCCAAATGCTTGTCCATAATATAATTCATTATCATCCGCTTTAGTATTCATAATAAATGTATTATCTAAAGTGATTTTTGTATCTATTATGAATTTCTTAAACATCTTATGAGATAATCCACCATTTAGCAAGGCTGTTGTTTGCCACAAAACATCTTTTAACAGAAGGTCTTTTACAAAAATCTTATCTTTATCAAAATATACTTTATCATCAAAAGCATACCTAGTGTTGAGGTAAGAAATAGTAACAAATCCACCTTTAATCGCTACATCACCCTTAAAATTGGGATCCTTCAAAGTCCCAGAAACATGAACCTTTCCATTTCCAAGTCCTTTCATTTCTGTTGCATGCCCATATAGAAATGGTTCTAACAAATTAAGTGGGGTATCTTTTATTAGAATATCCACATTGATAGGAGAGTTATTATCTTTTGTGTCATAATGCCCTTTGAGTCGAGCTACTTTTTTTCCTTTATGAAAGAAATCTGCATTTGTAGTCAAAATACGTGTGTAATCATCGTAAATAAACTTACCGTTAAAATCACCTAATGTGGTGTTCAGCATTTTAAAGTTTCGAATTTGAGCAGTAGATGTTGTTTTATAATATTCATTTTGAGACAGGACTTCTGTAACTCCCGTCAGGCTTCCATTAAATTTCACTTTTAAAAATTGGCTAATATTGTCCAGCTGAAAGTTTTGTGTATTGACTAACAAGCGTGCGTTTTCTTTGCTAGACACCTCTCCATCAATCATTATTGACTCTTTTCCACTACTAAAAGATAAATTATCAACGTACACTTTCCCTTTTGTAAACTCTACTTTATTATCATTATTCAGTTTCCAGTTTTTCTTTAAGATATTAGCTTTAGAATTAATCAAACGAGCTGTAACAGTATCCTTATTAAACAATAAATCCCCTTGTAAAGCAAGACGATTAGTGTTTCCAAATTGTTTGATTTTAGTATCAAAAGTAAGGGAGTCATCTGCCCAATATATTTCTATATCAAGATTTTCAGTTCGAGATTTATTTTGGTATTTCTGCAGGTCGGAACTAATAAAATATTGTCCCAAAACATGATTGGTCATCGGTATTTTAGAACTATGAATATCTATATCAGTATTAAAAAATTCGTAATCTTTGTACTTAAGGTGCTTAATGTCTGCACCTGACAATTCAAAAATAGTATTACTATCTAAAGAATAACTTCCTCTTAATCGAGTGTTTTTAGAAACTTGTATATAAGGTGAGAAAATATTTAATAAAGGCTGAAGATCATGTATTTCCGTATCAAAAATAATATTATATTTTTCAGACGGAGTAATCTTCCCACTAATTGCTCTATTAAGCAAAGCATCTTTATATTCCGCAATATCTTGTCGAACATCTTTAATGATTTCTCTAAATTTAAAATCTCCCCTTGCGTCAAAATCTACTAAAGACGATGTTATTTTAAAATCCCTTTTTCCATTATCATAACGAGAAGCTAATAACACTTTTTTCAAAAATAACGAGTCAGTACTAGTCGTAATCTTAGCATCTTTAAAAAATACTCTTCCCTCAACCTCATCAATATCTAGTCCAGTAAAATTCCAATCTATCGTAGATGACATCACTACTTCACGCTCTGAAAACCCAAGAGGCTTCAATGCTAAACGAATAATATCTCCTTGTACATCAAACTTTTCAGTTTCTAAGTCCAACTCTCCATGAAGGTTTAGCCTTGCATTTGTATCTAAAATTAACAAATCACCATTAAAGTGATTTTTTTGAAGCTCTCCATGTAAATCAATATCTTTATAAACATAGTTCTCATATTCTAACTGATTAATCAAACCATCAATGTGGAGGTTAGCATCTTCTGCCGTTAAACCTTCTCCTACGATTTTCCCTTTCATATTCACCTCTCCTATGCTCGGTGTATTTAGGAATCTACCAAGATTATAATTTGTAGTACGCAACTCGCCTTCATAAGAAGCTTTTTCTTTAAGTTGGTCGTTATACTTAAATTTAATATCTGTTTCAAAATGCCCCAAGTCAGTATCAAAATTTCCTTCTGACACAAAATCAGTAGAAAATCCATGAAAAAACCCATCAAAAACAACTTTTCCTACTTTATACTTAAATTCTTTTCTTATCTTCTGAGATGGTAAATACTGTTGAACATCCTCATAATTTATTTTACTTCGTTTGACATCTGCTCGAATATTAGCTTCTCGGATGTCAGGCAAACCAGAAATAGCTATACGACTACTGTTTATATGACTTTTCTTACCAAATGACAGCCGTGCATTTTTAGACCTAAAATTGGATACTTTACCTGTGTAATGACCACTAATGCCCCAGACATCATTAAACTGACCAATAGCAGGAGCAAAATAAGCCAGCTCTTTAGTATGAATAAAGGTAGAATCTAAATCTGCCTTTATTTTAATACTATCTACAAAGTGCGAAAAATCAGCATTAGAATTATATTCAAATCGCACAAAATTGCTAATCCTACTTTTACTAGTACGTACATCTGAATCAACAAATTCCATACTCTTCCTGCAATACTGAAATTTTGTTTGAATGTCTTTTACTTTAAAATTAATATTAGATTCTCTCGCCTCAAGTTGATTACTCACCAAAGATATAGTGTCTTGACGAATCATAAATTGTGACACATCCCCATTAATACTGTCTAAATCAAAAAAATTATAATCAAATCTTTTCAAATCATTCATTGGCTCTTTACGAGGATCTTTATACGAAAACTGACCACCTATAATGCTTCCATGCCTAATAATAACAGGTACTATTATTTTCTTTTTATTTTGTTTCTTCTTTTTAAATGAACGGATAAAATCAGTAATATTAAGTGTGCCTGTCGGATACCATTTAAGATTAACCAATGGAGAATTTAAAACTAAATCATCAAGAATAATCGTATCACTGCCAATCAAAGTATTAATAGTATAATCTACAGTAGCACTCTTGGCATAAATAAGCGTGTCTTTATCTCTATCCAAGATAAGTAAACCATCTATTGTGGCTACATCAAACCATTTAATGTCGATTTTATCAAGTTCTATACCATAGCCTGTACGCTGAGACAAAGAAACACTTACCCTCTGAGCAAGGTAAGTTTGTACAACACTCAATTGTAACAAAGCAAAAATAACTAACAATAAAATAAAGAAAAACAGCAATAATTTCTTCACATACTTCTGTATGGATTTAAGTTTTTTCTTTGTGCTGTTTTTTCTCTTTTTTGACAAAATATCAGTCTATAGGGTCTTTTTTCTTACTTTTAAGTATGACAAAATACTTGCCAAATCACAATCCAGTAAAGATACTAAAAAATCCACTATCTTACGAAGACCTAAAATAAATACCCTAACTTTGTGTAAACAGACTAAAAAGTATTTTACACGGGAACTAAACACAAGTAATAATTGTACTTTTAGTTAACCAACAAGAAAAAGATGAATCTAGTCAAAACCATACTTCCTACCAAATACGGCGAATTTGATATGTACGCATATACAAGTGAGTTTAAAGATTTTCCGCACATCGTATTAGTTAGTAAATCATGGGATAGCAAAACTGAACCAATAGTAAGGATTCACTCTGAATGCATGACTGGAGATTTATTTGCTTCTAATCGTTGTGACTGTGGAGAGCAACTCAACTTCTCGATGAAACATATATCACAAAAAGGGGGAATCATATTATACCTCAGACAAGAAGGAAGAGGAATTGGAATTGTCAATAAAATGAAAGCCTATAACCTTCAAGACCAAGGTTATGACACGGTTGAAGCCAACTTAAAGCTTGGTTTTCACCAAGATGCAAGAGACTATAGCATAGTAGTAGAAATACTGAAAGACCTAGAAGTAAATAGCTTAAAACTAATGACTAATAACCCCCTTAAGATAAAAGCACTTATCGAAAATGGAATTAAAGTAACTGATCGAGTTCCTATTCAGATAGAAGCACATGACGGAAATAGAGATTACCTCCAAACAAAAAAAAATCAAATGGGACATCTTTTAGAAGACATATAAATAGAATTACTAAAAACCCAAGCACTTTATTTTAGTTGTTTTGGGCGTGCCACCACTCGCCATAAGGCAAGCTCGTGGTGTCGGGTTTTTTGTTCCCAATCTTTTCTTATGATTTTGTATTTTTGTATTTCAACAAGCTCAATATGATAAAATCATAAGAAAAGGATTTCCA
>CAZEGV010000053.1:0-17977 GCA_964511645.1 uncultured Cytophagales bacterium
AGCCACTATTACTCATTTTTGATAGTGTCCTTAGAAGGACATATTGCCTCGTTGTCTTCACGTAGGGTGCTCTGCATCATTCTTGTTTAGGATTAAAGACCTCATTATAATATTCATCTTCAAACTCACCATCTTTGCATAAATTAGTAGTTTCTACTTCGGTAGTTTGAAAATGAAGGTCAATCTCTTTGTGACGAGTAAACTCTGCTTCTATTTTGATAACATCAGCTTCTTGTGTAATGATTTTTTTTAGCACCAAGTCTTGCATGAGCATAACAGATTGCACATTGGATAGTTCGCAAGAGTACATTGGTCTTTTATCTGGAAAACGTAACATATACATATGTTCTTCCTCGTTAAGACTAGTAAAAGAGGATGTGGAACCTCCAAGAATAATATTATTATCCATTATCAAAGAGACCCAAGCAAAGTCATTCTTTTCATGCCCAAAAGTTTTGGAATAACGAGGCATTAATAACTTGTTTAACCTTAACACAAAAGCATCTTCCTCTGTACGCTGGTGATTATAACTACTCGAAAAACCTGTAATCACATAACCTAAATCCTTGGCTTGATGAACGCTTTTGGGTTCTTCTTCCCTGTCTCCTCCATAAGTCCTCGCCTTAATGATTTGACCGTTTTCGGGGGACAATTCAAAAAACACAATATCCCTCGACTTTACACCTATACTTTCTGAAGATCCTACCAACACAATATTACCTGCTTTATTAATCATCAAATCATCTTGATTATCATCTTCTTTACCCCCATAATGACGAGACCAATCCATCTCACCATCTTTAGACATCTTACTTAACCAGATGTCCCAACCCAAGTCTCCAAAAGAATTTGTTTCTCCTGCTATTATATAACCATCATCAACTTCTACAATATTATTGGCATAATCAATAGAGTCACTTCCATACAAGTTAGACCAAGTAACCTCTCCAGTCCTATCTAATTTTAAAGCAAACATATCATGGTCTTGAGCTCCAAATGAATTAGTCTCACCTACAATCATGTAACCCAAATCCTTAGTCTGAATGATGTCAAAACCAATATCTACCAAATCTCCTCCATAAGTAGAGTTCCACTCTATATGTCCTTGTAAGTCAAACTTAACAACCAACACATCTATTTTATTACCAAAACTAGAAGAGCTTCCTACCGCAATAAACCCGCCGTCTTTTGTGTTTTTAATCTCATAAATAGCCTCAGTTTTTTCTCCTCCAAAGCTAGACATTGATTCTATATTTCCATTTTTATCAAAAAAAGCGATATAGGCTTGTCTACCATTACCCGTACTGGTCGTATAGCCTACGGTAACAATTCTACCATTTTGCTCCACCATACTATATATAGCCTGCTTACCATGCCCACCATACTTTTTCTGAAATGGCTGTGCCAAAGTCCAAAAAGTAAGACTTAGAAAAAAAAAGAATAAAATTATCGACTTCATATACAGAGTTATTTATAGTAAAATACTACATTCTTATACAAAATGTTACTATTTAGCTTGATTTCTTTTTTGAAGTACTTTTAATACTTCCTCCAAAGAGTAATTTTTTGCTTCTAATAGAATTAAATAATGGTACAACAAATCTGCTGCTTCACCCATAAACAAGCTTTTATCATCATCTTTGGCTTCTATCACCAACTCGACAGCTTCTTCTCCTACCTTTTGAGCTACTTTATTAATTCCTTTCTTAAACAACGAAGCGGTATATGATTTATCCGTAGGATTATTTTTTCTATCCTTAATTATCGTTACTAATTCTTCTATAAAACTTAAATTTGAAATTTTCATGTCTACACAAGCCTTGTCGGCACTTTTTTAGTTTTTAAATATCTTTTTAATGCTGGAATCGAGATTTCTTTAAAATGAAAAATACTTGCCGCTAAGCCTGCATCTGCTCCACCTATTGTAAACGCATCATAAAAATGTTGCATTTCTCCAGCTCCGCCTGAAGCGATAATAGGCACATGTACCTCTGATGAGATTATGGCGTTAATTTTATTAGCAAAACCTTGCTTTACTCCATCATGATCCATCGAAGTTAATAAAATTTCTCCAGCCCCTCTATCTACTACCTCTTTTGCCCAAGAGATGGTGTTCAAATCTGTTGGTTTTGTACCACCATGCGTATGTACACGGGGTTCACCATCATACATCTTGGTGTCAATCGCCACTACTATACATTGGCTACCAAATTCTGCTGATAGCTCATTAATCAACTCAGGACGTTTTACTGCCGAAGAATTAATACTTACTTTGTCTGCACCATTTTTTAGCAAAATGGAAACGTCTTCTACCGAAGAGATCCCACCTCCTACTGTAAATGGTATGTTTACCTGTTGAGCAACTCTTCTTACTAACTCAGCTAAGGTTTTTCTTTTTTCTAAAGTGGCTGAAATATCCAAAAAAACGAGTTCATCAGCTCCCTCTTCTGCATATACTTTTGCTAGTTCCACTGGATCGCCTGCATCTCGTAAATTTTCAAAATTCACTCCTTTTACGGTTCTGCCATTTTTAACATCTAGGCAGGGTATAATTCTTTTAGTTAGCATAAAATTTCTCGAAATCTTTTAATGAAATAATTCCTTCATAATACGCTTTACCAACTATCACGCCAAATACATTCATCTCGTCTAGCTTAATAATATCATTCATAGATGCCACTCCTCCACTCGCTATCACATTCATCTTCGGAAATCTATTCTGAATCTCTTCATACAACTCAAAAGAAGGTCCTTGCAACAAACCATCTTTAGCCACATCTGTACTGATAACATGATGCAAGCCTTGTGCATGATACTTTTCTATCAAATCATATACAGGTATTTCAGTTACTTCTTGCCAACCGCTTACAGCAATTTTACCATCCTTGGCATCAGCTCCTAATATGATTTTATTATTCCCGAATTTTGTAATCCATTCAGAAAATAATTCTTCATTTTTTACAGCAATACTTCCTCCTGTTATTTGATTGGCACCACATTCAAAAGCTATTCTTAAATCTTCATCAGATTGTAAACCACCACCAAAATCTATTTTTAGATTAGTTTTAGTAGCAATAAGCTCTAACACCTTATGATTAGTGATTTTTTTATTCTTCGCCCCATCAAGGTCTACAAGGTGCAAATGCTCAATCCCTGCTCCTTCAAATGCTTTTGCAACCTCTAGTGGTTTATCGCTATATTCTTTTTTCTGATTGTAATCGCCTTGTGTAAGTCTTACACATTTGGCATCAATCATATCTATCGCAGGTATTATTCTGATTTTTGACATTTTATAATTCTATAAAATTTTTAATAATTTGCTCTCCTATGTCTCCACTTTTTTCTGGGTGAAACTGAACAGCGTAAAAATTATCTTTTTGTAAAGCTGCCGAATATTCTACGATATAATCTGTGGTAGCGATATTATCCTTACTTTTTTCGCAATAATAACTATGCACATAATACACATAAGACTCATCACTTAAACCTTTGAACAAAGGATGGTCGTTAAAACGAATAGTATTCCACCCCATGTGTGGTACTTTCTCTCCCTTATTTATCAAGAAATGTTTTACTTTTACGGGGAATATTCCTAGACACTCAGTATCTCCTTCTTCCGAATGCTCACACATCAATTGCTGACCTATACAAACTCCCAAGAAAGGTTGTTTTAGTGTTGGTAGTAATTTATCCAACCCTCTTTCTTTTAAATGTCGCATCGCACTGCTTGCCTCTCCTACCCCTGGAAAGATTACTTTATCTGCTGATAATATCTCATCATGACTACTTGTAAGGATAGGTTCTATCCCAATTCTATTAAGTGCATAAATCACCGATTGTACATTTCCTGCATTATATTCTACAATTACTATTTTCATAAAACTCCTTTAGTACTCGGTACAGCACTATTTCCTTCTTCTTTTCTTTTTGCCATTTTTATTGCTTTCGCGAAAGCTTTAAAAATGCTTTCTATTTTATGATGATCATTATTGCCTTCGGCTTTAATATTTAAATTACACTTTGCCGTATCCGAAAAAGATTTGAAAAAATGAGAAACCATTTCAGTTGGTAAATCACCCACTATATCTCGTCTGAATTGTACATCCCAAACCAACCAAGGTCTCCCCCCAAAGTCTATACCAACTTGTGCTAAACAATCGTCCATAGGTAATAAAAACCCATACCTCTCTATTCCTTTTTTAGACCCTAAAGCCTGAACAAATGCCTCGCCAAGAGCCAAGGCAGTATCTTCTATTGTGTGATGCTCATCAATATGTAAATCTCCTTTTACTTTTATAGTTAAATCAGAATTGGAATGCCTTCCTATCTGATCTAGCATATGATTAAAAAACTCAAGACCAGTATCTATATTGGTTTGCCCAGTTCCGTCCAAATTGATTTCAATCAAGATATCCGTTTCCTTGGTTGTACGGCGTACTTTTCCAATTCTACTATTGTCAGCTAGATAGGTATAAATTTTATCCCAATCCATAGACACAAATGTAGCTTCATCATAGCTCTCATTGGCTATATAGATAGACTTAGACCCTAAATTTTTGGCCAATTCTACATCTGTTTTTCTATCTCCTATTACGTATGAATTTTCTAAGTCATAACGTTCTTCATCAAAATACTCTGTCAGCAACCCTGTACGAGGCTTTCTAGTTGGTGCATCTTCTTTTTCAAAAGTTTTATCTATATGTTCTTTTTTAAACGTGACTCCTTCCCCTGCCAATGTCTTGAGCATTTTGTTATGGGCAGGCCAAAAAGTATCTTCTGGATAAGCATCTGTACCTAATCCATCTTGATTAGTCACCATCACCAATTCAAAATCAAGGTTCTCTTGTATCTTTTTCAATACAGAAATAACTTTCGGAAAAAACTCTAGTTTCTCTAATGAATCTACTTGATAATCTACTGGAGGCTCAATGATAATTGTACCGTCCCTATCTATAAATAAAACTTTCTTTTTCATACTCTAGCAAAAGTAAAGTTTTCAATCATCAAGTACAAATGAGAGGATGAATTATAAATAAACTCTTACATTTCAAACCTTTCAAAAAATACAACTTTATTCCCTATAAACTATCGTTTCAAAAACTCTTCCTTAAAAAAAAATTATCCTACGACAAAATGATAATAGTGAAATTTTGAAAATGACAATGAAATCACTAAATTCAACGCATCTAATAGATTTTACTATTATAACACATAAAAAAATAAACATCAAACTATGTCTGACAAAGCAATACTCTCATACGACGGAAAATCGTACGAACTCCCAGTAATAGAAGGTACAGAAAATGAAAAAGCTGTAGATATTTCAAAACTGAGAAGTCAAGCTGGATTAATCACAATCGATCCAGGATATAAAAATACAGGATCTACTAAAAGTGCCATTACTTTTTTGGATGGTGAAAAAGGAATCTTACGTTATAGAGGGTATTCAATTGAAGACTTAGCCGAAAAAGCTTCTTTTATAGAAGTTACTTATCTTTTATTTTATGGAGAACTGCCCACAGCATCTCAACTAGAAAAATTTGAAGCGAGAGTAATAAAACACTCAAACTTACCTGACGGAGTAGAAAAAATAATTGAAGGATTCCCTAAGTCTGCTCATCCTATGGGAGTTTTATCAGCAGTAGTTAGTGCTTTAACTGCTTTCTATCCTTCTTCTTTAGATAAAAATGCAACAGCAGAAGAGATTGACACCGAAATGATTCGTTTGTTTGCTAAATTTCCTACGATGTCAGCTTGGATTTCAAGAAAATCTAAAGGTTTGGAAATCACACAACCTACCAACGAAGAATTTTGTAGCAATTTTTTATCGTTAATGTTCAAAAACCCTAACGAAGATTATAAAATTAACCCAGTTGTTGCTAAAGCAATCAATACATTATTCATCCTTCATGCTGAGCACGAGCAAAACTGTTCTACTTCTACAGTAAGAATGGTTGGTTCTTCTCATGCAAGTTTACATTCTTCAGTTTCTGCGGGTATTAATGCTCTTTGGGGGCCTCTTCATGGTGGTGCTAATCAAGCAGTAATCGAAATGCTAGAGGCCATCAAAGAAGATGGTGGAGACACAAAAAAATATTTAGCGAAAGCAAAAGATAAAAACGACCCATTCAGACTAATGGGATTCGGTCACAGAGTTTACAAAAACTTTGATCCTCGTGCTACAATCATCAAAAAAGCAGCGGACGAAGTACTAGAAGCCTTAGGAGTGAACGACCCAGTATTGGACATCGCAAAAGGATTGGAACAAGAAGCACTTAATGATGAGTATTTCAAATCTCGTAACCTTTACCCTAACGTTGACTTCTATTCAGGTATTATATACCGTGCTTTAGGATTAGATTCTTCATTCTTTACTGTGCTATTTGCTATCGGTCGTGTACCAGGATGGATAGCTCAATGGAAAGAGTTAAGAGATAACAACGAGCCTATCGGAAGACCTAGACAAGTTTATGTAGGAGAAAATTTAAGACCATTTAAAGATATCAACAATAGATAGTCTATTATTCTACAAATAAAAAGACCTCTTTGAATGAATTCAAAGAGGTCTTTTTATTTGCAACAATTATATGTCTTTTAACTAATTATAGGATAAATCATTTTAGTACCACTTTTTTCACTATTCGTTGTCCTTCTATTTCTATCAATACAAAATACAATCCAGAAGGCAACCCTTTAAGATTTAATCTCTCTGCTACATCATTGCTACGAAACACGACTTTTCCCTTAGCATCAATAATTTGTAATGACTTCACATCATCCGCACTAGGTAAATTCAAGAAGATCACTCCTTCTGTTGGATTAGGGTAAATCCCACCTTCATTATTACTATATTCTGTTATTGACCCTGTGCAAACCGTTAATTCAGCAACAGCTTCTGCTCTTGGGCTAATACAAGAATTTGACATGTCTGCAATTTTCCAATTGTACAAATAATAATAAAAGCTACCACCTCCACCTGACGCTGTACTAGAAGTCAATGACACTATCCCCGGCACAGTATATGGATAACTCACACCACTATTACTTCTAAATAAATCTGCACCAGTAGCAAAGCCAATCCTCATATCCACCCCCACAGGAACCTCTAAACCTAAATCAATTTCCTGCTCTCCATCTTTAATATTTATCACTCTTGACTCAATCAAAACATCATTGGCATCAAAAAGTTCTAAAACTCTATTTTTAGTTCCTGATGCGTAAACAGTTACTTTTTCAAGAACAAAAGGTTTTTCCGCAGTAAATACCGTATAAAAACCACCTACATGGAATTTACCACTACCAATATTATTATCAATCGCACCAACACTATACCTTACTATTCCTTTTACTTCTTCTACATAATAGCTTTGGGTATTATTAACTACAGCAGTATACACTTCACCCTTCCCTACTTTATCTCCATCAACAATAGAATTGTACCAAATCAAACTCCCACCATTCCCTACAGCTTTCAAATCAAGTTCAGATCCAGCTTCACAAACCTGTCCTCCCTCTACCACTGGTGCATCATTATTTATAATTTCAACTACTAATTCAGAAAGGGGAGAAGTACATGACGTTGGGGATCCTGGGACTTCTATTTTCCAATCATACAAATAATAATAATATAAATTACCAGCAGAACTAGACGTTATAGATAATGCATTACCAATATTATAAGGATAAGACACTCCATCATTATTTCGATATAAATCTGAACCGTTCTCAAACCCTATTTTCAAATTTGTACCAGAAGAAATTGGCAAATTTAAAGATATACGGTTTTTACCATCTATCATAGAAATCACTTCTGTATGTAAGACTACGTTACTCTCATCTAACAATCTTAAAGTTCGGTCTCCTGCACCACTTGCATACACTGTTACTTCTTTTAAAACTATATTTTGATAAGTATCAAAAAGCAAATTTTGATCCCCAGAAAAAAACCCTCCGGTCCCTATACTACTATCTACTGCTCCACCCAAATAATCAAAATTCACAAGTTCCTCAACGAAATAACTTGTAGATTGAGATACATTTAAAACCTCTAAAGTATCCCCAGTTCCTAATATATTAGTCTTTTGAGAATCATCATACCATACCAAGACACCATCAGTTTCATGCTTAGTTGCTTTCAATACAAAATCACTACTACCACAGCTAGTAACATTAAATATAGCGGGGGCTAAACTTGCTACAATATCAAGCTTAAGAACATTAGATTGACCTGATGTATTTCCATCTGAAATAGTTGCATAATACTTTCCTGATACTGAAGCTTGGTATGTAGAATTCGTTTCATTAGGAATAGGATTACCATCTACATACCATTGATATGTAAGAAGACTTTGATCGATAGAACTTGTCGCCGTTAAAATAGCAACATCACCATTACACCCTGTAGTTTTAGTTGAACTAATTGCAGCGGAAATACCTTCTCCAAATAAATCACTTTCCCAAATACCCCGACCATAGGTAGAAATTCTTAACAATCTAGAGGCATACTGAATCTCTAACTCTGTCACCTTAACATTAGGTAATCCATTACCATAATTGACCCAAGTAGTCATCGTATCATTACGATAATATACTCCTTTTGAAAGTCCCGCATAAATCCCATTTTGACTACCATTATCCCAAAACACACATTCCATTCCTATATTAGGTAGATTTCCTGAAATCTCAGTCCAACTAGTTCCCGCATTCAGCGTTTTATAAATACGAGACCCTGTAGTTGCTATAACCACTTGTTTCTCATTATCTGGGTCAATAGAGATATAATTCACATTACCACTAAACCCTGTTCCTATTGCAAGCCATGAAGGATTAACAGACCTCCCATTAGTTGTCACCCACATATTTGACTTCCGAGCTACGTATATATAGTTATTATCCGATGGAGAAATTTTCAACTCATCTATATTACCCCCAAAATCAACGGTGGAGGATAAATTTTTCCAAGAACCATTCTCTCCACCTGTTTTATGACGATATAAATTTTTATAACCAGCGTAAATCCAGTTATGGTTAACTGGATCAATTTCAAAAGGTGTCACCCAATTACCTTTATTTTCTGGCTTAGGTATCGAAAAACGTGAATTTCCCCCATTCGTACTTTTATACAGTACACCAAATTGAGAAGATCCGTAAATAATATCTGTATTCGTATAATCGATAAATCCTTCCATACCATCAGCACCTAACCATTCTATAAACTCATCACTTTTATTTTTCATAATATTAGTACCATTATCTTGAGCCCCTCCCACTAACATATTTTCATCTGTAGCAGAGTTTCCAAAACGATAATATTGCCTTACAGCTAAACCATTTCTTGTTAGGTCTGTCATGTTGTTCCCCTTATTACTACTTCTAAATATACCACCATCTGTTCCCGCATATAACTTACCACCTATATACTCTAACACCTCTACATCTGCATGAATATATGATGGGTCACCAGGATTAGACCATTTTGCCATTTTAACCCATGTTAAACCACCGTCTAAAGACCTAGAATAATCCAGTCCCCCAATATGCACCTCATTAGCATCAGCGTGTGATACAGCAATGGCTATATCTCTATCCCCCTGCGAAAAACTAATCTTATTACCTATTCCTGGACTATTTTTATCTATTACTACCGAAAAAGAAATACCCGAATTTACTGATTTATAAATACGCCCAAACTTACCACTAGCTGTTTGAACTAAATAAATAACTTTTGAATCAGCCTCTGTAACCGCCATTTTCATCTTTTCAGAAGAAACAAACCCAGTATTTACAGTAGTAAAAGTCAATCCACCATCTATAGATTTTTGAAAAACTCTATCACAAGCATAAATTGTGGACAAATCACCTGATTTAAAATCTAAATCTTCCGCCCTTACAGTAGACACTCTTGAAAAAGACACCCCAGAATCCGTAGAATAATAAATTCCCTGTCGAGTAGCTATCCAAATTTTATTCGTTTCAATCGGGTGAATTAAAATCTCCTTTGGAGTACCTGAAAGCCCACTGCCCACTTCAAACCAAGAATCTCCTTGATTAATTGACTTCATTAATGCTCCAGAAGAGTTACCATGATAAACAATATCGTTATTCAACGGATCTATAGCAATTGCCCAAACCGACATATTTAATAAATCATCTCCTACTGGAGTCCAACTTTGCCCAGCATTTTCCGATCTCCAAATTCCTCCACCTGGAGAACCTGCAAAAATTAAATTTTGACTATTTGGTTCTACCGCAATTCTAACAATTCTCCCCAATCCTGGCGCCCAACTAGAACTCCTACTCCAACTCTTAGGTCCTAATTCCATCCAATTTGCAACAGGAGTTACAGCCATTGTCCTTGCCTCATAACTAGACATAAACCTTTTCTGCTCCTCTCCTTCTTCCTTTGCAGTAATTACAAAACCTCCCGAATCAAGATGTCTTTCTGCCCAATACTCCCACCTTTTATATATCTTATAACCAGACCCTTCTTCTGTTCCCACAGTATCAAAATAAGCCTCAGCATCAACCCGTATTTTATGAAAATCAATACGGGATTCCTTTTGAATTAATTCAAGAATCTTTTGTGCATTAACCTGAACTGACAACCCCAAAGAGAGGAAAATAAAAAATAGAACTCGACGTATCTTATAACTATCCATAACAATTACATATTTTTATTTTAAACAAAAACAATTTAACATGTAAAACATAGAAAAGCAAATAAAACCACCACATTTTTGGATAAGAACCAGAATAACTACAACCAAATTACTTAATCATATGTTTCGCTACTCGCCCAGACACACCCGCATCACCCATGTTAGCCTGTAATTTAGCATACTCCTCTAGCATTACACTTCTATCCTCGCCATTAATAATAATACTTTGTAATTCCATCACTATATTATCCACCGTAAATTTTTCTTGCAATAGCTCTCTTACAATCATTTTATCTGCTACAAGATTCACTAATGCTACATAATCAATTTTAATCACCATCTTTACAATACTTGCTGTAATAAAACTAGTCTTGTATACCACTACTTGAGGGATATTAAATAACGCCGTTTCTAAAGTAGCAGTACCAGAAGTAACGATAGCGGCCGTAGAGTGACCAAGTAAATCATAGGTTTGATTATACACCACTTTTATATCCTTACCACCCAAAGCTTTAGCGTACAACGATTCAGGCAAATGACTCACCCCTGCTATCACAAACTGAAAATCTGGAAACTGTTCTACCACTTCAATCGCCTTGCTTAAGATATTTTCGATTTCTTGTTTCCTACTACCTGGCAGTATTGCTATAATTGGTTTATCCGAAATTTTATTCCCTATCAAAAACCTCTCATTTGGTTTATACGCCAAAATTTCATCTACAATAGGGTTTCCCATATAATAAGTTGGTAAGCCATAAGAATGAAAAAAAAATTCTTCAAAAGGCAATATACAATACACCCTATCCAAATACCTCACCATTTTATAAACCCGCTTGGTATTCCATGCCCAAACCTTAGGTGCTATATAATAATACAACTTTATTCCCTTACCATCAATTAAAGGGGCAATTCTCATATTAAACCCGCTAAAATCGATAAAAACAACAATATCTGGTTGCCAATTTAGTACATCTTTAGCACAAGCCTTTATCTTTTTTTTTAGGGTAAACACATTTTTAAAAACCTCCCAAAAACCCATATAAGACACATCGGCATAATCGGCATACAACTCTCCCCCCTGCCTCACCATCCCCTCACCACCAAGGTACCTAAACTCTGCCTCGGCATCATTCTCTTTAATCTCCTTCATCAGGTTTGATGCATGCATATCACCTGACTTCTCCCCTACTAATAGATAATACTTCATAAACTATTTGTGAAACCCTCCATAATACTCTACACTGTTACGCTCTGTTTCGTACAGTTTTATACAATGTAATTCCCCATCGCAAAGCTCCTTTATTTTAGGTGCTAATATCTCCCAAAACTTCAACACAATACTCTCAGTACTGGTCATCACCCCTTGCATAAAGTCCACATCAATATTAAAGTTTTTATGATCCACTTTATCTGTGATTTCTTCTTTTATCAACTTACTTAGCAATTTCAAATCTATCACAAAGCTAGTCTCTGGATTTGGCTTACCTTTTACCGTCACATACAAATCATAATTATGCCCATGCCAATTCTCGTTCGCACATTTCCCAAAAACTGCCTCATTTTTCTCTTGACTCCAAGCTGGATTTCCTAATTTATGTGCAGCATTAAACTGTTCTTTTCTCGTTACGTATAACATATTTTTAATCAAAATTTTTAAAATTATTCTTTGGGGCATCCCTATACTTCCTTTCCAGTCAGTATAGGTCGGGTCATCGCTACTCAATCTTTTTTTTATGCCTTTTGTACTTCGATTAGCTCAGTATCATAAAAAAAAAGATTTCAAACAAACCGCTCTACCCCTATGCCATACAGCAAAGCTGTTGCACATCACACTAATTTACTAAAACCCTCCCAAAACACAATCTTAAACGTATTTTTTATTATTTTTACATCGTAAAAGAAAAAAACAATGATAGTAGTAACAGGAGCAGCAGGATTTATAGGGAGTTGTGTCATCAGCAAACTCAACCAAGAAGGGTTTAATTATATCATCGCAGTAGATGATTTTTCATATCCAGAAAAAAACAAAAACTTAGATAACAAAAAAATACAAGAGCGAGTACACAGAGATAATTTTTTCACTTGGCTTGACCAAGATAAAAACAATAGATTAGTAGAAGCCATCATACACATGGGAGCACGTACCGACACTACCGAGTTCGATACCGAAATATTTGACCGACTCAACCTCAACTATACCAAAGAAATATGGAAACGTTGTATCAACTATCAAATCCCTTTAGTTTATGCATCATCCGCAGCTACTTATGGTGGAGGGGAGCGTGGATATGATGACAACGAATCCACCATTCCTCTACTAAAACCACTTAACCCCTATGGAGATTCCAAAAATGATTTTGACATTTGGGCATTAAAACAAGACAAAAAACCATTCTTTTGGGTTGGACTAAAATTCTTTAACGTGTATGGACCTAACGAATATCACAAAAGCAGAATGGCATCAGTGGTCATGCACACCTTTAACAAAGTACAAGAAACTGGAGGAATGAAACTCTTTCGCTCTCACAACCCTAACTATAAAGATGGTGAGCAACTACGAGACTTTGTATACATAAAAGATGTTGTAAACGTGATTTTTTTCCTCATCAACCACCGAAAAGATTCAGGAATATATAACCTCGGTTCTGGTAAAGCACGTACTTTCTTAGATTTGGCAACTAATACCTTTACCTCTATCAATAAACCTGTAAACATTGGCTTTATTGACACTCCCGCCGATATCAGAGAAAAATATCAGTACTTCACAGAAGCCAATATGCAAAAACTCAAAAACATCGGATACAGTATTCCTTTCCATACCCTAGAAGAAGGTGTGAAAGATTATGTTCAAAATTACTTAACAGAGAAAAAATACTATTGATTTAATCATAAGAAAATACTAGCTCCTAGGATGGCTTAGGGATTGAAGCAATTGTTTGAAATCCTTCCCGTTTTTTTTCGGGAAGATTGAGTGCGGAAAGCCCGACTATACGAACTTTTTCGGTGAGTATAGGAAGCCCCAAAGAAAAAAACAAGAATAGCATTTAAGACTGTAATATTTATTTCTTTGCTAGAAAGTCTAAAATCTTGTTTATATTATCGGTTCAATGAAGAGAAGAAAAATATTTATACTGTTGGTATTGCTAATAGTTGGTATTGCAAAAGTAATGGCGACCCACCTAAGGGCTGCCGATATCGTAGCAATACATCAAACGGGGAAAACATACACAATTCAGTTGACCGTATACACCGATGCTGAGTCTGTAACTGATGGATCTGGGCACGTAGATGCAGGTGAAGCAATCATTAAGGTAGATGGGAAAAACTTCACAGTAAACAGAAGTGGGGTAAGTAACATAGGTAATAATACTTTCAAAAATACTTATGAATTGACTTATGAGTTCTCTGCTTTTGACCAAAATTACATCATATCGTACCGAGGGGAATTGAGGAATAATGGTATTGTAAATATGGCATCACCATCAGATCAAGAAGCTTTGTATGTAGAGACTTTTGTACGAGTAAGTAGCGTATTTACTAATGAAGCCACTCCTCAATTATTGGTAGACCCAATCGACTTGGCGGCAGTTAGCCAGACATTTACCCATAATGCTGGGGCTTGGGATGCTGATGGAGACAGTCTTTCGTATAAACTCATCACACCTAATACTAGCCAAGGGATTAACGTCAGTAACTACCGTTTTCCAGACCACCCTTCTTTTGGGAACTCTAACTTTAGTTTGAACCCTATCTCTGGTACTATTACTTGGGATAGCCCTCAACAACCTGGAGAGTACAATATTGCTTTTATGATAGAAGAATGGAGAAATGGAGCTAGAATTGGTTATGTAGTACGTGATATGCAGATATTGGTCATAGACTCTGACAATGAAGCGCCTCAACTGATCCTGCCTAAAGACACTTGCCTGGCTTCTGGAACACTGTACCAAGGAGACATCATCGCTTTTGACCCTAATGACAACACAATCACACTAGACTTTGAAGGGGGGCTACCTTTTGAGGGGGCTACTCACAATCCTACCCGAATATTGAACGATAGTATTACTAGTGTAATGAGCTGGGATATTGATTGTGAACACATTCGGGCATCCCCTTACTTTGCTGTTTTTAAAACAGAAGACAATCACCTTATTAAACTCTCTACAACTAAGAATTTTGCTATAACCGTAATTGGAAAAGCTCCTCAAAACCTAGTCTCAAACCCTGTTAATGATAGTGTACAGTTAACTTGGGATGCTTACACCTGCAACAAAGCTTCTAATATCAAAATTTGGCGTTCGGAATGTGATGCTTCTGGTATCGACAGAGATGTGTGTACATCTGGAGTGCCTAGTGATTGGGGCTTTGAATTGATTGCCCAACTTAGCCCTGACAAAACAAACTTTACGGATGATAACAATGGCAATGGGCTTACAGAAGGTCTCAAATATTGTTATTTAATCAGTGTTAACTTCTCAGTGTTTAAAGGTGGTGGTGAGAGCTATGCCTCTAACCTGTCTTGTGCTAATATGCGTTTAACTTCTTCATTAATCTCTTCGGTATCGGTAGATAAAACTGATAAGGTAAATGGAGAAATCACAATAGAATGGGAAGCCCCTCTAGACCTAGATGCTGGTACGGTTTCTCCTTATCGCTACGAGCTGTTTCGAGGAAACACCTTGATTTTTTCTCAAACGCTTAGCTCTCTGGTGTCAATGACTTACACAGATACTCCTCTTAATACAGAAGAAAATACCTATCATTATCATGTGGATTTATATGATGCCAATCATCTGTTAAGCTCTTCTATTCCTACTTCTTCTGTGTTTTTGGATAGTAAAATAAGGTCTAATGCTTTAGACTTAAATTGGGATGTGGCCAACTCTTGGCAAAACTTAGACACTTTATACGATCATGTTTATCAAGTTACGGCTACTAACACCATTTTGCTTGACAGTATTCCTGCTACTCAATTTTCTTATCCTATTGAGAACTTAGACAATGGGACAGAATACTGTTTTTTAGTTTTGAAACAATATACTGTTTGTCACGATAGTATTAAACAAGTTTTCTCTAGCTGGTCTAACTTACATTGTAATACTCCCAAAGACACCATTCCTCCTTGTAGTCCTACCTTAAGTATCATTAATCCTTTATGTGCAGTTTTTGATGCTACCCCTCCTTATATAAATGCCCTTAACTGGATCATCACTTGCCCAGAAGATGTTCTTGAATATGAACTATATTACTCGACATCAGAAGATGGGGATTTTAACCAAATAGCAACGGTTACTCACCCCAATCTTATCTTTAAACATACAGAACTCAGGACAATGGTTGGCTGCTACAAAATAAGGGCAGTAGATGAATTTGGCAACAAAGGGAAGTTTTCTAACACCGAGTGTCAAGATAATTGTGAGTATTATGAACTCCCTAATATCATTACACCAAATGATGACGGGAAAAATGAATTATTTATCCCATTACCCTCCCCTCGTTTTGTGAAAAATGTAACATTCTCTGTTTATAATCGCTGGGGGGACTTGGTCTTTACACAAAGTGGTGATATTGATATAAAATGGAATGGGGAAAATCACAGTGGTGCAAAGCTCAGTGACGGGGTTTATTATTATGAAGCTATTGTAGAGTTTGATAAATTAAAAAAAGAAGAACAAACAAAAATAATAAAAGGATGGGTGACAATAGTAAGGTAAATTCAATGAATTGGAATCAATTACTATCTGTCAAACGATTGGGCTTAGAAGGAGTCAATCAATCTTCTCGAAAAAGAACAGAATTCCAGAGAGACTACGACCGTGTTATTTTTTCATCTCCTTTCAGGAGGTTACAAAACAAAACACAAGTCTTCCCCTTACCAGGAAGTGTTTTTGTACACAATAGATTGACCCATAGCTTAGAAGTAGCCAGTGTGGGTAGATCTTTGGGGGCTATATTGGCAGACTCACTCGAAACAAGACTTTCTGACAATATATTAATACGAGAAATTCCATCAATAATTGCCACAGCCTGTCTCGCCCACGACATGGGTAATCCTCCTTTTGGTCATAGCGGAGAGGCTGTAATGTCACGTTATTTCACATCAAAAGAAAAAGAATACAAACAATTATTCTCAGATGAAGAATGGGCTGACATTACTCACTTTGAAGGAAATGCCAATACTTTAAGGCTATTGGCACATCAGTTTTCGGGGCGTGTAGAAGGTGGATTACGACTCACTTATTCTACTTTGGCTTCTATTATCAAGTATCCATGTTCTGCTGAAAATGGACATAATAAAACAAATATACACCGCAAAAAATATGGTTATTTTCAAGTAGACAAACCTATTTTTGATAAGCTAGCAAAGGAATTAGGCTTGATAGCTATAGATGAACAGGGAAGTTATGTACGCCATCCTTTGGTTTATTTGGTAGAGGCTGCTGATGATATTTGTTACACAATTATTGACATAGAAGACGCTCACCGCTTAGGTGTGCTATCATACCAAGAAACATACGATTTATTATTTAATTTTATAGAGAAGGTTTCTGAAAACTTAAAGCGTACATTAAACGAGCTTAAAAATGATCAAAATGAACAAATAGCTGTACTCAGAGCCACGGCAATTGGTGCATTGATTCAACAATGTGGAGATGCTTTTATTAAGCACGAAGAAGAGATTTTACACGGAGAATTCAATCAAGCCTTAGACAACTGCCTTACAGGTTCGGTAAAAGAAGCTTATGCTGCTATTAGAAAAATATCTCCCGATCGTATTTATAATGCTCGGCAAGTAATAGAGGTTGAACTAGCTGGGCACAAAGTACTCGCAGGACTAATGGAAGAGTTCATTCCAGCGATACTAAATCCTGATGATGAAATTTCTAAAAAGTACATATTCCTTATTCCTAAACAATTCCAGACTGATTCTACTTCACCATACTTAAGGGTAATGGCAGTTTTGGATTTCATATCAGGTATGACAGACTTATATGCTGTAGATTTGTATAGAAAAATAAAAAGCTTGAGTTTATAGCCGTCGCCTATTTCTCTACAAAAGAAATAAAAACAAAGCTAAATCATTGATTAATTACAAATATAGGGGCTTCGTATCCAAGACTCTTTCTTAGTCTGTTATTTAATATAAATTCTATTCCCTCTTCTTTTTTGTAAAAGATAGGTAAATCAATATTGTGACCATCCGAAAATACGGACTCTCACACAAGTGCGATCAAAACAGGTGCTTTACAATATATAAAGCACCTGTTATACCATATTGACTATAATCTACGTCAATTATCTTGTTTGTTTTTCACATT
>CAZEGV010000054.1:0-17891 GCA_964511645.1 uncultured Cytophagales bacterium
TTAGATGTTTTAAATACATCTGGATTTATTATTTCAGTAAGTAGTTTGTCAAATTCAGTATCGGTTAATTTTACTCTATTCAATGCTTCAAACTTCTGTCTGAAATTTAACTCTAGTGCATCTTTAGACCTTATATCTTTACGATACGTATATTTTAAGTCTTGTAATTTCCCTACAAATCCATATTCTACATCTGCTTCTTTTACAATATTCATTTGTTGTTCTTTGTCATTAATTTTCTTTTATCAATGATTTTACTTCCACATCCAATATTTTGGCAATCTCAAATAAGGTTTCCAAACCAGGCTGTCTTCTGTTTTTTGCGTAAGAATTTACCATATTATAACTCTTGCCCAACTGTTCAGCCAGATTTGTTTTATTCCTTTTTTTAAATCTTTTAATTCAAAAAGTATTAAAGCTATTTTAAATCCATATCCTCAATAATAGCTTCTATCTTATTCTCTAGCTCTTTATCTACTTTATCATAATCTGATTTATTAGCTAATACAGCTTTCACACCGAAGTAAAATTTAATCTTAGGCTCTGTACCAGATGGTCTTGCCGAAATTTTAGCACCATCTTCAGTAATAAACTGCAATACATTAGATTTTGGAAAATCCATTGTAGATGTTTTTCCACTTATTAAATCATGTGACTGTTGCGTTTCATAATCTTTGACCACAACTACTTGAGAGCCTGCAATAGATTGAGGAGGATTGGCTCTAAATTCTGCCATCATTTGTTGTATTTCTTCCGACCCAGACTTTCCTTTTTTAGTCAATGATATTAGGGATTCTTTATAAAAACCATATTTTATATACAAATCAATGAGTAAATCAAACACTGATTTTCCTTGGTCTTTAGCAAAAGCGACCATCTCTGCAATAAAGGCACAAGAAGCCACAGCATCTTTATCCCTCACAAAATCACCTATTAAATAACCGTAACTTTCTTCTCCTCCTACAATGAATTGTTTTTTTCCTTCCAAGTCACGGATCAAACCTGCTATAAACTTAAAACCTGTAAGGGTATCAAAATATTCTACTCCAAAGCTATTGGCTATATCAGCGATAAGTTCAGTTGTCACAATCGTTTTAACAACAAACTCATTGCCTTTAAATTTAGATTGATCTTTCCACGCTTTAAGCATATAATACACCAATAAAGCACCTGTCTGGTTTCCGTTTAGCAATTGAAACTCTCCTACTTTATTTTTGACAGCAATCCCTACTCTATCAGCATCTGGATCAGTTGCCATTACCAAATCAGCATCTAGCTCTTTTGCTTTTGCTAAAGCAATACTCAATGCTTCTGCCTCTTCGGGGTTAGGATACACCACCGTAGGGAAATTACCATCTGGGACTGCTTGCTCTTCTACAACCACTACATTTTCGAAACCAAATTTCTGTAACACTTGTGGCACTAACTCTACCCCAGTACCATGAATTGGTGAATAAACTATTTTTAAATTTTTCTGACGAGCTATTACCTCTGGAGATATAGACAATTCTTTAATCTTATTTAAATAAATTTCATCTATATCTACACCTATTGTTTGAATTAAATCTGGATTTCCATCAAACTTAACACTGTCAATACTTTTGATAGCTTGTACTTCTGTTATGATATTTTTATCGTGAGGTGCTATTACTTGAGCACCATCATCCCAATACGCTTTATAACCATTGTATTCTTTAGGGTTATGCGAGGCTGTAAGCACCACACCACTTTTACAACCAAAGTGACGCACCGCAAACGAAAGCTCTGGGGTAGGACGCAAGGCATCAAACAAATAAACTTTAATGCCATTGGCAGAAAATACATTTGCTGTTATCTCTGCAAAAAATCGAGCATTATTTCTGCTGTCGTGGGCTATGGCTACACTTATTTTTTCGTTTGGATAACATTTAAGTAAGTAATTTGCTAAGCCTTGAGTTGCTGTACCAAGTGTATACTTGTTCATACGATTAGACCCCACTCCCATTATTCCTCTCAAACCTCCTGTGCCAAACTCCAAGTCTTTATAAAAAGCATCAATCAACCCTACCTCATTTTCTGCTTTTAACCTCTTGATTTCAGTTTTTGTTTCTTGGTCATAATTACCGTTCAACCAAGTTTCTACCTTCTTACTAATTAATTCTTCCATAAATTTTATTCAAAAACGTGTTTCACTTTTAGAAAAACTAAGATAAGGATAGTTTAATATAATTCGTATTTTCCAGTATTTTTTTTCAACTTTGTAGACAAATTACAAACAAACAATATATGGATAAGAAAGCGATGGTAACGCTATTTAATGAAATTGTAAGCCGAAGAAACGAATTAAGTACTCTTGATTACAGTCACGAAAAGTATGACGAATTGGAAGATGAGTTACATGATTTAGAGGATGACTTTAACGAAGAGTTTAGCGAAGTAATTGAAGACAGTGTAATGGATGCCCAAGATGAGCTAAAAATAGATATGGAAACATTGTTAGCCACAGCCTACATCCTACCAAAGTATGTAGAAGAAGGCAAAGGTTATGACCTTGACCCTGATGACGGTGTAGCTGTAGAGCTAGAAGATATGCCAGATTGTAACGCTAGATTGATGCTACTTCCTGACCCACTTCGTATTGCTCACGCAGTAGAAGGTGCTATTGTCAAAGAGTGGGAAGTATAAATCACTACACTCCCTTACACTCCTCTTAAGTTACTTAAGAGGAGTTTTTTACTAAAAAGTATTTCCTACATTTTTTTCGTAACCTTTGTGGATAACTTTCGTTTATACCCTACTACGAGTAAAATTATTGACATGAAGAACATAAAATTAATAGCGATTTTCATTTGCATGATCGCATCAATCAGCGTGTATGCTGGTAAGGACAAAAAGAAAATAGCAAGAGAACGTACTGCCAAGAAAATGAGAAACATATCCCGTGGTGAGCAAAAACACGTCAAATACTGGAGTGACTTAAAAAGAAAAACTGACAATCAAAAGAAACGTATCAAACGTAGAATGAGATAACTAATCTCTCTTTTAACTATGACTTCACTTTAGAAGACAACCATCTATCTGGCAAATCCCCAGCAGAAGCCACTTCATAATCCTCATAACTACACGGAATCACCTGCTTTTCGTCCACACGCACCCACCACTTACCTGTTCTGATACTTTTATAGAAAACCAACTCTGTACCCATTTCATCAAAGGCGACTTTGTATTGCGTAAAGTTTTCAGACTCAAAATCTTGTCCATCCACACGTTTATAAACCCCCTCTATAAAGTACCACATCATAATTGCTATAACATGAGCAGACATCGGGTCATCCAATTCATTAACCGTATTAACACCAAGTATAGATAAGTTATCTGCGTTACCTGCATACCAAGCCAGTTGACAAATTTCTTCCCCAGAAAGTCCAAAAGGATGTAAGTTTTTATTTGCCGTATAATCCACCTGTTTCACGCTACGCATATTAATATACGCCAAATCGCTCATTCTTATCAAAGGTTCTGTAATCGAAATATTACTCCTTACCTTACCTAACCTCAAAGAGGTGTGAGATAAATATTCTAACAAATCAACACCCTCTTCCGAAATAAAATAACCTTGATGCCCTAGATGAATATACTCTGACAAATGACCATCTTCATTACTAATTACTTTCTCTAGCCCTGAATCCTCATCATACTCACCTAAATCAAGATGAGAGTCTACATTCAAAAAAGTCATACCTCTAGGCATATAATAATACCCAGAATATAAAGCGTATTCAAAATCTTTAAGCGAACCAATTACAATTAATATCTTCTTCTCTTGTAGGATGGTATCACAAACTTCTGTCAATCGTTCTCTAGTATCTTCATCCGTCTTGCCTGGGTTAAGGTGACCAATATCTACAATGCTATAACTAGCACTACCTTGTTTCAAGGTATAAAAAATTTTACGAAGATTATCAGCATTTTGAATCCCTACCGTAAAAAACACAATATCGGAAGAACGCCAATCAACATCTCCTGTTATATTAATAGATACAGAATTAATAACGTGACGGCTATCATCCTGAAACTCTTCAATTAACTCTTCTTTTACTGGCTCAAAAAACAGTGATATATCCATAATCTAAATATTTAAACTAAAGATAAACATCTAGTATTAAAAACAAAAAAAAGAGGCTAACAATTGCTAGCCTCTTTTTTAATTCATTTTGACAAAATTTTACCCAAAATCATCAAATGCAACATTTTCATCAGGAACTCCCCAATCTTCGCACATTTTAATAACGGCATCATTCATCATAGGAGGTCCACAGAAATAAAATTCTATTTCTTCTGGTGCATCATGTTTACTTAGGTATTGATCGATAACGGCGTTGTGTACAAAACCTACAAAACCATCACCTACTTCATCACTAATATCTTTTTTCTCTACCCAGTTATCTTCTGGTTGAGCGTCAGATAGTACCATATAGAATTTAAAGTTCGGGAAACTTTTTTCAATCTCTCTAAAATAATGGATATAGAACAATTCTGCCCTAGAACGCCCACCATACCAGTAACTTACTTTTCTACCCGTCTCAAGCGTACGGAATAAGTGATAAATATGCGATCGCATTGGTGCCATTCCAGCTCCACCACCTACATACAACATTTCCGAATCAGAATCTTTAATAAAGAATTCCCCATAAGGACCTGAAATCATACACTTATCTCCTTCTTTCAAATTAAAGATATAAGAAGATGCGATACCTGGATTAATATCTGCCCAAGTTCCTTTTGCTCTATCAAACGGTGGTGCTGCCACACGCACATTCAACATGATATTTCTACCCTCAGCAGGATAAGAGGCCATCGAGTAAGCTCTAATCACTTCCTCTTTGTTTTCCATTACTAAACCACGTAACGCAAACGGACCTTCTGACCAATCTTTTTCAAATTTATCTGGCTCACCTGGGTGGTCAGTAGGATGTGCCTTAACATCCATATCTTTAAACTCGATAGTACATGGTGGTATTTTAATTTGAATATATCCACCAGCTTTGTAGTCCATTTCTTCTGGAATCTCAACTACAAATTCCTTAATATAAGTCGCCACATTATAATTAGACACCACAGTTGCTTCCCATTCTTGGATACCAAATACCTCTTCTGGGATCTCAACATCCATATCCTCTTTTACCTTTACTTGGCAAGAGAGACGGACATTGTCTGCTTTCTCTTTTCTACTTAGATGACCTTCCTCTGTAGGTAGGACATCCCCTCCACCGCTATGAACTTGACATTTACACATCGCACAAGTACCACCACCACCACACGCAGATGGTAAGAAGATATTTTGAGCAGATAGTGTAGATAACAAGGTCGAACCAGCGCTCACGATAATTTCTTTTTTACCGTTTAGCGTTACTTTTACATCACCACTTTGTACTAGCTTTGCTTGTGCGAACAAAAGCATAAAAACCAGCAACAAAATAACAACCGTAAACGCTACAATTGATGCTATTACAACCATTTTTAAATTATTTAATTGTTTCTACTTTTGCAAATATAACATTAGAATGCAACTATCTCAATAAAGCCATTTGTTTTTATCCATTTTACATAAAAAGATTTGGGCGTTACCACACTCGATTCCTCGTGAGGTCGGGCTGTACACTATATCTTTTTTTTTATGATTTCGTCATACCTAAGCTTGTGTCAGTCTGAGCTTGTCGAAGACAAAACAAACTATACACATCGTAAAACAAAAAAGGATGCCGCTACCATCCCTAACGCTCCCCCATTTTGACCGCTATACAAAAAATCATTGCACATCTTAACACCTATCATCAAACAATACAGCTATTTTTAATTACTTTTGTAGACTCAAAACACAACTTTTAAAAAGATGAAACTTAAAGTAGCGATTATTGGTAGCGGAGCAGCAGGAGCAACAGCTGCTTTATACTTTCATCAATCAGGGCATCAAGTGACTATTTTTGAACGAGAAGAAAAACCAACACCTGTTGGAGCAGGAATTATGTTACAACCCACAGGTCTCAAAATTTTAAAAAACTTAGGTTTAGAAAAAAAAGCACTAGAACTAGGGTGCATAATAAAAGGATTACACGGAGAGAACCACAGAAATAAAACTATTTTGGATTTCAAGTTCCAAAATAAAAAAAAACTAACGGGACTAGGAATAAGCAGAGGTGCATTATTTTTCATCCTATTTGATGAGCTAATCAGGCAAGAAATTGACATAAAATTAGGTGCAGAAATCATTGCTATTGATAATAAAAAAAACATATTAACAGACAAAAACAATAATCTATATAAAGGATACAACCTTATCATTGTAGCTAATGGGGCTAGGTCGGCACTCCGAAAAGACAACACAAACATCTCCCTCAACAAAACTCAAAAATACGGGGCCTTATGGGCAAAACTACCTTATGACAATAGTGTATTTCATCATAAAATTTATCAAAAATACGAAGGATCTCATACAATGATTGGTTTTATGCCAATGGGGAGACTAGACGAACAGTCTCCTGAAACCGTTAACTTCTTTTGGAGTATCAAAATGAGGGATGTAGAGAAATGGGAAACTGAAGACTTAGAAGAATGGAAAGACAAAGTAAAACGATTTTGCCCAGAATATGCAGAGGTCATTGATGTAATAAAGTCTAAAGATCAAGTTACAATTGCTCCTTATACTGATGTAGTCCTAAGCCCTTCTTATCAAAACAACATTGTATTTATTGGTGACTCTGCCCACCCCATGAGTCCACAACTTGCCCAAGGAGCTAGTTTCGCTATGCTTGATGCAAAAATATTATTCGAAAACATCAGTCAACACCCTACAAATATTGACTTAGCTTTAAAAAATTATCACCAACAACGATCCAAACAAGTCTACTTTTACCAAAAATTATCTCGTTGGGTAACGCCCATCTTTCAGTCTGATACTTGTAATACCTCTCTTCGAGATAAACTGTTTCCTATATTCAGTAAATTACCTTTTATCAAAACCCTTATCACTACTATTGTTTTAGGATATAGAGAAAGTTACTTTAAAAACATTGATAAGAAATACTATTAGTTGATAACGAACAAAAAAATCAAGTATCTATATTATATTTAGTAAGGTTTGGAAATTAGTCTTTAAGAAATTAGCTTTACATTTAATTAAAAAAAAACAAAAAAAATTATGAACAACAAGAAAAACATTTTATTCGCAACATTAGCTTTTGTTGGCTTAATAGTAGGTGTATCATCATTTACTTGGAATGGTCAGGCATCTTATGAGTATAAAACTATAACTGTAATTGAATCAATTGTACCAATGGGAATTGGTCGTTCTAGAATTATTGAACACCAACAAAAAGCAGATTATAAGTCTATGACTACTCAAAACACTACGGAAAAAGGTAAACAAAAAAACAAAGCTGATAGAGGTGCTGCAAAAATAGATAATTATTCAGAAACTAAATTATTAAACTTCTATAGTGGTGTTGGTATTAACTTCCAAAACATCGCTTCTAATGATGCTTTAATTTCTTCTAAAATTAATGACATGGTTAATAACGGTTGGGAATTGTCTTTTGTAAACACAGGAGTAGAAAGCAAAGGAAGTAAAGATGATAAAACAGGATTATTCATCACACGACTTATGTTCAAGAAAGCAAAATAATCTTACAAGGAATTATTTCACAAAAAAGGGTCATTACAGAAATGTAATGACCCTTTTTCTTTCACATTTTTATCCTTTTCTCATCTCAAAGTAATCACTCTACCTCTTCTGTCCGAGTTAGGGATAAATACTGCTATTTTTACATCCTTAGCATCATTCACTGTTACTGGCTCAGTGTATAATGGTGATGACTCACTAGGTTCTTCCCCATTTGTAGTATAACGAATATCTAAACCTGGAAAAGCTACATTAGCATAAAGTTTACCTTCTTCTATTTTAGCTCCTGGTGTAGGCACTCTCATATTTACACCCAAATAGTTCAGAACACTGTATTCATCTGCTCCCATTTTACTAGCAAAAGCACTCCATTGTTTATCAAAGCCTGTTTGACTTTCTACTACATTATATTCTTCTGCCCATTCTGGAGTTTTTGTCCATGCACGCTCTGCTAAGGCTACTAATCTAGGATAAAGCATATATTCCATTCTATCCTGTCCTGTCCATAATGTTTCAGACCAAAGTTGCCCTTGTATACCTAAAATGTTTTTATGGGCATTTGGATTCAATTTCACTTTATCATCAAAATTAGCCAGTGTAAGAGGGTTCCCCATTCTATCATTTTTTTGACATTTGTAAAGATCATAAGGAGTAAATTCAAATATTTTTTTGGTATTCACATAGCCTGCCCAATAGAAACCCAACTCTTCTGGGTGTTTTTCATGGCAGAAGTCCATGTACAAACTTGTAGCATTAGACAATACAATAGGGTAACCTGTATTGGCTAACTGATATGCATAATCCTCTGCACCCCAACCATATACACTTTGCCAAGCATTCATTCTGAAATTACTATTGATAAATTCCGGATTAGGGATATGAACGGTTTTTCCATTTTCCTCCTTCTTCATCATCCCTATTTCTTCCCATCCAGCAGTAACTAAACCCCTATCTCCAATTATCTTATTTAGTCTTTGTAAAAATAAGTGCGTTAAATGATTTTTTACATCTTTAGGATTTTGAGCTATCATCTCTGCACATTTAGGTGAGCCTTCCCAAACATTATTTGGCACTTCGTCACCACCTGTGTGAATAGTTGTAATCGGCACTCCTGCCTCTTTGTACATTGCTATTACCTCATCAAAAACTTTCGTAATGAAATTATAAGTGGACTCTTGGCAAATACAGGCTACATTATCGTTAAACATTTGAACAGATTCATACTTGGAAGTATCTCCTGCATCATGCAGTAAGTATTGCTCTGCTGCCGCAAGGTCTGTATCTTTTAATCTGTTATAACGGGCTTTCATTGCTATGATTGCTGCTCTAACGTGACCTGGTACATCTATTTCAGGAATCACTTCTATATGTCGCTCATTTGCATATTTCAATATTTCTATGAAATCAGCCTTAGTATAATAACCTGAACCATTATTAGTCTCAGCACTGGCATCTGGACCAGATCCGTAAGCAGGGTGAAGCATATCATTTTCAGTAAGTGTATGTCCTCTTTTTGATCCAATATCTGTTAACTCTGGTAAACCTTCAATTTCTATTCTCCACCCCTCATCATCTGTAATGTGAAAGTGAAACTTGTTTAATTTATAAAAAGCCATCATGTCTAATAACTTCAAGACTGCTTTTTTCTTTTGGAAATTACGCCCTACATCCAGCATCATTCCTCTAAAGCTAAATTGAGGGCAATCAACAATATCAAGTTCTCTTACAGACAAACCTCCGTCTACTACATGGGCATTTAACAGTATTGACTTAAGTGACTGTACACCATAAAAAGCTCCTGTTGCCGTAATTGCTTCAATAAGTACCCCTTCATCTTCGCTAAGGTGTAATTTATATCCTTCTGGATTAGTTGACTCTGGAATTGGTAACAAAGTAACTTGCTTAAACCTTACAGTAAGGTCTGTACCTTCTTTTGTTTCTAATTTAAAATCTTTAATATTTTCTTTTAATAATTCTGCTTCTGTAGTAAAGTCTTCTCCTACTTCTACTGATATTGTTTTAATCTTAATATCTTCGTTGCCGTAAGTATAATGATATGGTGATGGTAAGAAAGGTGGTAATTTAGTTACTTGAGTAGTGTTTTTGTTTTGTGCGTAAGCAAGCTCTGCGGTATGTGCTGCCCAGTTATCCCCCAAAGATCTTTTGATTTGCTCTTCTCTTGTAAAAGGTAAAACTGTGTAATCAGTTATGTTATGTATTTTATCTCCTTGTACTATATAAAACCCTTGAGGTGCTTCATATTTGGTTGTTACCCAAAACTCGGACACAAAGTCAATAATGATACTATCTCCTTTTGCTAATGCTTTAAAATCACTAGTTGGTTCTATTTTGAAAAAATCACCGCTAATATGTGAAAACATCACCTCCTTATTATCTGTAGAGTCTTGTAAAACCTTTCGGCATAGGTTAAAGTAAATTGTCCAATCATCTTTTTGAATAGTTTCTCCTGTGTTATTGGTCAAAATTAAGCGAGATTTTGTTTTCAATTCTTTATTATAGCCATTTTCTAATACTTCATAAGACAAACTATAACCTGTGTTACTGTCAAGCACTTCCTTATTTTCTTTTTTTGTATTAGTTGGGTTTTGTTTACACGAAAAAAAACTAAAAACAATCAATACAATCAATCCTATCTTTTTTAACATCTTCATTTTTTTGTTTATAATTACAGCTAACCAAGGTAGTGAAAAAAGTATTCATCTACAATACTATATTTATTTTATTAAAAGTATAGTATTCTTGGGGCAGGCTTAGGGGGTGGCGTGGAAATCCTTCCCGATTTTTTATCGGGAAGATTGGGAACAGAAAACCCGACCGTCTGGGCGAAATAGCCCTGAGAGTAAAACGAAAGGGAAGCCCCTATTTCTTTAACTTTTTTTGTAACCAAAAAGCGGATTTTTTCCAAGTTCTATGTAATGTATTTTGGTCTACCGCTATCAGACCAAACCTTGGCTTGTATCCTTCTGCCCATTCAAAATTATCTAGTAGAGACCACAATAAAACACCTTTTATATTTATTTCTTTCTTTTCCAAACCTGTGATATCTGTAAAAATCTTCTGGTAATAAGCAATTCTCAAATCTTCCGAATCACTTTCTCGTAAAGCAATACCACATTCTGAAGCCCAAAGAGGCTTATTTTTATCATATCTATTAAATCTTTCTAAAAAGTATTTCACTCCATCTGGATAGGTTTCTAAGCCCATTACTGAGCGATGTTCTTTACCAATTATTACGGGTCTGGCTTGGATATATGGGATGTACCAAGCTTTTTTTAATTCCTGACGAATATAAGTTTGTACTCCCCAAAAGTCAAAATCACATTCTATACGACCCATATCCCCCTCTTTGATATACTTTTTCATTTTTTTGAGAAATGGCAAATCTTGTATAGGATAACCTAAGCCTAAATGGGGTTCTATGTGCAAACGATTCATCAATGCGTCTACTCTTTTGGTAGCCTCTTTGTCTCTCTCTCTTGATGCATCAATTTTAGAACAACTTATAGCGGTACCTATATTTAAGTTTTGATTGATAGACTTCATCACTCTAAATCCTTCGGCTTGCGCCAATAAGGTATGATGTACGGTTTTTAAAAAGTTCTTTATCCCTCGTTTTTTAGGTGCGTGTATTCCTAAAAAATAACCAGCCAAGGCAAATACAATTCCTTCATTAATTAATATCCAATTTTGTACTTTATCTCCGTATTCTTTTGCTAAAAATGAGGTATATTCAGAAAACCAATTTATTATTTCTCGATTGGCCCAACCACCTTTTTGCTGTAACGCTAGTGGTAAATCCCAGTGGTAGGCAGTAATCATCGGTTCTAGCCCTTGTGTTTTACATTCGTCTATTACTCTATGATAAAAATCGACTCCTTGAGGGTTAGGCATGCCTATTCCTGCTGAAAAAACTCTAGACCAAGAGATAGAGAACCTAAAAACATCAAAGCCCATGTCTTTGGCCGATTGAATGTCTTCTTTGTATCTATGATAAAAATCAACGGCTATTTTGGCATTTTCTTTCCCTCTTATTTTACGAGATTTTGATAATGTAAATTTGTCCCAAATAGATTGTCCTTTTCCGTCCTTGTCCCAAGATCCTTCGGTCTGAAAGGCTGAAATAACTACACCAAATTTTAGCTTATTTTTCACCTAGAGGGATTTAATATACTAATTTTTGAATCAAAGAAAAATCTTTCTCCTCTACTAAAAAATCTCCTGCTATACCTGCTATAATATCCGCAGTCATATTGGGGTAGTTTACTGAGATAATTTCTCCATAATCTACCCAGTATTGTAATTTCATCAGGTTTCCTTTTTTTAGATTTTTAATCACCATCACTCCCATTTCTTTTAGCGATTGGGCATTAAAAAATTGTTCTGTTTGACTTCTCATCGGAATAACCAGTAATTTTTTAACTAAAAACAAAGCCTCTGCGGGCGTCTCAAATCCTGCTCCACAGAGCACTCCAGAAGATTCTGCCATGCTTTTTATAAAGTCTTTATTGCTTAAAGGAAATACTTGAACATTGCCTTTGACAAAACTCTCGCTAGCGTGTTTAGAAAACACTTGCCATTTAACTCCTTTTATTTTGTTCAACTTCTTAATTAGGTATTGTTCTGAAAAAGAGGGTAAATAGACCGTATAATGAGGCTTAACACTGACTTGAGCCTCTCTTATTTGCTTTCTTATTACGGGAGTAGATACTTGCTGGTGGTAGGATTTAAAATGAAATCCGTACTGTTTTTGACTTGGGGCGTACTTTTTAAGTATCCACCAACCAAATCTATCTAATTTTGTAGGTCGTGGTGTTTCTTCAAACAATAATGCACATTGGTGGCTGAGTGACACACAGGGCACGTTTCTTAATTTACTAGCCCAAGCAGATACTGGCTCAAAATCATTGATAACTAAATCATAGTCTCGTATTGGTAATTGAAAAATCTCTTTCAGAAAACGAATGATACTGGCTTCTCGAAACGTCTTAATAATATCGATTCCTCCTTTTTTGCCAAAAACAAACCCCAGCCCCCCCAAACGATACTTAATTGATGTATCAATATCTAAATCTGATTGAGTACCGCTAATCAAAATATCTACATCGGCATATTTTTTTAGCTCTGGAATAATGTCTCTTGCCCGACTGATATGTCCGTTCCCTGTACCCTGTATAGCATACAAGATTTTTTTCATGATTTAAATTCTTCTATCAAATCGTTAAAAGTTTCTTCATCACTTTTGTCTGCCAACCTATCACTATCTGTTTTTTTTACGTTTTTCTCTAGCTCTTCCTCGTGGTCAAAATACCTAAAAATAGACCATTTTCCTTGGTGATACTCTAATGATGTGAGATTCTCTATCCAATCTCCTGAGTTAAGGTACTGAACAGATCCTTTGTCTGTTTTTATCTCCTTCATTATAGGGTGATGAATATGACCACAAACTACATAGTCATATTTTTTTGAGATGGCGATATCTGCCGCTATCTGCTCAAAATTATTGATGTGGCTTACTGCTTTCTTTACACTGTTCTTAATCTTTTTAGATAAAGAAATTTTTTCTTTCCCCATTTTCTTTAAAGCCCAATTCACAAAGCTGTTGATGATAATTAAGGTGTCATAACCAATAGCACCTAGTTTGGCTAACCATTTAGAGCCTTTCATCGTGACATCAAATACATCTCCATGGAAGAACCAAGCGATTTTCCCATCTAGGTTTAGTTTAATTTTATTTTCTACACTAAAATTAGACAGGTTAAACCCAATGTATTTACGTAGCATTTCATCATGATTACCTGGGATATAAACTACCTCAACATCATCATCTACCCAAGTCATAATGTGCTTCAATACTCTTGTGTGTGATGATGGCCAATAGCTCTTGCTAAACTGCCAGATGTCTATAATATCGCCGTTTAAAATTACTTTTTTTGGATTTATAGATTTTAGGTATTTTAACAATTCTTCGGCATTACAGCCATAAGTACCCAAGTGTATATCTGATAGGACTAATAAATCTAATTCTCTTTTGCTCATTATTGATGACCTTAATTAATACGACTGTGTTTACAAAAAAACGAAAAATAATTAACATTATCATCATCTTTTTTTTCTTGAATTGACATAATGATAATCGGCTTAGGGATAGAGCAGTTTGTTTGAAATCCTTTTTTATTTTTATGATTTTTGGCATTTCGATAAACTCAGTATGACAAAATCATAAAAATAAAAAAGATTGAGTAGCGATAGCCCGACCTTGAGGTGATAGAAATGTTTTTTGTCTACAAGAAAGGTTCACCGAAAGGAAAGCCCCTAATTTATTACCTCGTTATAAGGCTCTCCTGTTTCGCAAGCACAACGAAAGCCAATCATCATTGTTGGGCGTTTATACGGTAAATTTTCATCTATAAAGTATTCTCGCATCTCATCTGACCAGTTTAATCCTTTTACTATTGTGTCTTCTTTTACGTATTCTGACACATTTCCTGGCATATTGTATAGCCCAAATCTATTTGGCTTACCATAATATACAGGATAAGTAGGCGGTATTAATTTTCTCCCGTTAAGACTCGGTGCACGCAAATGAACATATTTATTTTGCTCTTCGGTATTATTAAAATAAGCAACATTGTCTAGTCCAAATTTATAGGTTCCGTTTTTGTTTTTAATTTCTTCGTAACCAAAAGGGTATTTAGCACTTTCAAGACCTGCTTGTCCTGCTTTATCCCATTCTTGTTTGGTAGGTAATCTGTACACCAACCGCTGTTTCACATCGTTATAGGTGTGATCTGGAAGATACTCTTCTATTTCTCCTGCTTCCGCAGCAAGGTAAGCATTTACAACCTTTGTACGCCAGGCACAAAATTGTTGTGCTTTTTCTCTAGAAACCATTATTACAGGATAATTAGAATAATAATGGTGGTGATAATAAATATTAAAAAAATTATTTTTGTTTTTTTGAGCTCCCATTCCTGTATCGTTATCATCTGATTCAATCATAGAGCTATCCGTAGGAAAAACATTATTGGGCAGTATTTCACGATAATCAACAATGCTATCAGACCCTTCGGTACTTGTTGTTACCGAATAATAAAACTCATGCCAGTTTTCATTAGAAATTTCATGAATATCCATGTAAATATTTCCACTTACCCACATTGTGCCTGGAGGAGCAAATTTATTTTGATCCACTTTACGTACTTTATCTTTTTTACTCCCAAATAAGCCAGAGCAGGCAGTAAGTAAAGAAAATAATAGAAGAAATAATCTATTTAAAAGAATTTTTAAACTAATTTATTTTTTTAATTGGTGAATGTTTTATCTCATATACATATGGCCAATTTTTTCCTGTCACATATAGTTTATTGGTCTTTTCGTTATACGCAATACCGTTTAATACATCCGTATGTCCTTGTTTAAACTCAGCAATAGGGAGTAGGTCTTTCATATCAATTATAGCTAAAACTTTACCTGTATGCACATCTATCAACATCAATTCATTACTTAAATAAACATTAGCGTATAAGATATCACCTACTAACTCTAGCTCATTTAATTTTTTTACTGGTCCAGAATCTGTATAAATACCCAACGTTTTACGCACCTGAAAGGTTTCCGGATTTATAAAATAAATATCCCCTGAACCATTACTCATGATCAATTCCGTATCCGAATGAGTAATCCCCCAACCTTCGGAATCAAATGGAAGAGTATGTTTCTCTTTTTTCTCTAATTTTGTATCGTAAGTAAAATACGTTTGTTCTTTCCAAGTTAGCTGATATACTTTACCATTAAAACAAGTCATTCCTTCTGCAAAGAACTTTCCGTTCAACGGGACTTTTTTCTGAATACTCCCTTTTTCTAAGTCTGTGATTCTAATATCGCTTTTCCCGTAAGTACCTGTACTTTCATACAGCACTCCATCTACAAACTCTAAGCCTTGTGTATAAGCATTATCATCATGAGGAAATTTATTGAGAACTTCATAGCTGATATTTTGTGGTTTTATATCCGAAAAAACAACTATCTCACGTCTATCTGTTTCTTTTTTTCCATTTACATAAAAATCAAGCTTCAGCATATTATCCCCTAAATCTCTGACTCTACAGTCTGTCTTAAAACTTGTAGCTGGATGATACAACCGCTCTCTTGTGTCACCAAAAACAACGTCTACAGAGTCAACTTCAACGATAGAATCTACCAATGTATAACGAATCTGAAACTCATCTCCACTTCTGAAAGAACTCCCATTAGATGGGTAAACTAAGTTTATCTTCCTTTTACTTACAGGTACATTTACCTCCTCCTTATCTTGAGGAACAATAGGATTGTCAGTTGTTGTCTTTTTACAACCTAACACAAAAAAAATAATTAATAAAAATATATAATCTTTCATATAAAAAAAACCTCTTCTACAATGTAAAAGAGGTATATATTATTTTAATTATTCTTAATATAAGCTACAATAGTATCACCAAACTCAGTAGTACCAATATAGTTATCTGGATTGATATCAATTGTTACTTTCCCAGAGTCTAAGGCATCGTTGATTGCCGTTCTAATATCTTCCGCCTCTTTAGTTAAACCAAAAGAAGTTTCTAACAACATAGCTGCTGATAAAATTGCTGCAGATGGATTAGCAATATTCTTTCCTGTTGCTTGAGGATAAGAACCGTGAATTGGCTCATACAAACCTACTTTACCACCAACAGATGCAGAAGCTAATAAACCTAAAGAACCAGCTATTACTGATGACAAATCAGATATAATATCACCGAATAAGTTTTCAGTCAAAATCACATCAAATTGTCGAGGATTAAGTACCATTTGCATAGCTGCGTTATCAACAAATAAGAAGTCTAACTCTACCTCTGGATAATTTTCTTTATGGAATTTAGTTACTACCTCTCTCCATAATCTTGAGGTAACCAGTACGTTAGCTTTATCAACCAAAGTAACTTTGTTACGGCGGTTTTTAGCTGCTTCAAAAGCTGGTTTTGCCATTCTCAAAATTTCTTCTTCTGTATAAGTACAAGTTTCAAAAGCAGTTTTACCATCTTCCGTACGCCCACGGGGGTTACCAAAATACAAACCTGAAGTTAACTCTCTAAACACAATTAAATCAGCACCATCAAGACGATCGTTTTTAAGAGGTGCTTTATCTTCTAAAATTTTAAATGCTTTAACAGGTCTAATGTTACAGTACAAACCTAGACTTTTTCTCATTCTCAACAACCCCTCTTCTGGGCGAACCGCTGCTGAAGGATCATTATCATATTTTGGATGTCCAATTGCACCAAAAAGAATTGCATCAGACTCTTCGCAAATTTTATGAGTAGCTACTGGATAAGGATCACCCGTAGCATCTATCGCCACAGCACCTACCAAAGCCTCATCAAACTCAAATTTATGACCATACTTTTCAGCAATAGCCACCATTACTTTTTTCGCTTGTTCCGACACTTCTGGTCCTATCCCATCTCCTGGTAAATACGCAATTTTCTTATCCATCTCTATATCCTACTTTTATGATTTTTATAATTAAAATGCAAACTAATATTTTTTTCTCTAAACGACTAATAATAAGGGTAATTCCCTACGGATCGGGGTCTATCCCAATTTTCTATCAGAACTTATCTACTATATCTTTTGTTTTAGGTATTATTCTTTTAGGTAAAAAAGATTGTCGTCACTACCGTGTACATCCACTGACCCCCCTTATTGCAGAACAAAATGATTTTCACAAATCATTTTGTTTTTAAGCTTCAAAGCACTTACTTTGCATTATGTTAGTACTATTCAACAAAGGAGTTCACCCTCTTTTGGGGACTAGCTAGAAAGGGAATCGGATGGTACTGATTCCCTTTTGTTTTTAATACAAAAACCCAAACAACCACAAAGGGATTTTATTATTCATTGAGATTTCAATAGAGTCAGTAGCAATAAAAGCATTTTCGGCACTCTTCACCTGCTTTATGGCTTTGTTCTTACCGCCAATTTCAATAAAGCAATAATGAATAAATATTGATTAATAGACAGAGCAATTACTCAATAGTTATACTTTTACCCCACTCTAAGTAGTTGATTTACAATCAGATTCAATTTAAAAAAACATTTCCAATTTCATCTTTAATCACTTTTATCATACTTAAGTTCAAGTAATAAATTTCCGAAACAAGATCTTCTTGCTGAATCTTTGGGAATCGGAAGGCAA
>CAZEGV010000055.1:0-16113 GCA_964511645.1 uncultured Cytophagales bacterium
AAAAAACAATTCAATCTAAATTAGACTCATATTATAGTTAAACTGGTATAAAATAGATTCTTGAAGGATTTCAGAGTTAATAGAGTAAAGCTGTACATCCATATTGACATCATCAAAAAAACGAAGATATACACCTAGCTGATAATCAAATGGGAGCTTCCTAAAAGCTTCCCAAATAACAGGGTAATCTTGCTCTTCATAATGTTCTTTAAAGTAATGTCCCGACTTAGGAAATTGCTTTTGCAAGTTTTCGACAAACATTATTTAGGACTAAATACTATTACAATTTTATTAAAATCTGCCGCTGCGTTAATTACTTTTCTAAAGTCCTCAAAGACAACAAGAGGGTAGGTTGTATTGACATAGTATTCGTAAACTTTTATAGTGATGATATTTCCTTCAAAAGTATACGTAGAAGTGAATCCTGCTACTTTTTTCTTACCGACACTAGCTACTACATTCATAGTCAAATCTTCTAAGCCTTCTACCTTGTAACCCTCTGGCACCTGAAAAGAAATCTTTCGAGTATATTCATGCGGAAAGCTAATCTCTGCATTATTCTTTCTTTCTGTTTCTTGGTACATTTCTACTTGCTCACCAATGATATTACCAATATTAAAGATATAGTCATTACCTGCATTTTCTATAAGGGATGGTACAATACATTTAGCGTTTAGGCTTACACTTTCATCTATGCTTGACTTATTTTTATCTACTGGCTGATGACCCGAAGAAAGAATATTAGCATCTTCTCCCAATACCATTTTTGTAATATTATTAACAAGGTCTTGTTTGTTTTCAGTATTTCCGTACACCAGTTGTAATTTAAGAAAAGCGGCCTCATGTCCACCAAATGAGTTTTTAAGTATTACTTCTGGTTCTTCAATTTTATCGAGATCAATTTTGATATCCATATTAGAATAATTATTTTTATGCCCTGGTGACTTAATCCATTTAACTCTAGGAGAATCAAAGTCTATAAACAACCCATAGTTATTATTATACTCTGGAGATATCATTCCTAATCGATAGGCAATATTGGCAGGCTCTATGTATTTATTTAGCTTAGGAAAGTAAAGCAAAAACTCTTTAGCGTAAGCGTAATTCTCATTATTTTTTTCAAACTTAATGTCTGTGCGGTCACAAGTCACTACAATTTCAAAATACACATCCGCAACATCCAACAAAGCTATCATAAGCTTAGCAGTAGTTAATTTATTAGCTTGTTTATTCTTAAACGCAGTAAGTACATCAGTATTTGAAAGGTCTTTATTGATATTAAAAACCTTTACATCTTTCAAATAATTTTCGATAGTTTTGACTTTCTTTTCATCACTAAAAGTCTTACTTACACCTATTCTTTTAAGATTTTTCAACATCTTCTTTTTAGTAGGCGCATCAATCTCTCGAATATTCTTATTTATGTTCGTCCCTAATTTCTTCCATGAATAAAACTCTCCATCATTATTATCTTCATGATAAGCAAACTTATAATCAATACACTTTCTATCTGCTTTTGGGTATGAATACTGTTCTTTTATCTGTTTCCCAATATCAACCTCTTTGTATTCGATAAGTTGTCTATTATCTTTCAGCAAACTATCAACAATATTTCCCACTCCGTTTACACCAAATGCTTTAAAAGTAAGTGCCTTATCTGAATACAGTTGAAAAGTGTAATCTTTTACAATTTCGTTTTGTTGCACATACTCTCTTTTGTACAAGCTAGGGTTTTTATCATATACCGTATAGTAGTAGTCTATGATACTTCCTTTGCTGAGCCCTTCTATCGCAAATATTACAAATGAACCATATTTTTCTGTTTTTTCTACACTCATAAAATTACTTTTGTCAAGCTCTTTGATTATTCCTTCTTTAGAAATACTCCTTGCTTTTACATCAATCACTTTTCGAGCAGAGTTAACTGGGATATACACTTTATTATTGTACTCAATCCCATCATCGTCATTGACTATAATGGTTTCGTGCTTGGTTTTATATGCACTTACAGAACCTGCTTCTTTATTAAAAACATACTCTATTACATTAAGTTGCTTGAGTATAATAGACGATTCTTTTTGTTCTTCTTTACTTAGGGTAGGTTTCGTAAAGCTTTCATCCCAAGTGTAATCCTTGTATTCATATTTTTTGTTTTGAGCTTGTAAAGCTGTGGCACTCAACAATAAGAAAACGATAAACTTAATGTATTTTTTCATAATTAATTAGTTGTAAATAACTAGGCTATTTTTTATTAAAGACAAGTGTTTGTTTATAAGCTTTATTTAATTTTTTGATAAAGTTATTCCACTCCTCAAATTGCTCTTTTTTAAGCAAGAGCGTATTAATATATACTTTTTGATGGATAATTATTTTATCAGATAAATGCTCATAACTAAGTTCAAACCCAAAACTCTCGCCTTTGTATGAGCTACCTTCTAGGCGGTTACTCAACTTATATTCTTTGGGTAGTTCTAATGTAGTTGTCGCATCAAGTAGCGTTTTATAATCAAACTCCATTGGTACACCTTCCCTATATTTTATATCAATCAATTCATTATTTAAGAATTTATCAAAATGAGGATTGAGGTATAACTTTTCTCTTACTTTTTTAGCATAACTATCTATACTAAAGTTATATTTAACATAAATATCATCATCTCTATTATCAATACCAGTAATCAAAAAATTATTTAACAGAAACTTATTACTGCCTTTTTCAAGGATGTGATGTAACTTCTTTTTTCTTACTTTTCTTGACTTATCAAGTAAGGCATGGGTCAGATTTACTTTTGTAATTCCCTTAAACTGATTTGTACCCTCACCTACTATTTTGTTACCGTCCCATTTTATATAGAGCGTTTCTGTAGTCGCATTATCTTCCTTGCTAAGTACTGGTATTTTTATTATTTTAAATTCCTTGTCAGATAAAGCGACCATTGTCTCTTTCCCTTGTATAAATCCTGTGGGATTACCGAATTTAACATAAGAGCTTGTCGCATCCAAAAAAACCTGTTTCCCATTAATATTAACAGATGCAATCATATGATTATCGCAAGCAGGAGTAGGCACATCGTGATAAGAATATGGAATAGCTCGACTACCAACCCAAGTCAAGTAAGCATCTATTCCTGCATAATTAATCATCTGTTTGAGTAAGTTTGCCATGTCTTTACAATCACCATAACGCTTGTCGCAAACATTTGCAGCTCCTCTTGGCACAAATCCACCAAGTCCATCTTCAAAAGCAACATACTTAATATGGTCTTGTACCCAATAAAAAATTCGTTTGACTTTTTCTTCATCCGTTTTGAGAGGAGCAACGATAGAGTCTGTAATAGATTTCAACTCAGGGCTATCATTTGTTTTTATTTTTTTCACAAGCCCGCTGTACCAATTATACAAGTCGTCCGTAGATGATAAAACTTGCATTTTTTTTCCTTTTAGGGTGTAATAAGCCAAGTGAATAACAATATGAGGTTCGTAATAACGAATATTGGGGGCATCACCAAAATATTCATAACTATCAACATTACCTGTTTTCCAAGTGTATATAATTGCTTTGTTAGTCGTTTCTTTTGTGAATTTGACTTCTATGTTTTCACAGTTAAATAATTTGTATTGAAGTTCTGATCCGATTGGTACACTTACTTTAAACTCGTTTTTGAGCGTAGGAATATATGAACTAAAGAAAAAATTAGAAACAAATCTAGGATCATTTGTAAGTTCTGTATATTCAACTATAGCTTTATCATGAGTAAATAACTTAGGAAAGGTTATTTTCTTAAGTTTGCTATCATCATAAAACACACTTCCAGAAGTAGCTGATTTAGTTTCTACGGCTGACTCATCTAACTTTATTTTTTTGAATTTACCTCCACCTTTTGGTCTCAATATATAAGGAGTTACAGAAGCCACCTTATCCCAATGATCAGTATAGTGGATTTCTTTATCGGCATAAGCCTGTCCACTTTCATTTAAGATTTCCTTTACTGTCTTATAGATGGTCTTTATTTTTAGATTGTTTTTTTCAAAATAAAAACTCACATGAGTAATGTTTTCAGATAATAAAGCTTTTTCGTCTTGATATTTTTCTTGTCCAAACCCAGTTATAAAGCTTATAAATAGAATTAAATAAAATATGTTTTTCATTGAGAATCGTTTAATATTATTGGCTGACGTTACAAGTAACGTACCAAAAGACAAAAAGTTACCTTATACAACAGTGTTTTACAAGAAAGGTATGGATATTTAATCGCAATCTATTTTGGGACAATCATCAGGGTTATGCTTTCTCCTACGTGCTTGTTTTTTTTTTCGCTGCTCTTGAGTCATGTGCTTGGGATTACACGAAGACGCTATATTTACCCCAATAACGATGATAGATAAAATAATTATTACTCTCCTCATAAATTAATATTTCGTTATAGTGTTCTAATACCTAGAGTTCTTTATCTTTCTTTCTAAGAAAAACACACGAACAAAAATACAAATTTTAATGAAACATCATAATGAAACATTTTAAAAAAAAATCATATCAGTATTTTGTTAATAACACACCAGTTTGTACCTTAGTCCTAAACAAAGAGTAAACCTAATTTTTAAAAATAAAACTAACAAATACTATGAAAAAGATACTCGTTCCTACCGATTTTGGACAAGAAGCCAAAAAGTCATACAATGTAGCTAGACGTTTCGCAGAACGTCACGATGCCGAAATTGTACTTTTCCATATTTTACCTTCTAAAATGAAAGTCCTTTCTTCATTAAGTTTAGGGATAATGGGAAATCCATCTATCACCGAAGTTAAAGGAGAAGTAGCTGCTGCCAATGAACAAATGGGGGAAATTATTAAAAGCGGGGCTTTTGGAGTAAAAAAAGTAAGCACTAAAATCCTACAAGGAGAAGAAGGAATTGCAAATGATGTTTTACATTTTTTTAACGAAGAAGAACATGAACTTGTTATTCTAGGGACTGCAGGAGAAGACAAAAGCGGAGAGTCTAATGCAGAAATTATTTCAAGAAAATCCACAATACCTGTACTTACAGTACACAAAGAAGTAGACCACTTTGATGTAACTCATATCTTACTGCCTACTGACTTTAAATCGATTAATAGAAAATTTATTCAAAAAATCGTTCATATTAAAGAAGTCTTTGGTGCAAAATTGACAATTTTATTCATCAACACCCCAAAAACCTTTAAAGAAACAGAATATCTTAATCGTGAATGGAAATTGTTGAAAAACAGACACCACCTTGAAAATATAGACTTTGACTGTTATAATTCTTTTGACATAGAGAGTGGTATCAGTAGATATGGGAAAAAGCACAATGTAGACTTAATCGCCCTTCCTACACACGGGAGAAGAGGAATTGACAGACTATTCACTACATCTTATGTAGAAGACATCATCAATAACTCAGAAATTCCGGTGTATTCATACAACCTGCACAATGATGATGCTCATCTACCTGGTGGAACGAACAGTAGCTACAGTGGTGGGTTTGGCTAATACAAAATTCTCTACAAACAATCAAAAGCAGGACAAATTGTCCTGCTTTTTTATTTTAATCACTTATTAACAATCACACATAAAATAATTATCGCCTACACCTGGAGCTAACTCATCATCTACTCGCACAAGTAAACTTATAGCTATACCATCTCCAATATTAGGATAAATATTATCTTTATCTATCCTTGTTATAATAGCTGTTTTATGTAGTAATTCGCCTATTTCAGTCTTATAATCAATCACCACATATTTTTTACTCTCAACTAGGTTAGTTAAAACCTCCCTAAACAATAATATCTCTTTATCCATAAGCTAAGATTAAGAAAAATATCGTACATTTGCACTTGATTTTACAGAAAAAGAAAACAATTGTAATGGGAAAAACATTATTTGAAAAACTATGGAATGCTCACGTCATAGATATCGTCAACGAAGACACTGACATTATCTATATAGACAGACATTTCATACACGAAGTGACGAGTCCGGTAGCTTTTTTAGGTTTAGAAGACAGGGGATTAAAAGTACGTAACCCTCAACAAACTATTGCTACCCCTGACCATAATGTACCTACTATTAATCAACATTTGCCGATTAAAGAATTACTATCTCGTAAACAGGTAGAGACATTAACAGACAACTGTAAGAATCACGATATAGATATCTATGGTCTAGGACATCCTTTTCATGGTGTTGTGCATATTGTAGGTCCAGAATTGGGAATTACTCAGCCTGGTATGACTATCGTATGTGGAGATTCTCACACTTCTACTCACGGAGCATTTGGTGCTATCGCTTTTGGTATAGGTACTAGTCAAGTAGAATCAGTATTTTCAACTCAATCTCTATTATTATCGAAACCAAAAACGATGAAGATAGAAGTGAACGGTAAAGCTGAAAAAGGAGTTACTGCCAAAGACATTGTTTTATACATCATTGCACAAATATCATCTTCTGGTGGTACTGGATACTTTGTAGAGTTCTCAGGATCTGCTTTTACGGATTTGAGTATGGAAGAAAGAATGACAGTTTGTAATATGTCTATAGAAATGGGAGCTCGTGGAGGTATGATTGCACCAGACCAAACTACATTTGATTATATAGAAGGTAGAGAGTTTGCACCTAAAGGAAATGATTGGGACAAATCACTAGCTTACTGGAAAACGTTAAAATCTGATGCTGACGCTAAGTTTGATAAAGTATTAACTTTTGATACTAAAGATATTGCACCAATGGTAACTTATGGGACTAACCCAGGAATGGGAATCAGAATAAGTGATACAATACCTACTATTGAAGACATACCGACAGATACAAGGCTTACGTTCACCAACTCTCTTAAATATATGGGATTTGAACCTGGTGAGTCATTACTTGGCAAACAGGTAAACTGGGTATTCTTAGGTTCATGTACCAATGGAAGAATCGAAGATCTTAGGGTTTTTACTAACTTCATAAAAGGGAAGAAAAAAGCAGCTAATATCAATGCTCTAATTGTTCCTGGATCTAAGCAAGTAGAAAAACAAGCTATTGCAGAAGGTCTGGACAAAATTTTAGAAGAGGCTGGTTTTAAAATGAGAGAACCTGGTTGTTCTTCTTGTTTGGCTATGAATGATGACAAAATACCTTCTGGAGAATATTCTGTATCTACATCTAACCGTAATTTTGAAGGTAGACAAGGTCCTGGTGCAAGAACTATCCTTGCTTCACCACTTACTGCCGCCGCTGTTGCCATTGCTGGTAAAATTGTAGACGTAAGAGACTATTTATAATCTAAGACATTGATATAAAAATGGAAAAATTTAAAAAAATCACATCATCAGCTGTTCCTCTTAAAATTGAAGACGTAGATACTGATCAAATCATACCTGCACGTTTCTTAAAAGCAACTAAGCGTGAAGGATTTGGAGATAATTTATTTAGAGACTGGAGGTATAATGCTGACGGAAGTCCTAAACCAGAATTTCCATTAAACAACCCAAAATACTCAGGATCTATACTAGTAGGTGGAAAAAACTTTGGCTCAGGCTCATCTCGTGAGCATGCAGGCTGGTCTATTTACGATTACGGATTCCGTGTTGTGGTATCTTCTTTCTTTGCTGATATATTCAAAGGAAACTGCTTAAATTTAGGTATTTTACCGATACAAGTATCAGAAGAATTCTTAACAAAAGTATTTGATGCTATTGATTCTGACAATAACACTAACTTCAAAGTAGACCTTGACAATCAAGAGTTTACAATTGAAGCTACTAAAGAGAAAATATCATTTGATATAGACCCTTACAAAAAAACGTGTCTACAAAACGGATATGACGATATCGACTATATCCTATCAATCGCTGATAAAGTTGAAGCCTATGAAAAGACTTCAATCATCAAAGAATTAACACATAAGTAATATTAAATAGCCCCTGAAAAGGGGCTTTTATCATCATGAGTATTTTACTCATCACCCCACCATTTACCCAGCCCAACACACCTTATCCTGCTACGGCATATCTTAAAGGTTTCTTACAAACAAATGGCTATACAGTTTTTCACAGTGACTTAAGCCTAGAAGTCACTCTCAAGATTTTTTCATCTCTAGGATTAAAAGAAATATTTAGTGCTGTAGATAAAAGTAAATTAACGAACGACACAAAAAAAACTTGTCTATTAAAAAACAGTTACATCAACACTATAGATGCTGTCATTCATTTTCTTCAAGGAAAAAATGACACACTATCTCATACAATTTGCAATGGAAACTTCCTGCCTCATAGTAAGCGGTTTGAGCAAACAGATGATTTAGATTGGGCTTTCGGAAATTTAGGAATACAAGACAAAGCAAAACATTTGGCTACATTATATTTAGAAGATATTATAGAACTAATTAGCCAAACAGTAGACCCTCATTTTGGATTTAGTAAGTACGCAGAAAGATTAAGTCGTACGCTTACACACTTTGACCCTATACATAACGCATTACAAAAAAAAGCTACATTTACAGATAAAATATTAATTAATGAGTTAGAAGATAAAATAAACACTCATCAACCTAATATCATTGGAATAACTATTCCATTTCCTGGGAATCTATACAGTGCCCTCAGGTGTGGAAAACACATCAAGCAACATCACCCAAATATAAAAATCATTGTAGGAGGTGGATATGTCAATACAGAATTACGGTCTTTATCTGACTCAAGAGTATTTGACTACCTAGATTATATGACCCTAGATGACGGGGAATTACCTTTTCTTAAAATAATAGAATCGATAGAAAGGTCAGAGAGTTCTGATTTAAAAAGAACTTTTATATTAGATAAAAATAAAGAAATAAGCTACTCAAATAATAGTACTGAACGAGACATACCTCTAGTAGCTAGTGGAACTCCTGACTTTACGGGTCTATTTTTAGACAAATACATTTCTGTATTAGAAGTAATCAATCCAATGCATAGGCTGTGGTCAGATGGCAGATGGAACAAGCTTACTCTCGCACATGGTTGCTATTGGGGGAAATGCACTTTTTGTGATACCTCATTAGATTATATCAAACGTTACGAACCTTTGTCAGCATCAATTTTATGCGATAGAATTGAATCTATGATAGAGCAAACAGGACAAACAGGTTTTCATTTTGTAGATGAAGCAGCACCTCCTGCCCTTTTAAGAGAACTTTCTCTTGAGCTTATCAACAGAAACATAAACATCACATGGTGGACTAATATTAGATTTGAACACAGTTTTACTGCTGATCTCTGCAAACTAATGAGTAAATCAGGGTGTATTGCTGTAACGGGAGGGCTGGAAGTAGCATCTGACCGATTACTTAAACTAATGAAAAAAGGAGTAAGTGTTGCACAAGTAGCTAGTGTTGCTCATTTTTTTACAGAAAATAACATTATGGTACATGCTTACCTAATGTATGGATTCCCTACTCAAACTACACAAGAAACTATTGATGCCCTAGAGTATGTGCGACAGATGTTTTACAATGGAGTTATTCAATCAGGTTTTTGGCATCAATTTGCAATGACTGCTCACAGTCCAATAGGACTCAACCCTGATGAATACAAAGTACAACATATAGGTCCTAAAGAAGGTGGTTTTGCTAATAACGACTATTATCATGAAGACCCAGAAGGTTGTGAACATGAGCTATTTAGCGATGGATTAAAAGCTTCTTTATACAATTACATGCATGGTATCTGTTTTGATTACCAACTTAGCCAATGGTTTGATTTTGACATACCCAATACTACTATACCTAGTGATTTTATTTATAATGAAATCCAATTATCTGTCACCAATAATAAGACCAAGCAATTATCTAAAGTATATTGGACTTCTGAAGAGGTAAATATTTCTTATTTTGACAAAAAGAAAAAGGGAAACATAATAAAAATGGCTAAACTTACGTTCTCTAATAAAGTTGATGTAATAGAACTCACATGTGAATCAGGTTTTGGTCAATGGATAGTAAAGACGTTATCAACAACAGAAATTAGGAAAGGGATATTGTGGCAACATCTAGTAGATGACTTTACAAACCAATTTGACAATACAACAAAACTGACGCAACATCACGTGTGGCATTCTTTATTACGCAATGGTTTATTCATCATTTAAAGCCCGCAGTCATGTTAAGAAAACTCTTATTCCTTATCCTAGTTACAGTTTTTTCCGTTTTTACAACCTTCTCTCAAAATGAATTAAAAGATGGTGATATCATTTTTCAAACCTCACATTCTGGGCAAAGTCTCGCTATACAGTTAGCTACAAAATCTCCTTATTCTCACTGTGGGATTATTTTCTTTAAAAATGGAAAAGCACAAGTCCTTGAAGCCGTACAACCAGTAAAGGTCACCCCTCTTTCCAAATGGATAAAACGAGGAGATGGAAGTCATTATGTCATAAAAAGACTTATTACCCACAAAGAAGACCTAAACCCCGCAGTTATTAAAAGAATGCATTCGATTGGGTCTGAACTTGTTGGTAAAAACTATGATTTATATTTTGGTTGGAACGATGACAAAATCTATTGCTCTGAGCTAGTTTGGAAAATATACAAACGAGGAGTAGGTATAGAAGTTGGGCAACTTAAGAAATTAAAAGACTTTGACTTGTCTTCCCCTGTTGTAAAAAACATATTAAAAAAACGCTACGGAAATAAAATCCCTTATAATGAAACGGTCATTTCTCCAGAAGGAATTTTTAATTCTAACAAATTATATACCGTTGTAAAAAAATAAGTCCTTTTCATTTAATACTTTTTACTCTTCCCTTTTCTCTATTCGCTTTTTTGAGTAACTTAGAGTTATGGAGAATACAACACTTTTACTCAACAAAGAACAAACGATTCAAAAAATTCGCCGTATTGCTCATCAAATTTACGAGCAAAATTTTCAAGAAAAAGAAATTATCTTTGCTGGGGTTTACAAAAAGGGGTATAAATTTGCTGAATTATTACTTATCGAATTTAGTAAAATAGCAAAAACAAAAGCCTCATTAGTAAAAATAACCTTAGACAAAAGAGCACCTTTACAAAGTACAATTACCTTAGACTGCGAAGATAAAGTAATTACCAATAAAACAATTATTTTAGTAGATGACGTGCTTAGCTCTGGAAGAACTTTGGCTTACAGTCTAAAACCTTTTCTTAATCTTGAAATTAAAAAATTACAAGTAGCTGTAATTGTCAACCGAAATCAAGCGTCCTTCCCTGTTCACGCTGACTTTGAGGGGTATTCACTCTCTACAACTTTACAAGAGCATATTTTTGTGGAATTATTTGACGAAACTAAATTTGGGGTTTATTTAGGCTAATAAAATTCTAGCCAAATATTGTTTTCTCGCCCAAGCTACCTGACTCTCTAGTGTATGATCAGAAGTATCCAACACCAGAGCATCTTCTGCCTGTATCAGTGGTGACTCTTTTCTATTAGAGTCTATATAATCTCTTTCTGCTAAGTTTTTACTTACTTCCTCTAAGGTAATCTTATCCCCTCTATCAATCAGCTCTTTATACCTACGCTGAGCTCTTATAACCAACGAAGCGGTCATAAAAATTTTTAATTCTGCATCAGGAAACACATTTGTAGCAATATCTCTACCATCCATCACAAGGGCTTTTTTATAGCCCATTCCCTGCTGATTATTAACTAATTTATGTCGTACTGCTGCAATTGTAGCTACTTTACTTACTTTTCCTGCAATTTCTAATGTTCGGATTTCTTGTTCTACATTTAGTCCATTAAGGTAGACTTCATTCAAATCTGTTTTTTTAGAATACTTAAAGTCAATCGTAATATTATCTAAAGCATGAGCCACAGCCGCAGAATCATCCAACTCTATATGGTTAGCCAGAAAATACAAAGTAACTGCTCGGTACATTGCCCCTGTATCTATATAAGCATAACCTATATCTTTAGCCAAAGCCTTAGCCGTAGTACTTTTCCCACATGAAGAATGTCCATCAATAGCAATTATAATTTTTCTCATATTAAGCCTAGAGCCATTTTAAATACATAAAGGTTTCTACCATTACAGCAGAAACCTTTACCCATCAATTTTATTACTCAATTACATTTCAATTTCTACAATCATATCCTCTTGGTCTACCATTACTCCTGCCTTAAGCGGTACAGAAATGATTTTACCAGCCATTGGGGCTGTAATCGTAGACTCCATTTTCATAGCTTCGATTGTAAACAAAGGATCATTTTCTTCTACTAAATCACCTTTTTTAACCAATACACTCGACAATTTTCCTTGTAACGGTGCACCAATTTCATTTGTCTCTATAGCCTTACGATTAGCTACTTTATCTGAAACAAACGAATTATCTTTTACCTGAATACGTCTAACCTGTCCATTTAATTCAAAACCAACAGTCACCATTCCATTTTCATCTGGATCTAGTAAGTACATCAATTTAATAATAATTGTTTTCCCTTCATCTATCGTAACCAGCATCTCCTCACCCTTTTCCATACCATAAAAGAACGGTTTGGTAGGGATATGCGTTACATAACCAAATTCAGCATTGAATTTATAATAATCTTCAAATACCTTAGGATAAAGCTCATACGACAAGAAATCTAATATATCCGTATAAGGGAATTTTCTTTTAAACTTCTTAAAGTCTTTATCAAAATCAACTGGCTCTAAATGTTCGTTAGGTCTAGTTGTATATGGTTTTTCACCTTTAAGTACTATTTTCTGTATCTCTTTAGGAAAACCTCCTACTGGCTGTCCTAAATCTCCTCTAAAGAAGTTTTTAACTGAATCAGGGAAAGCAACATTTCCTTCTGGATCTAATATTTCTTCTACCGTAAGGTTATTAGAAGTCATAAAGATAGCCATATCCCCTACTACCTTAGAGCTAGGAGTTACTTTTACGATATCGCCAAACAATTCATTAACAACAGCATAATTTTGTTTAACTCTTTCAAAATCTTTACCTACAAGTCCCATTGCTGCTGCTTGTGGTTTTAGATTAGAATATTGTCCACCTGGGATTTCATTACCATACACTTCGGCAGTACCTGCTTTAAGCCCTGACTCAAACGGGTAATAATACTCTCTTGTTTCCTCCCAGTAGGTCGAAAACTCATTAAGTTTATCTACATTAATTGGATTCTCTCTTTCATGTCCTTTCATCATAGACACAACAGAGTTAAAATTAGGCTGAGAAGTAAGCCCCGACATAGAACTTACAGCACAATCTATAATATCTACACCAGCCTCAATCGCTTTAAGGTAAGTAGCCGACTGAATAGATGATGTATCATGCGTATGCAAATGAATAGGTAAGTCTATCGCTTCCTTAAGAGCAGGAATCAACATTTCGGCGGCAGCGGGTTTAAGTAAACCTGCCATATCCTTAATTGCCAAAATATGTGCACCAGCATCTTCTACTCGCTTAGCCATATCTACATAATATTGTAGATTATATTTCGTTTTTTCAGGATTTGTAATGTCACCTGTATAACACAGAGCTACCTCTGCTAGTGAATCAGTTTCATTACAAACTGTATCTATACTCACTTTCATATTATCCAACCAGTTAAGCGAGTCAAATATCCTAAAGATATCGACACCTGCCTTAGCTGACTCTACAACAAATTTCTCTATTAAGTTATCCGGATAAGCTTTGTACCCAACACCGTTAGACCCTCTTAGTAGCATTTGCAAAAGAATATTTGGCATCGTCTCACGAATGTTTTTTAACCGCTTCCAAGGATCTTCATGTAAGAACCTCATTGCAACATCAAATGTAGCCCCACCCCATACTTCAGCAGAAAACACATTTGGCACATTCTTAGCATAACTTTCTGTTACTGCCAAAATATCTTTACTTCTAACCCTTGTAGCCAATAATGACTGATGACCATCTCTAAAAGTTGTATCAGTATAATGGATTTGTTTTTCATTCTTAATCCATTTCACAAAACCATCTCTACCTAGCTCTGTTAGTTTATCCTTAGTTCCTTTCGGGAATTTTGCGTTCGGATCAAACTCTGGTATAATTGGAGTTAAAAACGTTTTGCTTGAATCTACAAACTTAACGTTTGGATTACCGTTTACCGTTACATCAGCTAAATATTTAAGCGTTTTAGTTCCTCTATCAAATACCCTTGGCATTTTGAACAACTCTGGGTGATCTGGAATAAAATTCACCGTACAATCCCCACCCTTAAACACTGGGTGACCAATTACATTGCGAATAAAACCAATATTTGTTTTAACTCCCCTAATCCTAAACTCACGTAAAGTCCTATCCAAACGTTCAGTAGCACCTTTCATCGTTCTACCCCACGAAGAAACCTTCACAAGCATAGAATCAAAGAATGGCGAGATTTTCATCCCTGGGTAAGTAGAACCTTCATCCAGCCTAATCCCCATACCTCCAGCATTACGATAAGCGATAATAGTACCATAATCAGGCTTGAAATCCTGCAAAGGATCTTCAGTAGTAATACGAGCCTGAATCGCAAATCCATTCACCTTAACATCATCCTGACAAGTAATAAAAATACCTTTACTTGATAGTTTATGACCCTGAGCAATCAAAATTTGGGAACGCACAATATCCACTCCCGTTACTTCTTCCGTAATCGTATGCTCTACCTGTATCCTCGGGTTTACTTCTATAAAGAAAATATCATTACTCCTGTCTACCAAAAACTCAACAGTACCAACATTATTATAGTTAACCTTTTTGGCAATTTTAATCGCATAATCAAGAATTGACTGGCGTACCTCTTGAGGTAAATCTGGACTTGGTGCAATCTCTACAACTTTCTGAAACCTACGCTGTATAGAGCAATCTCTCTCATGCAAATGAACCACATTACCATGATTATCACCCAACAACTGTACTTCTATATGCTTTGGTTGATCAATAAACTTTTCCAAAAATACCGTATCATCAGCAAAAAACTTCTCAGCCTCCGCCTTAGCAGCAGCATAACCCGCTTCCAGTTCATCTTGATTACGAAGTACTCGCATACCTCTACCACCACCACCAGACGCAGCCTTTAGCATTACAGGATAACCAATTTTATTAGCTTCCTTGATTGCTATTTCTAAAGTATCTAAATCTTCCTCACTATTCTGGATAATCGGCACATCAGCACGCACAGCCAATGCCTTAGCCATGATTTTATCACCCAACTGCTCCATCACCTCTGGCTCAGGACCTACAAAAATAATTCCTTCCTCTCTACACCTAATTGCCAAAGTCACGTTTTCTGACAAAAACCCATAACCAGGATGTATCGCATCAACACCATGCTTTTTAGCCAAAGAAATAATTCCTTCTATATCCAAATAAGGACTCAAAGCATCCTCATCTCTTCCAATCTGATAAGCCTCATCTGCCTTGTATCTATGCAACGAATACCTATCTTCATAAGTATACATCGCCACAGTTCTAATTTTCAACTCAGACGCTGCTCGTAATATTCTGATGGCAATTTCCCCTCTATTCGCTACTAAAATCTTATCTAACTTCTTTAACTGTTCAGCCATTTGCTTTATGATCTTTCTTTCTTACAAAACACATCCCGTACAGTCTGTACGAAATTATAACAAAATTAAGAAAAATAAGCATTTATTCAAGATACTAAACCAATAGCTTTATAAATGATTTAAAATAATGACAAAACCCTACGCTATTTCGCTTCGGGTCGGGCTTTATGTTCCCAATCTTCTCGATAAAAAATCGAAAAGGATTTCCACGTCAATCCCTTTTGCACACGCTTTGCGTGTTGCTAAATTTAAAAACCATCTCTTAACATTCACAATTTAATGTGTTACAAAAAAAGCACGAAGAGATACTACTAGCAAATTCTTCTATGATTAAAAACGAGCTGCGTTAGGGATAGCAGTGGCATCCTTTTTTATTTTTATAATTTTGTACTTCTACAGACTAAGACCGTTGCAAGGTGAGTAGTTTATTTTTCCAAAATTTTGTATCTTTATGCTATGCAAAAGACAAGTCACCAAAGCTTTGCAGATAGTATCTGCAACCCAAGAACGAGAAAAATAAAAGCCACATTTTTTAAACAGATGAATAGTTTACTTGATTGGGATTCTATTGATG
>CAZEGV010000056.1:0-15359 GCA_964511645.1 uncultured Cytophagales bacterium
ACGGTAAATTATTTTAACGAAGAGAGTGTAAAAACAAACAGGATAAATGACTTGTCTTATAGTTAAAATGGTATTAATACTTCCAAACAATCTTTTGCAACCTTATAGCATTAAGTATAGCAAGTAAGGCTACGCCTACATCTGCAAAAACTGCCCACCACATTGTAGCTAATCCCATTGCACCAAGAATAAGAACAATAATTTTTACTCCAAGAGCAAGTACAATATTTTGCCAAATCACCTTTTGGGTAGCTTTACTTATTTTATAAGCTGTAATTACTTTGTAAGGTTCATCAGTTTGAATGATTATATCTGCTGTTTCGATGGCAACATCACTTCCCATAGCACCCATTGCGATACCAATATCACTACTAGCCAAGGCAGGAGCGTCATTAATTCCATCTCCAATAAATGCAATTACTTTACTCGAATCCAATTTTAATTTTTCAAGCTCATTTAGTTTTTCTTCTGGAAGCAAACCTCCTTTAGCTGTTTTTATACCTAATTCTTGAGCAACCTGTTGGGTAATCGAATCCTTATCTCCCGATAGCATAATTATTTCGGATATACCGATAGATTGTAATGCCAAAATAGTTGATTTAGCATCTTTTTTAATTGTGTCAGCGATAGTTACATAACCAGAGTACCGTCCATTAATCGCAACTATCACAATGCTTTCTACTATTTTGTTAAGGATTTGAGGCATTTTAATCCCAAATTGTTCGAGTAATTTTTGATTTCCAGCTAGTACTTCTTGATTATTAACAACTCCTTTTAAACCTTTTCCAGCTATTTCTTCTACCTCATTGACCTGTATTGTCATCTGTTTTGTTGGGTATTTCATTATTGCTTTAGCAATAGGATGGGTAGATTTACTTTCTAAAGCAAGTAGAATAATCATAAAATCTTCTTGACTCAAGTCATTTTCAACATTAATATTTTTAATCTCAAAAGTACCTTCAGTCACAGTGCCAGTCTTGTCCATCACCAAAGTATTCACTTTAGTAAGCACATCCATATACATTGCTCCTTTAAACAAGATCCCATTTTTGGACGCTGCACCCAACCCACCAAAATAACCTAAAGGAATAGAAATAACCAATGCACAAGGGCAAGAAATAACCAAGAAAATTAAAGCCCGATAAAGCCAGTCACTAAACACATAATTTTGCACAAAGAAATAAGGTAAAAAACAAACAGCAATAGCAAGGTAAGTAACAATAGGTGTATATACTTTTGCTAATTTCCGAATCAATAATTCTGTTTTAGCTTTTTTTGCAGTCGCATTTTGAACCAATTCCAATATTTTAGCTACCGAGCTATTATTAAATAGCTTTTCTACTTTTACTTCTATCAGCCCCTCAAGATTAATAGATCCCGCCATGATTTTTTCTGCCTTAGCAATACGTTGAGGCTTACTTTCTCCCGTAAGAGCTGCCGTATTTACACTAGCCTTATCAGAAATCAAAATCCCATCCAAAGGTACTTTTTCACCTACTTTTATTTGTATTATTTCCCCGATTTCTACCTCATTAGGATCAATGATTGTAAAGTCACCATTTCTCAATACAGTGGCTGTCTTTGGACGTATGTCTAGTAATGCCGAAATATCATTTTTTGCTCTTTTTACTGCAAAACCTTGAAATAATTCACCAATTGTATAAAACAACATAACAGCTACTCCTTCTGGATATTCTCCAATTGCAAAAGCCCCAATAGTTGCCGTACTCATCAAGAAAAACTCATTGAATACATCTTTTTTCGCTAAAGCTTCTATCGCCTCCCTAATAACAGGGTACGCCACAGGAATATAAGCTGATAAATACCAAACAACCCTTACCCAACCCTTAAAAAAAGAATTCTCTATAAAATAATCTAACACTAAACCTGACACTAGAAGAAAAAAGCTAATTATAGCAGGGATACTACCAAAATCCTCATGATTATGGTCATCGTGATTATGATTCGCCTTTTCATCTACCGAACAGCAAGCAACCTCATTATCTTCTTCGTGTATATATGTCATATATTTAATCTTTATTACTCTTGCTTTAGGGGCTTCCCTTTTCGTTTCACTCGCTATCGCTTCATTTACTTCAAGGTCGGGCTATCGCTACTCATCCTATTTGTTTCGTTTCACTACACATACAGGATTCAAACAAACCGCTCTATCCCTAAGCCACACGCTTTGCGTGTTGTTTATTAATGCTCATGCGTCAAAGCACCTGTTTTTGATTGAGCATACACATAATAAGCCCCTTTTGTTACTATTTTCATACCATCAGGTATTTTATTTAATAACTCAATAGAAGTATACCCATCTACCGTAGTGCCAGGGATTATCATTATTTTTTTAAAATCAATTTCATCTTTTTCTTGCAAAGCAGCATAAATAAAAGAAGAAGAACCATCATTGATAACCGCAGCCTCTGGAACAGCAGAAGCAGATTTGTCGTTTAACCAAATTTTAGCATTAATAAACAAATCTTTAAAAAAAGCAGGCTTTTTTCCGATAAGATGACCGTGTACTCTAATTGTTTTTGATTTTGTATCAAACTCTTTTCCTATTACATTTACTTCTCCTTCGTATTGAGTATTCCCAAGAGCAGGAATTGTATAAGTTATTTTTTGGTTTTCTTTTAGCACTGCTATATCTTTTTCAAAAATATCTAACTCCAAGTGTAAGTGATCATCTGTGATGATTTCCATTAAGGGTATAGACGGTTTCACATACATCCCGTTATGGATATTAATATTAGTGATATAACCGCTTATAGGTGCTATAATAGTCGTTCTTTGTGTGATAGAATTAGGACTTAACTTGTGAATAGAAATACCTAAATAGCTCAACTGCTTAGCTAAACTTTTTGTTTTAGCATCTAAAATAGCTACTTCAGCTTCTGCTTGCTCTAAATTTTTAGATACTCCCGCATTAGCATTAACTAAAGTTTTTTGTCTATTTAAATTAGCCTTAGCCAATTTTAACTTTGCCTTCGCCTCTAAATACTCTTGTTGTTTCACAATAAAGCTAGGATTTTCCAAATATGCGATAACTTGCCCTTTTTTAATAAAATTACCCTCTACAAATCGTTTATTATGTCTAATAGTACCCTCAGCCTTGGCACTAACCGAAGAGTAGGCATTAGGCGGAAGACCTAATGTTCCTGTTGCTTTTATAAAATCATTAATTTTAAGATTAGAAAACTCACCTAATTCTAATCCAATAGCTTTTACTTGCTTATTATTAAGGTGGATACCTTCTTCGTGTTCACTAGCTTCCTCATGTTGAAATTTATTCTCTTCATGTTCGTCATTTTTTTTATTTTGATGACCACTTTTGGCAGTATGTTGATGGTTATGTTCAACTTCTTTTTGCTTATTACAAGCAAAAATTGTTATTAAGAATACTAAACTTATAAGTGATGTGTATTGTTTTATGATCGTTTTCATCTGAATGTTTTTTTATTGATTAGTAAGGAATTGATAGTAAGCCACCGCTTTATTGTGGTTGGCTACTTGATTCCAATAATTACGATTATTATTTTCCATTAGTTGTAACGCATTTAGTAACTCTAAGTAGGATAATTCTCCTGCCCAATAATTGAGTTGTATAATACGCACCATTTCTGGATTGATAGTTTCTATTTGATTTTTGTAAAACTGTAACCCTTCTTTATAGGTTTTAATAGTGTTTTCAGCTTTTAATAAGCTTTGTTTTATAGCTATCTTTTTACTTTCGTATTGGCTACTAGCTATTGCTACACTTATCCTTTGGGCTTCCATTCTTTTTTTTGTTTGAGAATTAGATAATGGAATAGATAACCCTGCTTGTAAGCCACTTAACCAACCACCATCAAAGTAATTTTGAGCAGAATAACCAAGGTTAAAACTAGGTTTTAGTTTAGTGCGTATAAGATTTATTTTAGCTGTTTCTATATTTATATTTTGTTTACTTTCTTGTAACCAAATATTATTTTCTTCGGTAGAGAGTGTGAACTCCACCACAACCAAACTATCACTAACATCAAGGTCATTTGTAGTATTGAGTAATAATTGAAATTCTTTTTCTAGCTGTCCAATTTCAAAATTAATTTGTTTGAGTAATAATTGATATTCATTAAATTTAGATTGAATATTTAAAGATTCTATACCATTATTTTCACCAACATCTTTTCTGTTTTTTGCTTTTTTATAATAACTAGCATAGCTTTCTACAAGTTGTACATATAGCTTCTTGATTTTCTTTTTATACTGAATATCAAAATATAACTGTTTGACATTATATTTTAATTTATTTTCATTTACATCTTTATTAATAATACTTTGTGTGTTTAACTCATTTTGTAAACGATTATTAAACTTTATATTACTAGGATTAGGGAAATTTTGAACAAATCCAAATTGATGAACCAACTGTCCATTGTCTTTGTATAAACCATTACCCTGATAGCTGATATTTGTATTCCCTAAATTATATTTTAATCCTTGTAAAGTATTTGTTTGTTCTATTTTTTGCTCGGCAGTTCTGATGCTTGGATGATTGCTTAAAGCAAGATCTATTGCTTCTTCTAGCGAGATAAACTCTTGTGCCTTTGTAGTAAAACCAAAACTAACAACTAACACTAAGCTTAATAAAGTACTTTTAGAAAAAGTTATTTTCTTTTTCTTATCATCCCAGTTTTCTAACCAATAATATAATAGTGGCAAAATAACTAAAGTAAGAAAAGTAGCTGTTATTAAACCACCAATGACAACCGTAGCAAGAGGTCGTTGTACTTCTGCACCTCCAGAGGTAGAAATAGCCATTGGTAAAAACCCTAATGAAGCTACTGCCGCAGTCATCAATACAGGTCTTAACCTTACTTTAGTCCCTATAAGTATTCTTTCCCGTATATTAGTCATACCTTCTTTTTTGAGTTGGTTAAAATAACCAATAAGTACAATCCCATTAAGAACAGCTACACCAAATAAAGCTATAAAACCAATCCCTGCTGATATACTAAATGGAAGCCCCCTTAATTGTAATGCCCAAATGCCACCAATCGCAGATAAAGGAATTGCTGTAAATATTAGACCTGCTTGAGCCATTGACCCAAATGTAAAATACAACAGAATAAAGATTAACCCCAAAGCCATTGGTAGGGCTATGGCAAGTCTTGCATTAGCAGCTTTCAAGTTTTCGAACTGACCACCATAAGTAAAATAATAACCAGCAGGTAATTTTATTTTTTCATCTAACCGTTGTTGAATATTTTTTACTAATGTCTCTATATCTGTATCTCCCACATTTACTCCAATTACAATCCTTCTATTGGTATTTTCCCTAGATATTTGCATTGGTGCATCTACCAAATCAATAGTAGCTACACTACTAAGAGGGATTTGTGTACCATTATTGAGTGTGATGAATAAGTTTTTGACATCCTCTATCCCAGTTCTATTGGACTGATTGAGTCGTACTACTAAGTCAAACCTTTTTTCTCCTTCATAAATAACTCCTGCCTTTTCTCCTGCAAAAGCAGAACGTACCACTTGATTAATGTCTTTTATATGTAAACCATATTGTGCCATCTTTTGATAATTATATGAAATGATAATTTGTGGCATTCCTACAGTTTGTTCTACATTGACAGTACCTACACCCTTAACACTACTAATAATACCTTCCGCTTCTTTTGCTTTTTTGTAAAGTAAATCCAAGTCATTTCCAAATAGCTTAATGGCTATATCAGCCTTAGATCCCGTCATTAGCTCATTAAACCGTAATTGGATAGGTTGAGAAAATTCATAGTTTACCCCAGGTATTTCTTTTAATGAGTATTCTATTTTTTCAAACATCTCTTGTCTATTACTAGCCGAAGTCCATTCTGACTTTGGTTTCATAATAATGGTATAATCACCAATCTCTACAGGCATAGGATCCGTAGGTATCTCCGCAGATCCAATATTAACGATGACGTCTTCTATTTCTGGAAATTCCTTTAGCATTTTACGCTGAATCATTTTAGAAATTTCTACACTTTGAGAAAGAGAAGTACCTGGAGGTAAAATTTGTTGCATTGCCAAATCTCCTTCTTCAAGAGTAGGAATAAATTCACCACCCATTCTCCCAAAAACAAATACGCTAATCATAAATAGTACTAACGTCATACTTACAAATATCCCTTTAAACTGTAAAGCTTTATGAAGAATTGGTTCATATAATTTTTGAAAAAAATCAATGATTCTATCTGCAATAGTCCGTTTATTACTAATGTTTTTATTTAAAAACAAGGCAACCATCATAGGAACATAAGTAAGTGACAATATCAAAGCACCAGTAATAGCAAGCATTACAGTTTGAGCCATTGGTTTAAACATTTTACCTTCAATTCCTACTAGTGCTAAAATAGGAATATAAACCATTAAAATGATGATTTCACCAAAAGCCGCAGAACTTCTTATTTTCTGAGAGGAAGATATAACCTCATTGTCTAACTGTGTTTGGCTTAATTTTTTTCCTACATGATTAACGTGCAAACGATGAACAATCGCTTCTACAATAATCACTGCACCATCTACTATAAGTCCAAAATCAATCGCACCTAAGCTCATTAGATTAGCAGAAATACCTAATAAGTTCATCATAGAAACCGCAAATAGCATAGCAAAAGGAATTACCGAAGCAACAATAAGCCCAGCTCGCCAATTACCTAAAAACAAAACCAATATAAAAACGACAATAAGCCCACCTTCTATTAAGTTTTTTTCTACAGTACCTATAGCAGTTGTTACAAGTTTATCTCGTACTAAATAAGGATCTATTATAACACCTTCGGGTAAAGATTTTTGAATCTGAATAACTCTTTCTTTGACTAACTCGGTTACCTCTGCCGAATTAGCTCCTTTAAACATCATCACTTTTCCGCCTACGACCTCTTGTCCATTACGCACTAAAGCACCATATCTTGGCGCTTTTCCGTATTGTACCTTAGCCACATCCTTAATAAGTACAGGTATAGAGTTATCATTTTTGACAACAATATTCCCAATATCATCCAAAGATTTTGCAATTCCCTCTGCTCTGATATAATAAGTATTTGGATTCTTTTCTATGTATGCTCCACCAGTATTTTCATTACTCCTGATAAGTGCCGTATAAATATCTGAAATACTTATATTCATAGATTTAAGTAAATAAGGATTTACAGCGACTTCATATTGTTTCAGAAACCCTCCCATAGAATTGATTTCGGCAACCCCTTCTATTCCAGATAGCTGTCTTCTAATAATCCAATCCTGAATACTTCGTAAATCCATTGCTGAATACTTATCTTCATATCCTTCTTTTGGTCTTACTACATATTGATAGATTTCCCCCAGCCCAGTAGATAATGGAGCAACCTCTGGAGTTCCTAACCCCTCTGGAATGGCATCTTGAGCCTCTTTTATGCGTTCGTTAACCAACTGTCGAGCAAGATAGATATCATAATCTTCCTCAAACACAACAGTAATAACGGATAAACCAAAACGAGAAATAGACCTTATCTCTTCAATTTTCTGAAGGTTTTGCAAAGATAATTCTATCGGTGTAGTAATGAATTGTTCTATCTCCTGAGTAGCAAGGGTAGGTGATAATGTGATAACCTGCACTTGATTATTAGTAATATCAGGTACAGCATCAATAGGTAATTGCCGAAGAGAGAAAACTCCCCAAATAGTGAGGGCGAACATAAAAAGCCCTATCATAAACTTATTCTGAACCGAATAAGCAATAATTTTATCAAACATAATTTTATTAATTTTTCTTAAACTTTATAAAAAAGAGAATACTGATACATCCTCTTGGCTAACAAAAATTAAGAAAAGGTAGGCGGATGCCAAATGCTATGAGAGTAGCTAGAAACATAATGAGACTTATAATGAGAAAAATATTCTTTTTTTGTTGTAGAAAAATGTTTTGCTAAATGATAAGAAAAAGAGGGGAAAGTAATAGAAGCAATATACGATTGACAAACACAAAAAGGTGGACAATTTTCTTGATTATCATCCGAATGATGCTCTGAATGCGATGCTGATTCAATCAAATGCTCATCCGCACAGCTATCCATGCAAGGAGTTACAGAGATCAAAAACACTACAAATGACAATATAAGGGCTATAAATTTCATTTAAGCCACTAAAGTAATACAATGTAACTGCAACTCAATTGCAAAGTTTATTGATTACAATTAGCACAAACCCCCTTAATAACCATATTGGCTTGTTGCATCACAAAACCCTTAGGAATATCTATTGCTGGTACACTAAGAGAAGTTAAGCAAAAAGTATTAGTACATTTGGTACAATGAAAGTGATAATGTAAATCTTGAGCAGAGCAATCACATTCTTCCAAACAAATCGCATACTTGACTTGCCCACTTCCATCCTCTATACTATGGATTAATTTATTCTTTTCAAAAGTCTTTAAAGTCCTAAACAATGTACTTCTATCGGCATAATATAGCGAATTTTCAATATCAGACAATGACACAGCTTTAATTTGCTCCGTCAAAAACTGTAACACCAACAAACGCATAGCTGTAGGCTTAATGTCTCTTTTCTCTAATTTGTTTTCTAGCTTAGTATCATTCATGCTATACAAATATAAATAAAAATGAGGGCAAATCCCTCGTTATCACAACACTATCGTGTCGCTATTCCTCAGGTTGGGCTTTACGTTCCCAATCTTTTCGATTTTCATTACCTTCTTATATATCAGTATAAACCTATAAGATACAAAATGAAAGAAATGAGAAAATCAATAATTGTAAAAATAAAAAAGGATTTCCACGAAGACGTGTCCGTCTACTGACGGATCCCTTTTGCAAATATGGACGTGATTCAAATCCGAGAGAATCGGGACAGGCATTTTACACAAAATTAAACATAAAAAAAGCCCTACATTTCTGTAAGGCTTATAAGCGGTATGGACGGGATTCGAACCCGCGACCTCCTGCGTGACAGGCAGGCATTCTAACCAGCTGAACTACCACACCGTTTTCTAATTAGAATGCAATAATAGGGGTTTAATACTGAACTGCAAAATATTTTCGTGATTAATATGAAATATATCACTTTGGAAGTTTATATTTACCTATGCTTGAGACTAAATCCATAGATGAACATATTGTTTTTGCTGATTTTTTTGATACTCGAATGATGAAGGGATTGGCATATTTATTATCTCAACGCTTGTCAGAAGGACATATTTGCTTAGATATAGAAGAGTACAATACAAAAAATAATAAAGAAGAGAACCCTTATTGGAATAAGGTGTTTGAACTAAATAAAATTCAAAAAAATAATTTTGTAGGAGAGGGGAAGCCTATTCTGATAGAAGGAAATAGAGCTTATCTTAATAAGTATTATCATTACGAAACAGATTTTTTAGATAAAATTAAATTTCTGCGAAAGCAAAAACAAACCACACAAAAAGGCTTGCAAGAAGCTTTGGATTTATTATTTGAGAGTAAGCAGGAGATAGATTGGCAGTTATTGGCGGTACTTACGGCAATCATAGAGCCTTTTAGCATCATTACAGGTGGTCCCGGTACGGGGAAAACAACAACAGTAGCTAAGCTGTTGGCGGTTTTGTTTATGATGGATGTTAATACAAAAGTGAGGTTAGTAGGGCCTACGGGGAAGGCAGCAGCTCGGATTAACGAATCTTTACAGCTATCAAAAGAAGCTTTGCCAGTGAGTGATGTAATCAAAGAAAAATTTACTGATATTCAGGCTTCTACGGTGCACAGTATGTTGGGTACAATCAGGAATAGTACAAAGTTTAAACACCATTCCGAGCATTATCTGGATTATGATGTGATTATTGTAGATGAGTCTTCTATGATAGATATGGATTTGATGGCTAAGCTTATGGATGCTGTTGGGGATAAAACTAAAGTGATTTTATTGGGGGACAAGCACCAGCTGTCTTCGGTGGGTGCTGGAAGTGTGTTTGGTGACTTGTGTCAGTCTTTGGGTGATGAGATGAATTGTTTTTCGGAAGAGAGAATTTCTTTTTTTTCCGCTTTCGCTAATGTGTCTATCTTGAAAAAAGAAAAGAAAACGGGCTTATTGAGCAACGCAGTAGTAGAACTTCAGCATAGCTATCGCTTTAAAGCAGGTAAAGGGATAGGTTTGTACAGTAAAGAAGTTTTACAAGGAAATATCCCAAACAAAAATACTTGTGCAGTATCACCTGACGGAAAAGATGTCGTCATTCAGAAAGAAGATTATAATGCCATAGATCTTTATAAAAAAATAGAACTTTACAAAACATATATACAAGAAGATGATACATTAGAAGCATTACAGAAACTTAATAATATAAGGATTTTGTGCGTCACTCGTAAAGGGAGGTGGGGAGTATCCGTGTATAATAAAGCAGTAGAAGATTATTTGGTAGAGAAGGGTTTGTTAGATATTCAAGATACTCATTACCACAATCAGCCGATAATGGTTACTAAAAATAACCATAGTTTGGGTTTGTTTAATGGTGATGTAGGGATTATTAGAAAAGATGAATCGGGAGAGTTGAAAGCCTTTTTTGATAAAAAGGGAGTATTAACTCCTGTATTAATTGGGTATTTGACTCATATGGAAACAGTCTTTGCGATGACGATACATAAAAGTCAAGGTTCAGAATTTAGAGAAGTGGTTGTAGTTTTGCCCAAAGATGAGGACATGCCAATATTGACAAGGGAACTATTGTATACTGCCGTAACAAGGGCAAAAGAAGCGGTTTTGGTACTAGGAGAGGATATGGTAATTGCCAGTACTATTGCACGAAAGGTACAAAGGACCTCTGGAATTCAACTAAGAATAGGGAAATGAAAATTTATATAGCCAAAGACATTATTCGATTAATGGATCAGTTGGACAATCATTTGTCTAATCAGAGCTTAGGAGTATTTGATGAGCAAATTTTTGTAACTCAAACAGAAGGAATTAATAATTGGCTAGCCATTCAGCTAGCAGAACGTCAAGGGATTTTTGCTCATTCTAAATTTTTGAGTCCTACACATTTTGTTAATGATGTTTTCAAAACGGTGGGTCTGATAGAGCAAGACGGTTTTATGCTTGAGCAAGTCAAGTGGGTTTTGTATGAACTGTTGGGGCAAGATGAGTTTTGCCAAAATTTTAAAGAAATAGCAGAATATTATGAATCAGATGATTTAAAACGAATACAATTGGCGACAACTGTTGGGGATCTATTTGATCAGTATTTAATTTATCGACCTGATTTTATTGATAATTGGAATAAGTCTGAATCCGCTAAATTATTTGAAACTACATATAAAAAGCATGAAAAATGGCAAAAATGGCTTTGGGTAGAACTGATAGTGATTTTGGAAATAAAAGACAGGGTAGTACTTAGAGATGAGTTTTTTGAGCGAGTTAAGGAAGATCAGTACGCTGATAGGATTCGGAAAAAGTATAAAAGCATTTCATTTTTTGGTTTATCTATTTTTACTCAATATCATTTAGATGTAATTTATAAAATTGCAGAGTTGGTAGACGTTGTTTTTTATTTAGTTAACCCATCTCCAGAAGAGTATTGGTATGATGATAAAAGTCAAAGGGCAATTGCATTTTATGAATTAATAAATAAACAAAATGCTGAAGAAGTCTATCTGACAGAAGGAAATCAATTGCTACAGAATTGGGGTAAACTCACTAAAGAAGTGTTTCTAATGCTTTTTGAGCAAGATATTGCTTTAGATTGCCTATTACAAGATGACTTTGTTAGCGATTCTAATACTTTATTACAAAAAATACAATCTGATATTGAAAAAAATCTAGTAGGAGAGTCCCGTCATGAAATTACCCAGCAAGACCTAGAAGATGGTTCTATAAAAATTGTGTCCCATTATACTAAGCTTAGAGAGGTAGAAGTTTTGTATGATAACATTATGAATGAATTACATCATAATATAACTTTAAAACCTCGTGACATTATTATTTTAGTTAATGACACCCAAGACTATAAGCCTTATATAAGTGCTGTTTTTGATAAGAAATTAGCTTATAACCTAGTGCAAGAAACGTATAGTTCGGAGAGTATTGTGGCTGTTTTGGAATCTGTTTTTTCTTTGTCGGAAGAATATTTTACCGCTGAAAAATCTTTAGAATTATTAGAGTTTGATTTGATCCGTACTTATTTTGATATTAATGATTTAGCACTAATTCGTAGGGTGTTGAAGGATGTTAATATCCGATACGGCATTAAGGGAGATGCAGACTTAGAAACTGGATATGTGAGCTGGGTTTACGGACTCAAAAAAATAATATTGGGTTATGCTATGAGTATACCTATGCTTGACGGTACAGAAAAAATTCATCCTTATGATGAGCTTGATACAAATGAAACCTATCAATTGTTTAGATTCAAAGTATTTGTAGATGAGATAATACGATTTATAGAGTTTAAGCGAAGTAGGCAGACTGTGGCAGACTGGTGTGATTTTACTACAAGTTTTATTGACCGTATCATAAGTATTGAAGACAAACAAGTAGATGAGTGGAAAAGCCTAGAGCATCGTTTTACTTTGATGAAACAAGTGACAGAAGATGTAGGACTTGTTGATTTTAATGTCTTTAGTACAGCTATGCTGACTGCCTTACACGAAGATAGTAGCAAAAGAAACTTAATTTCAGGAACTATTACTTTCTGCTCGATGATACCAATGAGGAGTATCCCTTATCAATATATAGCAGTGCTGGGATTAAATAGAGGGGAATTTCCTAGAGCATCAAAGAATTTAGGTTTTGACCTGATACAAGATAGGAAAAGAAGAGGAGATAGAGGAATTAGAGAGGGGGACTTAGCCTTGTTTTTAGATATTATACTGTCTGCCAAACAAAAGTTATACCTAAGTTATATAGGAAGAGACGTAAAATCTAACGAGTCCATACCACCATCTAGCGTAGTAACCGAGTTATTGGATTATATCACAATCAACAACTCAAGAGCTTATAAAATGTTATTTACCCAATACCCAATTAATGATTGGGTAAGTGCGAACAGCTATTCGTACAGAAAACCGACACATTCGGCAATCCCATTAGTCAAAAAACATCAAGTAGAAAAAGTAGCCCTTCAAGAATTACCCTTAGAGGAATTGATTAAATTCTATAAAGACGCACCAAAATATTATTTTGAAAAAATATTAAACATTTGGTATCAAAAAGAAGATATAATAATTGAAGATACAGAGCGGATAGATCTTGATGGTTTAGATGAATACTTACTTAAAAAAGTACTTTTTGAACAAGGTAATACTGTTGAATTAAGAAATGAACTCGTAAGACAGGGAGATTTACCATTGCTGAATATGGCAAATGTGAAAGTAAGAGAATTTTCACCAGAAGTAGAGCAGTTAAAGGAGATTCACCAAGGGGTAATCATGGGCTCAAAAAAACTTCTCTCCAAAGACTGTGAGTTAGAGTTAGAAGGTGTAAGGTTTATTTACACATCAGAAGATTTGTATGAAGGAGGTAAGCAGGTTTTATTAGGTTTTTCTAATAAAACAGTAAAAATATTGCCTCAAATGTGGATGAAACACCTATTGTTATCTACCCAAGAAGAAGGTATAAGTACTTATTGCTGTTTGATGAAGCAAGAAGAAGTGATTGTTTTTAGCCCATTAGAAAAAACGGAAGCAGTTAATATTCTTATTGATTTATTAAGGTTTTATAAACAAGGACAAGAAGAAGCTATATTGTTTGAGTTCGTGATATCTCACAACTTTTTGACTAAAAATACCCAAAAAACTGGGAGAGAAAAATTCTACAAATCCATAAGTCAAAATAAGTTTAAGTACATGCCTAGCTGGCAAAGGTTAGAAGAAGAAAATTATTTTACAGAAGATAGAATTGAGAATTTACCAGAAATAGCTAACTTGCTGTTTCACCCAGCACTATTAAGTGCAATCAAAACACACTCAAATAAAAAATAACATGAGATACATATTAATATTATTACCTCTATTTGCTTTTTTCTCTTGCGAAAACCCACCAACCGAAAAGGAAGTACAAACAGCAAATATTGGCTTTTATCCATTGGAGATTAAAGAGCTAGATGATAAGCAATACCCAGACAATCCAGACATTGGGTTCAGGGATGAAAATTATGATTTTAACTATTTTGTAGCGGGAAAATTAGTTGAAGAAAAGAGTGGATATTCATTTAAATTTGTTTCTAAAAAAGGAGACAGTATTATTGTAGACAAGTTAAATATAGAAGACTTTATCCCCGCCATTCCTGATAACCTAAAAGAAGACAAATACTTAAAACATATTTGTGCAATTAACCAAGAGTGGAACCGTAACCAAGTCCACTTACTAGCAGGAGAGTTTAAGTCATCTGACCAAAAGGTAGCCAGAGTAGACATTGCAAGAAATTGCCTTAACTCATACCTGTGGGAAGTGATTTTATACACCAATAAAGAAGGAAAGATGTTACCTATGGCACATGGTTGGTTTAACTTTCCTCAAAATCTATACAAAACACTATTTAAGAAAGTAAACAATGAGTCATTTGATGCCTACCATGCAGAGCTAGAGGACTGGATAGACCCTAAAAGCAAAGAAATAAACAAATCATTACTCAGACAAAACGCAAAAGAAATAGCCATTAACTATACAGACCAAAGTGATGCAATGTATCCTTTGGAAGGAGCTCGAAAAAAGAAGTTTAAAGAAATTATTTACCCTGAAAGCTTTCAGACGATGAGGGACTTACAAAATGACAGCACTCTTTTTGCTACATTTACCCCCCCAGGTTTTTATAACAGAGCAGACCCTCGTGTAACAGAGTTAGGGAGATTGTTTAAACTTGAAAATATTCAATTATTAGCCATTTCAGATTCTTTAAATGAAATAGAAATGACCTTTAAGGACAGAAAAAACGACAGAGAAACACATTTAGTAATCGGTGGAATTGATATGAATATTTTCCCCAAACTATCAGTAGAAAAAGCTAATAAAGGTTGGAAAAACTCTATGGGATTTGGCAATCATCCTTTTTATGAATCACATGAAGAACATATTCATTGGAAATGTCAAAAAAGTCCATACTATGCTTACTTTAGCGATGAAACAGGCAAGTGGTTAGACAGTCACAAAATAGGAGTGGATGGTCCTATATTCCATTGGGACACCGATACTGAAGGACAACTACATATTTGGCTCTTGTCCTTTGAGCGTCACGCTTTGGTAGGACATTACACGATAAAATTAAAGGGATTAACAATGAATAATAAAACAAATTAGGGCAATTCCTTCAACCAACAGCTATCGCTATGTTGTTTGAGGGTCGGGTTTTCCACTGTATCTTT